>DASUJB010000092.1:0-28986 GCA_036279475.1 Acidimicrobiales bacterium | reverse complement strand
GACTTCGGGCCCTCAACGACGAAGGCCCAGGGCATCGGATCTACCGGCTGACCAGGGCCTTCGTAGTGGAGCGGGTGACGGGAATCGAACCCGCATTGTCAGCTTGGGAAGCTGATGTTCTGCCATTGAACTACACCCGCTTGGCCGGGCGAGGCTACCGGACCGCTCACGTGGCTGGCGACCCGGGGGCGGGCCGGGACGGGGCGTCGCCGTGGTTCCGTCGCGGCAGCTCCGTGGTCGGCGGCCTGGCTCGGACGTTCGCCACGAGGTTCGGCGTGGGCCACGGCCCGCTCTCCCTCCGCCGGCCCGTGCGTGGCGATCGGAGCGGCCGCCGGGGCGGGGGGTAGGGTCGGCGCCCGATGATCCTGTCGGACCGCACCATCCGCGAGGAGCTCGCGGCGGGGCGCATCGTCATCGAGCCGCTGGACGAGTCGTGCATCCAGCCCTCGTCCGTGGACCTGCGGCTCGACCGGCTGTTCCGGGTCTTCCTCAACCACACGGCTCCGGTCATCGACGTCAAGAAGGACCTGTCCGACCTCACCGAGCTCGTCGAGATCGACGAGGGAGACGCCTTCATCCTCCATCCCGGGGAGTTCGTGCTGGGCTCGACCGCCGAGACGGTCACCGTCCCCGACGACCTCGTGGCCCGCATTGAGGGCAAGTCGAGCCTGGGGCGCCTGGGCCTGCTGATCCACTCGAGCTTGCCGGCGTCGGAGGAGGTGCTGGTGCTGGAGGGTGGCCGGCTGGCGCTGCGGCGGATCGACGACCTGGTGCGGAAGCAGCTGCGGGCCAGGGTCGCGGCGTTCGACCCCGTCACCTTCGAGGTGGGCTACCACCAGGTCACCGGCTGGTACGAGGGTCCGCCCGATCGCATCTTCGAGGTCGAGCTGCGCTCCGGCCGCCGGGTCCGCGTCACGGCCGGGCACAACCTGTTCACCCTGGACGACCACGGCGAACTGGCGAAGGTCCGGACGGGGGCGCTGCGCGTCGGCGTCGCCGTCGCGGTCCCCGGCCGGCTACCCGACCCGCCGGGTGTCCCGGCGCCGCCGGCCGGGTCTGCCGGCTCACCGGCGCCGGTGGAGCTGGCGTTGGCCGACCTCCTGCCCGACCCGTCCCCTCCCGGTCTGTCGGTGCGGGGACCGTCGGTGGCGGCCCGTTTCGAGTCGGACCCCGGTGGGACGGCCCGCTCGCTCGCCCTCGCCGGGCTCTCCGGCCCGGAGGCCGTCGCCAGCCACCGGCGGCGCGCCAGCCTGCCTCTCACGGCGGCTGCCCTCCTGCCCGGCCTCGTCGGAGACCTCGGGACCGCCGATCGGTTCACCTGGGAGGGCAGCGGTGTCGCGCTCCCGGCCCGGCTCGGCGTGGACGGCGAGCGGGCGTGGCTCGCCGGCCTGTGCGTCGCCCTCGGCGTGCGCCGGGACCTCGAGCTGGTGGTGGCGACCCCTGACCGTGAGGTCCTCGACCGTGCCGGTGCCGTGCTCGCGGGGCTGGGCGTCGCCTTCCGCAGGAGCGCCGGGTCGCTCGGCGTCCCGCTTCCGAAGCCGGTCCTGCCGCCGGCCGGGAGGGGCGATCCCCGGCCGAGGGTCCCGGCCGCGGTGCTGGGATGGCCGGTGCCGCTGGTCGACGCCTTCCTGGCGGGCGTGGACGACGGTCGACGGTCCGGCGGCGCCGGCGCCCCGGCCACCGGTCCGACGGTCGGCCGGCACCTGCCCGGCGACCTCCTGTTGCTCGGTGCCCGTCGGGGTGCCGGAGCTCCGTGCCCGGGGGCCGGTGGTCTCCTGTGGGACGAGGTCGTCGCCGTGCGGGACACGGGGACCACCGAGGTGGTCTACGACCTCGAGGTGCGGCCGGGCGGTCGCAAGATCGAGAACTTCCTGGCGGGATCGGGCGGGGTGTTCGTGTCGAACACCGCCGGCTTCGTCGACGCCGGGTTCTCCGGCCACATCACCCTCGAGCTGTCGAACGTGGCGAGCCTGCCGATCACCCTCTACCCGGGGATGAAGATCGGGCAGGTGAGCTTCCTGCGCATGACCACGCCCGCCGACGTCCCGTACGGGTCCGCGGCCGTCGGGTCGAAGTACCAGGGGCAGCGGGGGCCGACACCCAGCCGGTACTGGGAGAACTTCGCCGACGAGGGGTGAGGGGGTGCCCTCAGCCGCCCCCGATCCCGGCGCCGGGGACGAGGCGCACCGTCCGGGCCTGGAGCTCACCCCGTCCCGGGAGCGACAGGTGGACCGTCGCCGTCGCCTCGAGGATCCCGTCGCGGTCGCCGTAGAGGGGATCGACGAGGGCGGTGATCCCCTCCAGCCGGATGGATGCCGCGGCTCTCAGGTCGAGCGTGCACGCCACCTGGGTGGGGAGGGGCGGACGGCCGACGACGATCGCCAGCCAGGTGGCGAGCGGTGTCGACGGGGTCCACCCGGTGAGCGAGCATCCCGGTGGCAGCGACGTGCGTCGGAGCTCGATGATGGCCGCCCGCTGAGCCGGCGACAGGGGGAGTCGGTCGATCACCTCGGGGGGGACGGCGCCGGGGAACAGCTCGGCGGGGGCGAAGGCGGCGTCGGTGTCGAGGTCGATCGTCACCGTCACGTCCTCGACGGGCCGTGAGCCGGCGGCGACGGCCGTGGCCAGGTGCCCGACCGGCAGGGAGGCCCGCGGCGTGGTCAGTGGCGTCCACGTGGGCCCCTCCGAGATGGCGAGGCCCTCCTCCCACGGCGCCAGGGCGACCGGGGCGGCGAGCCGGCTCTCGAGGTCCTCCCCCCGGTAGAGGGCGACCTCGGCGGTCTGCCGGTCGTCGTCGATCTGGAGGTCGAAGCGGTAGGCGGCGGTGCCCCCAGCCGGTGGCTGGTCGAGCGTGCACCTGACCAGGCTCCTGGCCCCGGTGAGCGGGGCCGCCGGGGCGCACCGACCGTCCATCGCCGCCTCGGGGTGGGGTCGCGCGCCCGCCGACAGCGTCAGCTCCAGCCGCAACGGTCCGCGAGCGGGTGCGGCGGCCGCCGCGACCGCTTCGGGACGACCGGCCGCGGCCGAGGACCGGGCGCCGGCCCGGGCGTCGACGGTCGCCGGTGAGGGCGCCGTCCCCGCCGGGGTGGCGGGAGTTGCCGACGCCTCGCGCACGGTGACGTCGAGGGTGCCCCGCCCCACGGCGGTGGGCGTCCACGTCGGCTCGGCGAGGGCGAGGGTGGGCGCCGGCTCCTCGCTCCCGGGGCCACCCGGCTCGCCGGGACCGCCGGGACCTCCGGGATCGCCAGGGTCGCCGGGACCTCCGGGACCGCCAGGGTCGCCGGGACCTCCGGGACCTCCGGGACCGCTCGGGGCACCGGGATCGCCGGGGTCACCAGGGCCGCCGGGATCCGGGCCGTGAGGCGGTACCGAGGGAGGGGGAGCAGCGGGTGGGGGGCTGGCGGGGACGGTCGGCACCGGCGCCCGGCCGGACCCCTCCACGGCGGGTGCCGTCCCCGACCCGGGCTCGGACCCGGCCAGCTCGTCGTCGACCTCGTCGTGCTGCGACGTGGCGGGTGCCGAGCCGCCGGGGACGGCAGCGTCGTCCGAGTCGTCGTCGAAGGGGCTGAGCACGAAGTCCTCGCCGTCGAACAGCGAGCCGTCGCCCGAGCCCGACCGGTGGCCACGCCCCCGGGTCCCGTCACCGACGCCACCCACGTCGCCACCGAGGTCGACGACGTCCGCCGCCGAGCCGGGGGAGCCGGGGTCCTGGCGGGCGACGACGGCGGCCATCCCCACCAACCCTGCGACGACGGCGGCGATGGCGGTGGTGCTACCGACGGTGGGCGCCAGGCCTCGTACCTTGGCGACGAGGCCGCCGTGACCGGCCGACCCGACCTTCCCACCGGCCGCTGCGCCGACGGCGGCCGAGGCTCCCCCCAGGGTGCCGCCACCCATCGTCAGGAACAGGGGGACCAGGGCCCGGGTCAGGGACCGGTTCACGTCCTCCAGCTCGGCGACCAGCGCCTGGCACGAACCACACCCCTGGAGGTGGGCCTCGACGGCGGCCGTGTCCCGGGGCGACAGGCCGCCGCGGACGTAGCCCCCCAGCTGGGAGCGGAACGGCTCGTGGTCGGGAGCGGGTGCCGCCAGCAAGTGGGCCTGGAGGTACGCCTGGCGGAGCTTCTCCCGGGCCCGGTAGGCCATGGCCGCGGCGGCGTTGGCCGACACCCCCAGGGTGTCGGCCAGGTCACGAGGCTGCCGGCCCTCCACCGCGGTGTGCCACAGGACGGCCTGCCACCGTTCCGGCAGCGACTCGAACGCCCGGGTGACGAGGGCTCGATCGGCGCTGTCGAGGGCAGGGTCGTCGGCGGCGGCGCTCATCGGCTCCGGGACGGCGTCGAGGGACACGCCCGGCGACCGGGCGGCCAGCTCGGCGGCGTAGCGGCGCAACGTCACGAACAGGTAGGCACGGAACGACTCGGTGGGACCGCCGTTGCGCCGCACGGCGCCGAGCACCCGCTCGAAGGACGTGTTGACGAGGTCCTCGGGCTCGCCGAGCCGCCCGAAGGTGCGGGCCAGCCGGAGGGCGGCCGGCTGGTGGCGGACGTACAGCTCGGTGAACGCCGCCTCGTCCCCGTGGCGTGCCTGGTCGAGCAGCTGGGCGTCGGTGAGGGCGGTGATGGTCATGGCAGCGACCGCCAGTGTGACGCAAAGTGAGCGGGCGCACCATCGCGTGAGCGACGAGAAGTTCTCGGGAACGGCGTCATGATCGGCGGTGGACCGACTCTCAGGGGGCGTGCAGGAGACGTCGACGCCGCGCGTGCCCACCCACCCGGGCTCCGACGGTGCCGCGCGCCTCCTCACCTCGCTCGTCGACCGATCGGGGCCGCCTCACCGGTCGGTCGGCGGGCTGATCGACAGCTGGCACACCGCGTCGGGTACGTCGCTCCCCTTCGGGGAGTGGGCCGACCCGGCAGCCGGTGAGCTGGTGGCGGCCTTCGACGGCGGGTCGCCGATCACGGACGTCGAGCTCGCCGTCGTGGCCTTCGCCCAGGCGCGTGCCGGGGCCGGCCATCCCGCCGAGGCAGTGGCGGCCGACCTGGCGGCCCTGGTCCGCCTGGCGTGGCCGTCGGGTCGCGGCACCTGGGGGGAGCTGGCGGATCCCCTCGGGCTCGTGGCCCGGGCGCTGGCCGCGTGGGCGGCGGAGCGGGCAGCCGCCTCCGGCGCCGGCTGCACGGATCCGGTGACCGGCCTCGTCGGCGCCGGCTACGTCCGTGCCCGCCTCCGAGAGCTGCACGACCAATGCCGAGCCCTGGCCATCTCTCCCCCGGTGACCTTCGCTGCGGTGGTCGTGCAGCTCTTGGAGGGGCCGATGCCGGCGACCGAGCAGATGCGCTTGAGGTCCGTCGCCGGTCGGCGCCTGGCCGACCGCTTCCGTGCCGGTGAGACCGTCGCCGCCCTGGGACCCCGGCGGCTCGCCGTGCTGATGCCCGCTCACGGCCTCGACCGCGCCGTCGAGACCGTGCGGCGCGACCTGGCCGACCTCGCCGAGGAGCTGTCCGTCGACGGCGTGCCGTTCGGACCGGACGCCGTGTCGACGTTCAGGTCCCTGGCGGGAGACCCGGGGGGCTCGTAGACGGAGCGAACCCCCCGGGCGCGGCCGGGGGCGACGACACGGCTCCCGGTCGTCGCCCCCGCACCGCTGACTGTCGTCCCCGTCGCACCGCGGCTGACGGTCGTCGCCATCGCCCGGTGCCCGGCCGTGCCGGCCTCCGGCGGGTGAGCCGGCCGGCGGGGGCGTGGGGCTCCCCACCTCGCCCGGTCGCTCCGGCCCGAGGGATGGCGGTGCCGCCGGCCGTCGGGCTCAGTCGCTGAGCGTCTCCAGCCGAGCGGCGTCGCGGTTCTCGAGCGCCTCCAGGAGGTGCATCGAGATGTCGGCCACCTTGACCTCGTCCTCGTCCTTGCCCGCGGCCTTGGTGCCGTCGTCGATCATGATGTAGCAGAAGGGGCAGGCGACGGCGATGCGACCGGCACCGGTGGCGATGAGCTCCTGGCTGCGCTCGTCGTTGACCTTCTTCCCAGTGGTCTCCTCCATCCACATGCGGGCCCCGCCGGCGCCGCAGCACATGCCCCGGGTGCCGTTGCGACCGGCCTCGACGATCTCCACGCCGGCCAGGCTGCCGATGACGCGCCGGGGCGACTGGTACACGTCGTTGTGTCGTCCGAGGTAGCAGGAGTCGTGGTAGACGATGCGCTCGTCGAGGTGGGCATCGCTCATGTCGAGGCGGCCCTCGGCGATCAGCCACTCGAGGAGCTGGCTGTGGTGGACGACCTCGTAGTGGCCGCCGAGCTGCGGGTACTCGTTCTGCAGCGTGTTGAAGCAGTGCGGGCACTGCGTGACGATCTTCCTGACGCCCATGCCGTCGAGCGTCTCGATGTTCTGCATGGCGAGCATCTGGAAGATGTACTCGTTGCCCGAGCGGCGGGCGGGGTCGCCGGTGCAGTTCTCCGAGGGGCCGAGGATGGCGAAGTCGATGCCCGCCCGTCGCATCAGCTTGGCCATGGCCACGGTGACCTTCTGGTTCTTGTCGTCGAAGCTGCCGGCGCACCCGACCCAGTAGAGGAACTCGTGGTCGAGGGCGTCGCCGGGCTCCACGATGGGGACACCCTCGACCTTGGACGTCCAGGCGGCCCGGTCGGCCTGGGACATCCCCCACGGGTTGCCCGAGTTCTCCATCGATCGGTAGGCGGTCCCGAGCTCCGTGGGGAAGTTCGACTCCATCAGCGACAGGTAGCGACGCATGTCGAGGATCTTGTCGAGGATCTCGATGTTGACCGGGCAGATCTCGTCGCACGCCTTGCACGACGTGCAGGCCCACACCTCCTCGGGGGTGATCCTCTCGAAGACGGACGAGGACGAGACCGTGATCTCGGGGTCGACGCCGATGGGGGGCGACACGGCCGGGCTGCCGCTACGGGCCATGACCTCGCCGGTCTTGAGGACGATCTCACGGGGGTCGAGGGCCTTGCCGGTGGCGTGGGCCGGGCACACCGACGTGCACCGTCCGCACATGGTGCAGGCATCGGTGTCGAGCAGCTGCTTCCAGGTGAAGTCCTCGACCGTGGCGGCGCCGAACGACTCGAGCTCGGTCTCCATCAGGTTGGGCAGCGGCTTCATGGCGCCCTTGGGCCGCTCACGGTCGCGCAGGTACATGTTCAGCGGCGACGTGAAGATGTGGCGCAGCATGGTGATCGGCAGGATGACCACGAACACCATGAACGAGACGACGTGGGCGATCCACCATCCCTGGTGCCACCCGGCCAGCTCGGCGTGGCCGTCGACGAGGCCGGCGAGGGAGTAGCCGATCACCGACCACTTCTCGAAGTCGGGCCGCCCGGCCAGGGCGATGCGGTAGGCCTCGGCACCGAAGCCGGTGACGCCGATGGCCAGGAAGGTCCCGAGGATGACGGCGTGCTCGGGCCTGGACTTGATGCGGATCCTGTACGGGCGTTGCAGGTAGCGCCGCACGATGGCCCACACGACCCCGACGAGGAACAGGGCACCCGCCACGTCGCCCACCAGGGAGTAGCCCTTGTACACGCCACCGTGGAGGAACTTGAGGTCCTCGGGCAGCTGGTGGTTGACCTCGAGGACGGTGGTGACGCCCAGGAGGACGATGAAGTCGAAGTAGATGAGCGAGTGCATGACCCCGGCCGCCGGGTCGCGCAGCAGGGTCTGCATGTACACACCGGCCCGGAAGTCCGCCAGGCGCCGGGGCAGGTTGGCCCGCGTGGTCGACCGGTCGTCCGGCTGGCCACGCTCCCAGTTGCGGACCCGCTGGGAGAAGAGGACGGCGCCGTACACCACGAGGACGGGGACGACCGTGTAGAACGCCGCCTTCCAGGCCGCCGGGATGTTGCCGAACACCTCCCGCTGGACGGACGAGTCGTCGTGCCACTGCAGTACGGTGGCGACGATGCCCGACAGGGCGGTCACGACGGCGAAGGCGACGCCGATGCCCAGGGCGATCTGCGGTGCGGTGATGCGGCGCCCCGTCGGCGTCGCCGGAGTGCTGTCCTCGCTGGTCACGAGCCCGAACCTACCGAACGGCGCCGAGGCGGGCGGAATCGTCGGAGGCCGTGGTGGAGCCGATCCGTCGTCGCCGGTGACCGCGCGGTCCCGACGTACGGTTGGCCCCGGCCGGCAGGAGCTCAGCCGTAGGTCTTGGAGTCCAGCTCCCGTACGCGGGCGGCCAGCACGGCCATGATCTTGTGCGTCAGGGTGGGGACGTCGTCGAGCAGGCCGGAGAACTCCCGGGGTCCCAGCACCAGCACGGTCAAGGGGGTCTTCGCGGTCACCGTCGCGGTGCGCGGCCCGTGGTCCAGGAGGGCCATCTCGCCCACGCAGGCGCCGGGACCGAGCTCGGCGACCACCGTGCCGTTGCGGCTGACCTCGGCGCGCCCGTCGACGATCACGAACGCCTCGCGTCCGATGTCGCCCTGGGTCACGAACTCCTTGCCCTCGTCGAGCGTGAGCTCGACGGTCGCCTTGGCGATGTCCCGAAGCTCCTTCGTCGTGCACCCCGAGAACAGGGGGACCGAGGCGAGATGGTTGAGGTACTCCTCGCGTGCCATGGCGCCGCAGCTTACGGATCTATGGTGAGGCGCGCCGCCTCGGCGCTGGGCTCTCACGGTGCGTAGCCTCTGGCGGCACCGACCGGGGTGGACGATCCCCTCGGACCCCGTTCATGTGACGGAAACAATCGGGAAACGCTCGCTCCGTACCTTTCGTGAGCGTGGAGGTGGCACTCGTCCAGTGGCCGGCCGAGCAGGACCGGCGCGAGGAGCTCCGGAGGTGTGGCCTCCCCCGGCTCCTGCTCGTCGAGGCCGGGACGCCGCCGATCCCCGCTGACGAGCTCGAGGACTGGATCCGCCTGCCGGCCGACGAGCTCGACCTCCGGGTGCGGGTCGAGGCCCTGCGCCGTCGCACCGGCGGGGACGGCGGCGGCCTGCCGGTGCTCGACGGCGACGGCGTCCTGCGGATCGCCGACCGCTGGGTGTCGCTGCCCCCGGTGGAGGCCCGGCTCACCCGGGCCCTGCTCGACCGTTTCGGCGCCGTGGTGTCCCGTGACGCCCTGGCGCGCGCCGGCTGGCCCGGTGGCTCGCCGGGACGGAACGCCCTGGACGTCCACGTCCTGCGCCTCCGTCGCCGGCTGGCGCCGCTCCGGCTGGCCATCCGGACGGTTCGGTCCCGCGGGTACCTGCTCGAGCGGTCCGAGGGCGGCGGTCAGGTGGCCGGGGGGGCACGCGTCCACCACCTTCCCGGGGAGCGGAGCCTGCCCGTCGGTTGACCGCCGGCGTTTCCGACCGGGGTGTCGGCGGTCCGGTCAGCTGCCGCCCGTGCGGCCGCCCCGACGACCATGGCGGGGAGGGTCGCCCTGGCTCAGTGGCGTCCCGGCCGACCGAGGCCGAACACCTCGGCGCCGCTGATCCACGCCGCGCCGTCGAGCCGAGGGTCACCTGCCGGGATCAGGATGGCCGCGGCCTCGGCACGTAGAGCGTCCAGGAAGGCCGCCGTCGCCGGGAGCTGGTCGCCGAGGTGGACGGCACCGATCTCCCGAAGCGGTCGCGGCGTGATGTGCACCATCGCCGCGCCACCGGCCACCGCCTCCTGCGCCTCGCGTCCGTAGGAGAACCAGGCGCCTGCCCCGGCCTGGACGAGCGAGACCAACAGAGCTGGGTCGTTGGCCTCGGCGGCGATGGCGGGCTCGATCCCCGCAGCCCGGAGGTTGCGGAACACCGTGTCGTGCCGCCTGTCGGTGCTCTCCGGGGTCAGCAGGGTGAGGCCGTCGAGCTGGGCAGCGTCGATGGGGTCGTCGAGGTCCCACGCCGAGGGGTGGAGGAGGACGATCTCCTGCCAGCCGAGTGGCACGACCTCCACGGGGGCGGCGACGGGCAACTCGAGCAGGCCGACCTGGGCGCGCCCGCTCAGCACGGCGCCGACGGCGTCCTCGGGCGAGGGGACGACATCGAGCGCCACCCGCTCGCCCGTCTCCGCCACGTACCGGGCCACGGCCGGGGACCCAAGCTCACGGGCCTGGCCAACCACGGTCGCCACGTGGAGGACGCCGGTGCGCCGGAGGTTGGCGATGCGGTGGGCGTCCTCCAGGATGCGCCGGGCCAGGGCCACGACCTCGCGCCCCTGGGGGGTGACCCGCACGCCCCGCCCCTCGCGTTCGAAGACGCGGACGCCGATCTCCGCCTCGAGGGCCCGCACGGCGCGGCTCAGCGCCGGCTGGGCGACGTGCAGCTCGGCGGCGGCCCGGGTCATCGTCCCCTTCTCGGCGGTGGCCACCACGTAGCGCAACTGCTGGAGGTTCACGACGGGGCCTCCCCCGTGACGGGCGATCCTGGCCGCGGTGACCAGGCGTCATGCCGCAACGGTATCGATCTGAGACCTATCCGGTACTTGATTGGGCAAGGAGGCCCACCCATAGTGGTTACCGACGGGTAGGCAAGACGGTCGGGCGGGCACGGCACAGGCTGCCGTGCGCGGTGACGAGGCGACGACCGCAGGATCGGCTCCACGAGGGTGGTCCGGGCGACAGGACGGACCGGTCTCGATGGGCGGATCCGCGCCTCCCACCCCCCGGGGTGGGATCGTCGGCTCGAGGACGTGCTGGGGCGTTCTCGGGGCCGGTGAGCGGCCGGCGGGCCACGTCAACCGGTGGCCTGGCGTGCCACCGCCTCGGCCGCCGCTCGGACCTCCTCGGCGGGGCGCAGGTAGCGGTCCTCGACCCGCCTGTCGTCGACGGGGCGGTAGTCGTCGCCGAGCTCGTAGACGAGCGGCTCGCCCGTGGGGATGTTCAGCTCGACGACCTCGTCGTCGGAGAGCCCGCTGAGGTGCTTGACGAGGGCCCGCAGGCTGTTGCCGTGGGCGACCACCAGGACGGTCCGGTCGGGCCGCAGGTCCGGCACGATGTCGTCGTACCAGTAGGGCAGCATGCGCACCACGACGTCGGCCAGGCACTCCGTGTCGGGGACCACCTCGGGCGGCACCTCGGCGTAGCGGGGATCGTGGCGGACGTTGCGCTCGTCGTCGCGCGCCATGGCCGGCGGGGGCGTGGCGTACGACCGACGCCAGGTCTTCACCTGCTCGTCCCCGTACCTGAGGGCCGTCACGTGCTTGTCGAGGCCCTGCAGGGCGCCGTAGTGCCGCTCGTTGAGCCGCCAGTGGCGTCGAACGGGCACCCACGACCGGCCCATGGCGGAGAGGGCCAGCTCGGCGGTGCGGATGGCCCGGGCGAGCACCGACGTGTGGAGCACGTCGGGGAGCAGGCCCCTCTCGGCCATCAGCTCGCCGGCGGCGACCGCCTGCGCCTCGCCCTTGGGCGTGAGCGGGCAGTCGTACCAGCCGGTGAAGAGGTTCTCGAGGTTCCACGTGCTCTCACCGTGGCGGAGCAGGACCAGGCGTCGGACCATGCCGCGCCAACGTACGGCCCGCGGCGAGCCGGCACGAACGCGAGCGCCCGCCGACGGCACCGGGGCCCGGGCTGTGGGCCCGCCGCGTCAACCGGCGCCGGGAGAGTCGACCAGTCGGGCGACCACGATGGTGACCGTCGAGCCGCTGTCGACCTCCTGGCGGGCGCTCGGGCTCTGGCTGATGACCAGCCCGTCCCGAGCCGGGTTGGCCTCGACCTGCTCCTTGACGCTGACCCTCAGGCCCACTCCCTCGAGCTGCGTGCGGGCGTTGGCCTCGTCGAGGCCCTCGACGTTGGGGACGCTCACCTTCTCGACGCCCGACGACACCGTCAACGTGATGGTCTGGTCGGGCACCACCTCGGTGCCCGGGGTGGGGTCGACGGCCATCACCGTGCCGGCGGGCACGGCGTCGGACGGTTGCTGGCGCTCGGTGATCGAGCTGAACCCGGCGGCGTCGAGGTTGGCGCGGGCCGTGCCCACCGACTGGTTGCGCACGTCGGGGACGGCGATCTTCCCCTTGCCCGACGAGACGGCCAGAGCGATGGTGGCACCCGGGGGGACCTGCTGGTTGGCTGCCGGGTCCTGGGAGATCACCCGGCCCTCTTCGACCTCGTCGCTCTCCTGGGGGGTGACGTCGACCACGAAGCCCTGGGCGGTGAGGGTCTGCTGGGCCTCGGTCTGCGTCATGCCGGTGACGTCGGGGACGGCCACCGCCTTCGGCCCCTGGCTGACGGTCAGCTTGACGGTCGAGCCCTCGTCGACCTCCTTGCCGGCCCCGGGGTCCTGGGAGATCACCTGGTTGGCGGGTACCTGGGGGTCGTTGGTGAGCTCCGTGGTCACCACGAGGCCCTCCTTCTCCAGGACCGCGGTGGCCGCGGTGACCTCCTGGCCCTCGACCCCCGGCACCGTCACCTGCCGCACGTCGTCGTCGCCGCCGGCGTTGCGGGCCAGGAAGACGAGCAGGCCCGCCAGCACCACGAGCAGCAGGATGAGCGCGGCCAGCACCCACCGGGAGCGCTTGGGCTGCTCCTCCTCCTCGGCGTCGTCGTAGTCGCCGTACCCCTCGTAGTCGTGGTCGTCGTCGTAGCGCCGGGGACCCGTCATGGCGGCGGTCTGGTCGCCGTACTGGGTGCGGGTCATGAGGTTGGTGGCGCCGGGGTCCGTGGGGGGAGCGAGCACCGGCTCGGCCATGATGCGGTTGCCGTCGAGGAAGCGCCGCAGGTCGGCGCGCAGGTCCTGGGCGGTCGGGTAGCGGTTGGCCGGGTTCTTGGCCAGGCACTTGAGGGTGATGGCCTCGAGGGTCTCCGGCAGCGCCGGGTCGAACCGGCGCGGCGGCATCGGGTTCTCCTGGACGTGCTTGTAGGCGATGGCCACCGCGCTGTCACCGGCGAAGGGAGGATGGCCCGTCGTCATCTCGTAGAGCACGCAGCCCAGGCTGTAGATGTCGCTGCGGGGGTCCACCGGTGCCCCCCGGGCCTGCTCGGGCGAGAAGTAGGTGGCGGTGCCCATCACCGACCCGGTCTTCGTCAGGTTCTGGTCCGACGAGTCGCTGAGGGCCCGGGCGATCCCGAAGTCGGCCACCTTCACGCCGCCGTCCCGGGTGATCAGCACGTTCCCCGGCTTCACGTCGCGGTGCACGACCCGGTTGCGGTGGGCGAAGCCCAAGGCGGCGGCGATGTCGGCGGTGATCTCGGCGGCGCGGTCCGGGTGGAGCCGACCCTCGTCGCGCAGGACCTCGGCGAGGGTCATGCCCTCGACGTACTCCATCACGATGAAGTAGGTGCCGTTCGCCTCGCCCCAGTCGAAGACGCTGACGATGTTGGGGTGCTGGAGGTTGGCGGCCGACTGGGCCTCACGCCGGAAGCGCTCGACGAAGCCAGGATCGGTGGCCAGCGCCGGGAACAGCACCTTGACCGCCACCGGGCGGTCGAGCAGCTGGTCACGGGCCAGGTAGACCTCGGCCATGCCGCCGCGCCCCAGCCGCCGGTGCAACTCGTACCGGCCGTTGAAGATGACTTGGTTCTGCTGCGACATGCGATCCTCAGACTACGGGATGGGCCTAGCCGGGCCGGGGCCCGGGCCTGGGGAGGGGGAGAGGCCGGGGCCTCTCAGCCGCCCTCGCCCTGTCCGCCGCCTTGTCTAGCTTGCCCTGCTGCGGGGGGTTCGAGCGCCGCCCTCATCACCGCGGCGGCGATGGGAGCCGCCACCCGTCCCCCCGTCTGCTCGCTGGCGCCCGGCTGGGCCTCGACGAGCACCGCCACCGCCACGTGCGGCACCTCGCCAGGCGGTCCGGCGAAGCCGATGATCCAGGCGTGGGATTGCGGCGGCTCGGTTCCGAGCTGGGCGGTGCCGGTCTTGCCGCCGACCACGTCGCCCTCCAGCCCGTCGTCGAGGCGGTCGGCCGTGCCGTCGGTCACCACCGAGACCATCCCCTCGCGCAGGAGGCCGGCGGTGGCTGCCGACATGGGCCGCGTGAGCTCGGCCTCGTCGTACCTCTCGACGACGTCCCCCTGGTCGTCGCGCACCTCCCGCATGACGTGGGGCTCCATGACCACGCCGTCGTTGGCGACGGCCGCCGCCACCAGCGCCATCTGCAACGGCGTGGCCTGGACCTCGTTCTGGCCGATCGACGCCTGGGCCACCAGCGCCGGGTCGTCCACCACCTCCTGGGGGAAGTTCGACTCCACGCTGCCCGGCAGGTCGAACGGCAGCTTCCGGTCGAAGCCGAAGCCGCGCGCCACCTCGTACAGGTTGCGACCCCCCGTGTCGACGCCCATCTGGGCGAACGACGCGTTGCACGACTCCTGCAGGACCTCGAACAGGGTGCCGCCGCAGGTGCTCCCGCCGAAGTTGCGGATCGGGCGGCCGCCACGGGGCGGTTGGTAGCCGTCGGTCACCGGGTAGGCGGGAGCGTCGCGGGTGACGCCGCCCCGCTCGACGCCGGCCGTGGCGGTCACGATCTTGAACGTCGACCCCGGGAAGAAGCGCTCCTGGTACGCCCGGCTGCGCGTGGGTCGGTCGGGGCTGGCGGCCAGGGCTGCGGAGGCGGCGGCCGCGGCATCGAAGTCGTGCGTGGCCACGGTGTTGGGATCGAAGGTCGCCGTGGACCACAGGGCGAGGACCTCGCCGGTGCGGGGGTCGAGCGCCACCACCGAGCCGGGCGTGCTCCCCAGCTCGTCCCGGGCCACCTGCTGCACGTCGCTGCGCACCGAGAGGATGACGTCGCCGACCACGTCGCGCTCGACGAACAGCTCGTCCAGGCGGTCGAGGTCGAAGTCCAGGTCGTCGCCGTTGAGGTAGCCGTTGTACTCCCGCTCCACGCCGGTGGAGCCGAGGGAGAAGGCGAAGTAGCCGGTGACGTGGGCGAAGAGGTCGCCGGTCGGGTAGGTCCGCTGCAGCTCGAAGCGATCGTCCGAGGGCACCGAGCGGGCCAGCACCACGCCGTCGGCGCTCACGATGTCGCCACGTGGGCTCGAGAAGTCGCGCTCGACGGCGCGGTTGTTGCCCGGCTTGTCTCGCAGCTCGTCGGCCTCGAAGACGGTGAGCCGGTTCACCTGCGTGAACAGGGCCACGTAGCAGAGCGCCAGGAACAGGCCGAGGTTGCGGACCTGCTTGCTCACGGCCGTGCCCCGACGCCGTGCCCGGGGCGCGGCCCGCCCGACCTCCGGCCCGGGCCGCCGACCGTGGCGGTCACGACGGCCGCCCGATCAGGCCCGTGAGCTGCTGGGCGGCCAGGCGCTCGCTCTCGCGCTCGGCCGAGTCGTGGGAGAGGCGCAGCAGGAGCGCCAACAGCACCCAGTTGGCCAGCAGGGAGGAACCTCCGTACGAGACGAACGGCAGGGTCACGCCGGTCAGCGGGAGCAGGCGCGTCACGCCGGCGAGGATGATGAACGCCTGGAAGCCCAGCAAGGTGGTGAGGCCGGTGGCCAACAGCCGCTCGAAGCCCCTGGTGGTCTGCTGGGCGATGCGCAGACCGGCGCCGATCATCAGCAGGAAGGCGATGAGCACCGCGGTGGCGCCCAGCAGGCCCAGCTCCTCGCCGATGGCGGCGAAGATCATGTCGCTCTCCACCACCGGGATCTTCAGCGGCACCCCGAGGTTGAGGCCCCTCCCGAACACGCCGCCGTCAGCGAAGGCGTACATCGACTGCTCGACCTGGTAGCCGGCTTCCTTGCCCCACGGGTTGAGCCAGATGTCGAAGCGCGACTGGACGTGGGCGAAGGCGTTGAAGGCCAGGTAGCCGCCCCCGAAGAACATCAGGACGCCCACCGCCAGGTACGAGGCCCGCTCCGTGGCCACCCACAGCAGCACCAGGAACAGCGTGAAGAACAGGAGCGACGTCCCGAGATCCTTCTGCATGATCATGACCACGAGGGCGACAGCCCACGCGATGAGGACCGGGCCGAGGTGCTTCGGGTCCGGCAGGGCGAAGGGCCCGAAGGCCCGGTTGATGGCGAGGAGCTCCCGCTTCTCGACCAGGTATCCGGCGAAGAAGGTGGCCAGGGCCAGCTTGGCGAACTCGCCGGGCTGGAAGTTGATCGGCCCGAGGGACACCCAGATGCGGCTGCCGTTGATCTCACGGCCCAGCACGGGCACGAGCGGGAGCAGGAGGAGGACGAGGCCGATCAGCCCGGCGGTGTAGCGGTAGCGCTCGAGCCGACGGGCGTCGCGCACGAGCGCCAGGGTGGCGACGAAGGCCGTCACCCCCAGCACCATCCACACCGACTGGAGGCCGGCCAACCCGTCCGGCTCGGCCTTGGCCTCGTCGAGGCGGACGATGAACACGTAGCCGAGCCCGTTGAGCAACGAGGCCAGCGACAGCAGCATGCCGTCGGCGTGGGGAGCGAACCGTCGCACGGCCACGTGGGCGACCAGGGGGAGGCCGACGATGACGCCGAGGAAGGGCCCCACCGACGTGGGGATGTCGCTGTCCTCGGGCACGGAGGCCAGCAGGTAGGCGCCGACCACGAACATCGTGCCGAGCACCAGCAGGCCCAGCTCGGTGGTGCGGCGCGACGCGGTGCTCATGCCGGTGTCAGCGCGCTGGCGCCGGGGCGATGGCCATGGGCCGGGAGGTCGTCGGCGTGCGGGACGGGGCGGTCACCGTCGTGGGTGGCACCAGTTCGTCGACCTGCTCGCGGACGTTCTCGACGTAGCGGCGGGCCTCGACCAGGGACCCCTGCTCCACGCCGTCGTCGATGTCGGCCACGCGGGCGTCGGGCACGTCGGTGCGGTCGAGCAACGTCTCGTCGACGAGCTCCGGGTCGATCCACAGCAACCCGCCGGGCCGTCCCTTGAAGATGGCGACCCGGTCGTCGTGGAAGCCGACGAAGTATGCCGACGTGCCGTACCACTGGATGGTGCCCACGGCCCCGCCGACGAGGGCCACGATCACGACGAGGAACAGCGCCACCCTCCAGGTGAGGCGCCGGCGCCGGGCAGGGGCGGCGTGGCGAGGGCGACCACCCCTCCGGCGGCCACCCTCCTCACCGGTGTCGCCGCCCGGCACGGCGTCGAGCTCGGAGGTGTCGGTGGGGCGCGGGGAGGCGTCGGGGTCGGTCCCGGCGAGGCCGGAGCGGGACCGGGGCGGCGAGGCGAGCCCGGAGGGGTCGTCGGCCAGCGCCTCCGACGCCGCCGCACGGCTCTGGTCGTCCACGACGTCCACCACCACCACGGTGACGTTGTCGCGGCCACCCCCCTCGACGGCCAGGCGCACCAGCTCGGCGGCGGCGTCCCCCGGGTCGTCGACGCTGCGCAGGACGGTGGCGATGGTGCGCTCCGACACCTCGTTGAACAGGCCGTCAGAGCACAGGAGGTAGCGGTCGCCGGGGTAGGGGTCGACGGCGAACACGTCCACCGGCACGTCCTCGTTCACGCCCAGGACCCGCGTGACGATGTTGCGCTGCGGGTGCACCGCCGCCTCCTCGGGCGACAGGCTGCCCTCCCGGACCATCTCGGCCACCAGGCTGTGGTCGGTGGTCACCTGGTCGAGCTCGCCGTCGGCGAACCGGTAGCAGCGGGAGTCGCCGACGTTGGCGATGGCCAGCACCTCGGCCTGCTCGTGGTCGACGACGGCCAGCGCCACGACCGTCGTGCCCATGCCCAGGAGCTGGGGGTCGTCGGCGCCGGCCCGGTACACGGCCCGGTTGGCCTGCTCGACGGCGTCGACGAGGCCGTCGACGCTGTGGTGCACGAAGGCGTCGGACACGGTGGTGCTGGCCAGCTCGGAGGCGATCTCGCCGCCGTTGTGGCCGCCCATGCCGTCGGCCACCACCCACAGGCCCTGGTCCGGGCGGGCGACGTGGTGGTCCTCGTTGAGGGTGCGCACCCGCCCGACGTGGGTGGCGCTGCCCCAGCGCATGGACGTGCGGTCGGCGCGAGCGGTCATTGGAGCTCCAGCACGGTGTTTCCGATCTGCAGCTTGTCGCGCCGCTTGATGACCATGGGGCCGGCGACCCGTCGACGGTTCAGGTAGGTGCCGTTGGTGGAGCCGAGGTCTTCGACGTACCACTGGCCGTCACGCTGGAAGACGCGGGCGTGCACCTGGCTGGCGTAGGCGTCGTCCAGGGGGACCTGGCACCCGGCTGCTCGACCCAGGGTGACCTCCTCCGCCAGGGGGAAGCTCTGCCCCCGGAGGTTCGCGGGCTCGAGGGCCCTGAGCTGGGGCTGGCTGGCCCGGATGGGACGGCCGCCCCGGCGGGCCCGACCCCGCGGCCGGGGGGCGGCGGCGGGTGCCTCCGCCACGGGCGAGACGTTCACCTCGGTCCACACCGCCCGGAGGACGCGCAGGAAGAAGAGGTACAGCAGCACCAGGAGGAACAGCTTCAGGAGGTTGAGCAGCTGGTCGGGCACCGAGGCGGAGATTATCGGTAGGTGGGCGGACGGCCCGAGCGCCGGGTGCTCCGCCGCCACGGATCGTGTCCGGAGCGGGTGGCGGCGGCGTGGGGACGGGGGGCGCTCAGCTGGCCTCGAAGCGCATGCGGGTGTTGCCGAAGGTGAGCTCGTCACCGTCGGCCAGCAGGCGCTGGTCCACCCGCACGCCGTTCACCTTGGACCCGTTGGTGGAGCCGAGGTCGACGAGGAGGAAGCCGTCGCCCTGGGGGCGGATCTCGGCATGGCTGCGGCTGACGTTCGGGTCGGCCAGCACGATGTTGGAGTCGGGCCGGCGACCGATCGACACGACGTGCTCCTCGAGGGTGAACCGGTCGCCGGTGGGCAGCACCAGGCTGCCGGCCCCGGCGCCCCCCGGGCCCTCCCGGAAGCGGCCCTCCACCTCGAACCAGCCGGTGCCGAAGGACTCGTCCACCACCAGGTCGACGTCGACCGGCCCCATGAACCGGTAGCCCTCGTCACGGGCGTGGGCCCGGGCGGCGTCGGCCAGCTCCCGCCGCAGGGCATCGCGGACCTCGCCGAACTCGCGGAGGTCGGCGGGCGAGAGGTACACGGTGAAGTGGTTGGCCGCCATCGGCGTCCCCTGCACGCCGATGGACACGTGGTCGTCCATCTCGCGGGCCAGCCGGCGGGCGAGCTCGACGGGCCGGATGCTCGACCGGAAGGCGCGCGCGAAGGCCCCCTCGACCATGCGCTCCAGCCGTCGCTCGAACCCTCGGATCGCCACGGCACGGAGGTTACCGGTACGTCTCGTGGCTCCGGGATCGACCTTCGTGGCCACGACGCCGCACCCAGCGGCTCCGTCGCTGCTCACGGCCTCGGGTCGGCTGCCGCCGGCCGGTGCCGCGCCGTCGCGCCGACCGGTCCCGGCGGGCGTCCTCGCCGGTGCGGCGCCCGGGACCCAGACATCCCCGCGCCTGCCCGAGGGCCGACCGCCTCCGTGGCGAGGGTGGCGACGTGGCCGAGCGCTGGCTGGACCCGGGCGCCGTCGCGCTATCGTTGCAGCCTTGTCGCTCGGGCGAGTGGCGGAATTGGCAGACGCGCTGGCTTCAGGTGCCAGTGGCCGCAAGGTCGTGGGGGTTCAAGTCCCCCCTCGCCCACGCTTGGATGGGTTGCGACCCACAATCCGGTGGTTCAAGGGAATTTTGCACTTCGCTTGAACCACCCGGTTGTCGGGGCGGGCGCTACGCCCGCCGAGATCGCCCCCGGAAGGCCGCCTGGCCTGCCTGTCCTCGGCCTGGTGGCCTCGCTGAGCGAGGCACCCGAGTCGACGCCGGGGCGCTGGTGGCACTGGGTGACCGGGCTCGACTACAAGGGCCGGCTCACACTGCCGGCCGAGGCCCGTGGCGTCGCCGATGGCGCCTCGGTGGTCCGGGTGTCAAGCCGCGGCCGTGCGGTCGTTCTGCGGAGGGACGGGCTTGGGGCGGTGACGCCGGTGGACCGGCGTTGCCGTTGCCGGGTGCTGTTGCCGGGCTGGCTGCGTCGCGCGGCCGCCGCCGGCGGCGGCCTGGTGTTCGTCGCCGCTCGCCGTCCCGACGCGTCGTCGGTGGTGGTGAGCCCAGTGGACGGGCTCGACGCCGTGGCCGACGAGCTGGCCGGGGAGGTCGAGTGATGGACCGCCAGCTCCGAGCCCGCGTCGTCTTCACCGAAGCGCAGGCGATGGGCCTGTCGGTCCAGGACCTGGTCGCCGCGGCGGCCGGCGCCCCGGCTTCGCCGTCGGAGGTACCGACGGTGTCGGAGTACCTGCGACGCATCGAGCCCACGTTCTCAAGGGCACCCAGCGCACCTACCGTTCCTATTGGCGCCTGGCCGAGCGCACCCTCGGCGACCGGCGGCTCGACACGATCACCGCCGACGACTGCGAGGCCGTCGTGCTGGCGGCGGCCGAGCGGGCACGGGCCAAGCGGCCCGGCAGCGACGCTCGATCGCCCCGCGAGAACTGCGTCGCCGCGCTGCGGGCGCTGTTCGAGCGGGCCCGGCGGGCGAAGTACGTGCTGGAGAACCCGGCCGCCGAGGTCGGCAAGTCCCGCCGGCTCACCAGCCGCCGCCGGGGCCTCGACGAACAGGAGCTGCTCGAGGTCGTCGAGGCCGTCCGGACCACGAGCCGCGACATCGAGCTGGACCTGCTCCTGGTGCGGTTCCACCTCGTCTCGGGCGCCCGCCAGGAGGGCGCGCTCAACCTCGTAGTCGACGGGATCGACGACCGCCGCTCCACCGTCTGGCTGCGCGAGAAGTACGGCAAGGAACGCGAGCAGCCCATCCCGCCCACGCTCATCCCGGTCCTGCGGAGCCACGCCTGCCGGCGGGGCGCCACGGGAGGAGGAGACAAGGTGTTCCGCACCACCCGGGGCGTCCCGACGAGTCGGTGGCACTACGACACCTTGTTCCGTCACGTGCAGGACGCATTGCCCTGGTCGACCCGGACGCCGGTCACCGCACACGTTCTGCGCCACACCGCCGCTTCGGCGGTGGAGCGTGCCGGGGGCATGGCGGTCGCCGAGAAGTTCCTCGGCCACGAGCCCAACTCGGTCACCGCCACCTACACCGAGGCCCGCCTCGAGGAAGTCGCCGCGGCCGTCGCCGCCATCACCGGAGAACCTCACCCACTCGCCGCCGACGACTGGAGGCCCCGCCATGTCGCCTGACCACGTGACGAACTCCGCCGTGGCCACGGCCCCTTCGAGCGACCACGACGGCGCTCACGATGCGGCCCGCCAAGCGGCCGCTTGGCCGGCACCGGCCGGGTTGCCGGAGCTGACCGGCGGATGGCTCGCAGGAGCCTGGGCGCTGGTGGTCCTGGCTATGGCGCTGGCCGTTGGCGGTGAACCGCCCTGGGTTCGTTGGAGGCTCCAGATCTTGGAAACGAGAATGGAGTCATGCCGAAGGAGAAGTCCCCTGGGAGGCCGACGACGCGTCGGTACAGCGATGGTGAGAGGCCGACGCCGTTGCAGAGGCCAGCGACGCCTACGACCTCGGCGTCGAAGCTGCTGCCCCGACACAGCGCGCCCTGGCGGACGCCGTCCGACAGCGCGACCGCCTCCAAGCCGCCCGCGCCACCCAGCGAGTCATCGAGCGCCTCGACGCCCTGCAGCACGAGCCGCCCTCACGCTCCGGCCCAGACCTCGGTCTGGGGCTGAGATGCTCAGGCCAGTGTCCGCTGGGCCAAGGCTCGGATGCGCGTGAACCGCTCGTCGCCTGCGGCCTTGGACAAGCGCTCTTCACCCTCGAGCGCGGACATCCCGGCTCCATCACGCCTGTCAAACAGCCCACGAATGATGCGTGCCGCCTCGGCGGCCTCGCCCTGGGCAAACGCAGACGCGTCCTTGCCGGCCGCGTAGGAGACTTCGAGGCAACGCCACAGGTCGACGATGTCGGTCGGCTCGTCGCGGACCCGCGACGCAAAGGCCTTCAGGGTGAGCGCGGCGACCTCATCCGGGAACGCCACGTCGACATCGAGCTGCTCGCCGTTGAGCCGATGCAGCGCCATCTGCAGCACGACCGGCTCCCGTTGCAGCGCGAAAGCCAGGCCCGGTACCTCGGTGGTCACGAGATCGTCCGACACGCGATGGTTGCTCCGAGCCCTCGTCCGATACGACGGCACGAGGACGTCGACGACGGCGCTGCGCGGTCCCTCGCTGCCTCGCACCGTCACCGGAACGTCGTCAACAGGCCGCGCGAACCGGTTCCCCTCGACTTGTTCGTAGCCGCGTGCGATCAGTCGCCCGATCACGCCCTCCTCGCGCACGACCACCGGCGGCACGCCGAGATCGGTGTCGCCGGTCTCGCGGTAGAGCTCCGCGCCGAGCTGCCAGCGCGCCACGAGCGCAGTGACCATGTGGCCGCCGATGATCCGGTACGTCGACGTGCCGAGGACGTCGGCGAGGTCGGCGAGCGCGACGTAGCCGAGGTCGTCCGCGACCGATGTCGCCTTGAGAACGACGCTCGTCAGGGGCGGTTGAGCAGCCATTCCCTCAACCTGCCAGCAGCTTCCAGACGGTCGGCTCCTCCGAGGTCCTGCAGATCCCAGATCTGCTGTGTCGGATCGGCGAGCGGGATCTCGACCCCGTCGACGTCGGCGACGAGCAGGTTCGTCGGGAATACCGACGCATCGTCGGGAGTGCGGATGATCACGTTCGCGTCGTGGCGGCCTTGCGCGTCGACCAGACCCAATTGGCCCGGGTCGAGGAGCTGACGGGCGTAGAGGATCACCACGCTCGGACGACGCCACGCAAGCAGCAGGTCTGGCCCTACGTCCGCGGACAGCGCGAGCGACCGCTCGTCGGCCAGCTGCGCGGCGCGCACGGCGACCTCGTTCGGCGGGTCGAGGCTGTACAGGTAGCGCTCGGACCCCCCAGGGCCGCGGTACTCGGACAGGAAGCGGTCGAGCAGTCCCTCGCGATCGGGCAACCATCGTCCTTCCGGGCTACGGGCGACGAGATCGAGCTCTAGCAGCCTGCGCAGGACCTGCGATGCGCGCGGCTGGGACACGCCAACCTGGTTCGCGAGCGCGGTGGCTCCCGGCTCGTCGTTCGTTCCGCGCGGGAACCCGATGAGCGTGCGGATGATGGCGAGGCTCCCCGATCCCTGCGGAAGGCGACTCGCCTTGCTACGCGGGCGCGCGGTCGTCGAACGCTGGCGAAGCACGAGGTTGTCAGCCCGAAGGTCGAAGTTGCCGGCGGCGTCGGCCCAGGACCAGCCGGCTTGCGTCAGCGCAGTGCCGAGTGGTTCAGACACAAAGGGCACGACGAGCATCGGTGTCCCGAGTCCAGCGAGCGCTTCGTGGATCGGCTGAAGCTTTGCCAGCTCATTCGGGTACGGCGCTCGGCGCCTCTCCTCCACCGCGAACGTGGCGCGCACCTTGCCGAGTGCCAGGTCCAACATGGCGTCGACCTGCCGGTCGTGGGCCCGTCGCTCGCTCTTGACCCGGCGCACGCTGGCGCCTGCAGCCTCGAGAGCGGGAAGCACAGCCATAAGCATAACTCACAGCATAAGCACTGTGCTTATGGACGGCAACTAGCTAATGACTTGCACTTGGCGATCCTACGAAGTGGTGCCTGGATCGTCCGCGAAGTGGAGTCTGACTGTTGGCGGGCCCGAGCTACATCTCGTCGTCGAACGCCGCGAGTCGGCCGTTGCGGAGGTTGTCCTCGAACTCGCTCGGATCGAACGCCTCGGGATCAAAGGTTCGGTCGAGCCACTCGCGCCGCGCGGCGTGCTCGGGATGCGATGGCTTGGCGAGGATCTCGAGCAGCTCTCGGTAGCCCCAGGTCCCGCCACAGTCCTCGGGCGGGCAGGCGCGCCGGCCGTCGATGCACGCCGGAGCGGTGGGGGCGCTGTCGGTGGGCAGCACCTTCTCGACCGTGACCTTGTGATCCCAGCCGTCGCCGAAGTCGTAGGTGTATCGGAACGACGCACCCTCGCTGGCGATGGCATCGAGGCGAGTTCGCCGCTCATCTCGCGGTGGTTCGCCCCAGTCCTCGTCGGGATCGGGGACGCCGTAGCGGCTGCGCCCGACCTCGAACTCGTGGAGGTGGTAGTTCCACCAGCCGAAGGCGGCCTGGATGACCTCATGGACGTGGTCGAGCGTGCTGCCGCCGTCGACGAGCACCCGTCGCCAGATCGGCGGCTTGGTGTCGAGCAGCGTGACCTTGAGCTGGAACACGTCGCCGGTCGCGCGAGCTCGGGGCGACGGAGCAGGAGCGCCTCGTTCGCCCGGGAAGGCGATCACCTTGGCCAACGGCTCGGCGCCGCCCATGACTGCGGCCAGCGCGCGATCGGGCGAGCCTTCGGCGAGCTTCCCGATGATGAGGCTCGACATGCGCAGCGAGAGCGCCTCGAGATCGTGCTGGCCCTCCTTGAAGAGCCACTCGCCGTGGAAGGCGAACTCGTTCATGACGCCGACGACGCGTCGATCGTCCGTCGGGGCGATCCGCACCTCGCCCATGGCCTTGCGCTCCGCGGCGAGGAACGCCTCATCGACGCCCTGCCGCCGGAGGACCGCTTCGATCGCAGCCGGCGCGCGCTCCAGCAGGGTCGCGGCCGGTGCGAGCTCCATGAACACCGGGAGCAGCGTTCGGCTGTTGACGAGCAGCGCCACCTGCGGGCGCCAGAACAGCGCGTTGGCGAACCAGTCGCCGAGCGCGTTCGTCGACTCCTCGCCGTCGGCGGCAGGCTCACCCTTCACACGATCGCGGAGCTTCTTGGTGCCTCGGACGACGAGCACTCGTCAAGTGTCGCAGACCAGGCTGTCGAGGCACGCGAGGCGCAGCGGCATGAGAATGGGCGCACAGGTCGGATCCAATCCGGTAACACGAGGCCGTGCTCCACGATGACCTCCAGGCCGCTCGCCGTGCGGCGAAGCGCCACGCGGCCGCCGCGGACAGTGTTGCGGTAGGGACCGCCCTTGCGGGCGGCCCCCACCGCAACTTAGAGAGGTCTTCTGTCCGGCAACCTTCGGCAAGGGTCGTAGATGACCGCCATCAGCTGCGCACGGTGGCCCGGATCGACCGTCGAGCCGTCCGGCTGAAGGACCGCAGGGCACCCACGCTGCGCGGCGTATCCGGCCAGGTCGTCGTACCCAACGAGTCGTCATCGTCCCCGGGCTCCTTGGCGAGCCGGCGTTGCCTTGCCGGCTCCCGGCGACCGACGCAGGATCCGAGGGTGCTCGAGCCCGATGTCCTGGTCCACCTGACGGTGCCCGCCGCGTGGCGAGTCGCCCTCGCCGCGGGATCGCTGGCCACGCCATCGCTCGTCACCGACGGCTTCGTCCACCTCTCGACGCGCGACCAGGTCCCGATCCCGGCCAACGCCCTGTTCGCCGGGCGCGGTGACGTGTTGCTCCTCGTCATCGACCCGGCCCGCCTGCGCAGCGAGGTGCGTTGGGAGGCGGGAGCGCCCGGCGATCCGGCGACCATGCGGTTCCCGCACCTCTACGGCCCGCTGCCCGTCGCGGCGGTGACGAGCGTCCACCCGTACCGGCCCGGCCCGTCGGGTTCCTACGACCCGCCGACGGGCCTGCCGTCCCCCGAGGAAGTCGCGGCGCGGGCGGCGACGTTCGATCGCAGTCTGGTGGAGCGACGGGCGGCCGCGGTCGTCCCGGTCGTGGGAGGCGTGGCCGTGCTCGACCCCAGGGTGCCGAGCTCCTACGAGCACAACTGCCTGTGGGTCACCGGCGCCCTCGACGCCGAGGTGGTGATCGCCGAGGCCGAACGGACCCTGGGCGGCTACCCGCACCGCCGAGCCGTGTTCGACCGCCGTCCGCCGCCCAGCGTGGGCTGGGAGCTCCAGGAGCTGCGCCTGATGGTCCTGGATCCCGCGGCGCCGGCCCCCACGCCGGCCGCCGTGCCCGTCGTCGCCGCCAGCACGGAGATGATGGCCGGCCTGTGGCGGGCCAGTTGGAGGCGCCAGCTGCCCGACGCCGCCGAGGCGGTGATCGACGACCTCGTCCGCCGGGAGGCCTTCGCCGATGCGCACGTCCGCGTCGTGGACCTGGCCGTGCTCGACGAGAGCGCAGCTCCCGTCGCGGGCGCGCAACTGCGCGTCGACGGCGCCACCGCCGCGATCGAAGCGGTGATGACCGATCCGCACGTCCGGCGCCGGGGCTACGCCCGCGCGCTCGTCGGCGACGCGATCCGCCGAGCGCGCGCTCTCGGCTGCGACGTGGTGTTCCTCCTCGCCGCCGCCCACGACTGGCCGCGGCACTGGTACACCCGGCTCGGCTTCGTCGACGTGGGCGAACGATGGGAGGCCACGTCGGCTTCGTGACTCGGTCGTCCGATCACCAGCGGAGGCACGCCGGCAGGGTCGGCCGAGAGCGCCGGCTCGCCCCCATCCATCTGTCCCGGAACATGCATGTCCGGGCCCCGCCTGGGAGCCATCGAACGCCGCGTACCGGCAGCATGGACGTCGAGGCGCACCGAGCCGGCGCACGGAACGGTCGACCTTCGACGGGGGACTTGCGCGCCTCATCAGATCATCCGGCTGGCTCCATTTGCGAAGGTGGGGCGCCGGGGCCCGCCCCGGCACGGTGGGCCCCGACCTCGCTGGCTTCGTCGTGGACCCCAGGCCGCCGCCGTCCGCTACGGTCCGGCGATGCCTTCCCGCCCGCCGGATCGCAGGGGCCGCGGCGAGGGGCAAGGTGGCGGAGCGGAGCTGGACCTCGGCCCGGCCCGCCGGTGGACGCCCGTGCGCTGGGTCGGCGTCGCCGTCGCCGTCGCCGGTGCGCTGGCGTTGCTCGGGCTGGTGGCGCTGTGGCCCCGAGGCGACGCCCCGGAGCTCGGAGCCCGTCCCGGCGGCTACGTCGACGGCAGGGTCGTGGGCGTCGAGCGCGGCACGTGCGACGACCCCGAGCTCAACGCCTACGGCGACTGCCAGATCGTCGCCGCGCACCTCACGTCGGGCGGTGACGCCGGTGACGACGTCCGCTTCCAGGTCACCGCCACGCAGACCGAGGTGCCACCGCTGCATGAGGGCGACGAGGTGGTGCTGCTCGACGTCCCGACGAGCCCGGACCCGTACCGCTACACGTTCGTCGACTTCCAGCGCACGATCCCGCTCCTCTGGCTCCTGGCGGGGTTCGTCGTGGTCGTGGTCGGCTTCGGACGATGGCAGGGGGTCCGGGCGCTCGGTGGCCTGGTGGCGAGCGGCCTCGTCCTGGTGGCGTTCGCGGTACCGGCGCTGCTGCGTGCCGAGTCGGCACTGCTGGTCGCCCTCTCGGCAGCGGTGGTCATCGCGTTCGTGGCGCTGTACCTGGCCCACGGCGTCAACCCGGGGACGACGGTCGCCCTGGCCGGGACGCTGCTGAGCCTCGGGGTGACCACCGCGCTGGCGTTCGTCGCCGCCGAGGCTGCCCACTTCACCGGCCTGTTCGACGAGAACGCCCGGACGTTGCGGGTGACGGCCGAGGCGCTCGACCTGAGGGGCCTGCTGGTCGCCGGCATCGTCGTCGGTGCCCTCGGCGTCCTGGACGACGTCACGGTCAGCCAGGTGTCGACCGTCGCCGCCCTGCGTCGCGCCAACCCGGCGATGGGCCCGGCGGACCTCTCCCGCGAGGCGCTGCGCGTCGGCCGCGACCACGTCGCGTCGACCGTGAACACGCTCGTGCTGGCCTACGCGGGTGCCGCGCTCCCCCTCCTGCTGTTGTTCGCCCAGGGAGCGATGCCCCTGCATCGCCTCGTCACGGGCGAGATCGTCTCCGTCGAGATCGTGCGCATGCTCGTCGGCTCGATCGGCCTGGTGCTCGCCGTGCCCATCACCACCGGCCTGGCCGCCCTGGTGCTGGGTGCCGACGATGCCGTCGAGGTGCACCTCCACGATCACGGGCACGGCCAGCACGATCACGGGCACGGCGACGTGGCCCGGCCGCGGCACGCTGCTGGCGATCGCCGTGTTCGGGTCGAGGCGACGCGGCACCACGGGCGTCGGGCGACCTGGGACGACTTCGGGCCCGACGGCAGGACCTGGTGAGAGCTCGGCCCGGCGCCGGCTGAGCCGCGCCCGGCTCGCCCGCCCGCCGTCGTGGGCGGCGAGACGTGACCGCCGATGGGATGGCGCCCTCGTCGGAGGGGTCCCCGAGAGCACCGCCCGCCGCTCCCCGGGCCACCGGCCGCGAGGTTGGCAATACCCCTCCCGGGTACATAGCGTAGGTGCGTGGGGCACCGTCGCCCGGCGTCAGGTTTCCCGGAGGCCACAGATGACCACCACCTACACCGTCAAGGGCATGACCTGCTCGCACTGCGTCGCCGCCGTGCGGGAGGAGGTCGGCAGGATCGAGGGGGTGACCGGCGTCGACGTCGACCTGGCGTCCGGTGCGGTCACAGTCTGCTCCGAGGGGTCCGTCGACCCTGCCCGGGTGGCGGCCGCCGTCGAGGAGGCCGGCTACCAGGTGACCGGCTCGTGAGCGTGCCGGCCAGGCTGGCCGGCTTCGGGGCGGCGCTGGTGCTGCTGGCGAGCGGCGGCGCCGCGGTCGGGGCCGCCGTCGGTCCCCTCGACGTCGACGGCGGGACCACCGAGGACCACACCGGTCCGCACCCGGCGGCGACCACCGACGGCGACGCCCCCTCCGCGCCGGCCGGCACGCCGCCGGCCGGGGGGGCGGCCGTGGAGCCGCCGGTCGCGGCCGTCCCCCCACCCGCACCGGGACGTCACGTCGCCGTGGACGGCTACGACGTCCACCTGGCCGGCGACCTCCGGACCGGCGGGTCCGAGCTGACCTTCGCCGTGTCGCGCCGGGGGGTGCCCGTGCGTCCCGAGCCCTACCTCGGGGCTGCCGGCCACCTCGTGGCCGTCCGCGATGGCGACCTCGCCGACCTGGGGGTCCGTCCGTTGCCGAGCGACGACGGCCCCCGCTTCGCCGTCGGCTTCCCCACGCCCGGCCGGTACCGCCTCTTCCTCGACTTCGCCCACGACGGCGCGGTTCGCACCGCGGCCTTCACCGTCGACGTCCCCGACCCCGCCGGCGACCCGGCCCCGCCGGCGACCCGGCCCCGGCGGTCGCCGTCGGCCCTGACGACCATGGAGGTCACTGAGCCGTGACCACCCCGAAGACCAGCACGCTCCAGCTCGAGATCGGCGGCATGACCTGCGCCTCGTGCGCCGCCCGGGTCGAGCGGCGGCTCAACCGGCTCGACGGTGTGCACGCCACCGTCAACTACGCCACCGAGAAGGCCACCG
>DASUJB010000091.1:0-14059 GCA_036279475.1 Acidimicrobiales bacterium | reverse complement strand
CGGGGCGCCCGTCGAGCACCTCGGCGGCGAGGAGGATCATGCCGGCGCAGGTGCCGAGGGTGGGGATGCCCTCGGCCAGTCGCTCGGTCAGCGGGGCGCGCAGCCCGGCCGAGTCGAGCAGCGCGCTCATCGTCGTGGACTCGCCGCCGGGCAGCACGAGGGCGTCGACCTCGCGCAGCTGCTCCGGGGTGCGCACCTCGACCGCG
The DNA here is from genome assembly GCA_036279475.1 of Acidimicrobiales bacterium. Lineage (GTDB taxonomy): Bacteria > Actinomycetota > Acidimicrobiia > Acidimicrobiales > VFJN01 > ZC4RG19. Next base: position 13,853 of record DASUJB010000091.1, on the reverse strand, counting down.
GTGACCCCGAGGTCCGCGAGGACCTCAGCGTGCCGCCGGAACGCCCCCTGCAGCGCGACCACCCCGACGGAGGCCGGCACCTGGCGGTCTCCCCGTCACCAGCCCCGCTCCGAGAGCCGGGTCTCGACCGAGCCCGTCTCCTGGCCCCGCATGGCGTCGCCCAGGCCGCGGCTGACCTTGGCCACGATGGACGGGTCGGCGTAGTGGGTGGTGGCCTCCACGATGGCCCGGGCCCGAGGCGCCGGGTCGTCGCTCTTGAAGATGCCCGAGCCCACGAACACGGCCTCGGCCCCGAGCTGCATCACCAGGGCGGCGTCTGCGGGCGTGGCGATGCCGCCGGCGCAGAAGAGGGGCACGGGCAGGCGGCCGGTCTCGGCGATCTCCTGGACGAGGCCCACCGGGGCCCGCAGCTGCTTGGCCCAGTCGTAGAGCTCGGCCGAGTCGGCCTGGGTGATGCGACGGACGTCGCCCAGGATCGACCGGAGGTGGCGTACGGCCTCCACGATGTTGCCGGTGCCGGCCTCGCCCTTGGAGCGGATCAGGGCCGCGCCCTCGCTGATGCGGCGCAACGCCTCGCCCAGGTTGGTGGCACCGCACACGAACGGCACGGTGAAGGCCCACTTGTCGATGTGGTGGGCCTCGTCGGCGGGTGTGAGGACCTCCGACTCGTCGATGTAGTCGACCCCCAGGGCCTGCAGCACCTGTGCCTCGACGAAGTGGCCGATGCGGGCCTTGGCCATGACGGGGATCGTGACGGCGGACACGATGCCCTCGATCAGCTCGGGGTCGCTCATCCGCGCCACGCCGCCGTCCCGCCGGATGTCGGCCGGTACCCGCTCCAACGCCATCACGGCGACGGCGCCGGCATCCTCGGCGATCCGAGCCTGGCCGGCGTCGACGACGTCCATGATGACGCCGCCCTCGAGCATCTCGGCGAGGCCGCGCTTGACGCGCTGGGTCCCGGTGTCGTGGGCAGGCCCGGAGGGAGACTCGGTCATGGCCCCAGTCTACGGGCCGGCCTCCCGGCCGCCCCCGCGGTGGGGCCGCCCGGTGGGGTCACAGCTCCCGCAACAGGGCGATGCGCTCCTCGATCGACGGGTGGGTGTCGAACATGCGGTTGATCCGGCTGAGCCGGCCCTCGGCCTCGGACTGCGCCGACGGCTGCTCGATCCACAGGTGGGCGGTGGCGTGGCTGGCCGCGTGCACCACCGTCGAGTCGTCGCGGAGCTTCTCCAGCGCCGAGATGAGACCGGGCGGGTAGCGGGTCATCTCGACACCCGACACGTCGGCCAGGATCTCCCGCCGGCGGCTCACCGTGCGCTGCATCACCTGGGCCACCACCGGGGCCAGGGCCAGGAGCAGGAAGCCGACCACGGCCAGCAGCGCCTGTGGCCCCCCGCCACCACCCCGCTGGTCGTCGTAGTCGCGGTGGGCGGTGCGGCCCAGCCCCCACCACTGGAGGCGGATGCCGAGGTCGGCCAGCACCGCCACGACGCCCACCATGGTGACCGCCAGGGTGGAGAGGAGGATGTCGTAGTTCCGCACGTGGGACAGCTCGTGGGCCAGCACGCCCTCCAGCTCGATGCGGTTCATCTTCTCGAGCAGGCCCGTGGTCACCGCCACGGCGGCGTGGCGGGGGTTGCGCCCCGTGGCGAAGGCGTTGGGCGCCGGGTCATCGACGACGTACAGCCGGGGCTTGGGCAGCCCCGAGGCGATGCACAGGCCCTCGACGATGTTGTGGTAGCGGGGGTACTCCTCGGCCGGGGCGGGCCGGGCACGGCTCACCCTCAGGGCGATGGCGTCGGAGGACCAGTACGACCCGAAGCTGAGGGCGACCGCCACCACCACGGCCACGGCGATGCCCACCGGCCCGCCGTCGACCAGGTAGGCGAACACCACCGCCACCAGCGAGACGAAGGCGACGAAGCCGGCGATGAGCAGGCGGCTCCTCCGCTTGTTGGCCGCCACCTGGTCGTACATCGTCCCCGGGGATGTCAGGGCCGCGGCCACCGGCTCAGAACGACACCGGCGTCGGGCCCCGCGACCCGTCGTCGGCCTGGAAGTACTCGCGCTCCTGGAACCGGAACATGCCGGCCAGCACGTTGGCGGGGAAGCTCTGGACCTTGGTGTTGTAGCGGTACACGGTGTCGTTGTAGAACTGCCGGGCGTAGGCGATGCGGCCCTCGGTGCCGGTGAGCTCCTCCTGGAGCTGCCCGAAGTTCTGGTTCGCCCGCAGGTCGGGGTACGCCTCGGACAGCGCGAACAGCGACTTGAGGGCGCCGCTGAGCTGGTTCTCGGCCGCCGCCTGGTCGTGGGGACCGTGGGCGGAGAGGCCGGCGTTGCGAGCGGTGACGACGGCGTCGAGCGTGTCCCGCTCGTGGGCGGCGTAGCCCTTCACGGTCTCGACGAGGTTGGGGATGAGGTCGTAGCGGCGCTTGAGCTGGACGTCGATCTGGGCCCAGGCGTTCTCGATGCGGTTGCGCAGCGAGACCAGCCCGTTGTAGCTGACGATCGCGTACAGCACGACCAGCACCAGGCCGACCACGATGACGATGGCGACGATCACGCCGCCATCCTAGGTGGCGGCCCGGCCCGAGCCCCGTCGGCCCGACCGTGCCAGCCGCTCGTAGCGCTCGACGTAGGCCTCGGCCAGGCGCTCCATCGAGAACTCCTGGGCCCGCTGCTCGGCCGCCCCCACCAACCGGGTCCGCAGGCCGCCGTCGTCCAGGGCGGACCGCAGCGCCGCCGCCAGCGCCTCGCCGTCACCGGGCGGGACGAGCAGGGCGTCGACCTGGTGGGTGGCGACGTTGGTGTACCCGTCGAGGGCCGAGGCCACCACGACCGCCCCGGCGGCCATGGCCTCGAGCAGGACCACCCCGAAGGACTCTCCGTGCAGCGAGGGGGCGCAGAACACGTCCGTCCCCCGCATCCTGGCCGCCACCTCGTCGTCGCTCAGCCGGCCCAGCCACTCGATGCGAGGGTCGCCCCCGTGGCGGGCGCGGAGGCCCTCGGTCTGCGGGCCCGTCCCCCCCACCCACACGGTGACGTCGGCGGGCAGGTGGCGGAGGGCGCCGAGGAGGACGGCCAGGCCCTTGCGGTCCTCGTGGCGCCCGAGGAAGAAGATCGTCCTCCCCGGCGCCGGGGTGGGCGTCGCCTTGCGGAACCGCTCGACCTCGATCCCGTTGAACAGCAGCTCGTAGCGACCGCCCAGGGCCCGCTCCGCCGTGCGGCGGGCGTCCTTGGACACCGCGCACCGGATGTCGAGGCGCTTCGCCAGCCACCGGACCCCCGGCCGGGTGAAGGTGTAGGCGGCGCTGTCGCCGGCCCGGTGAAACGTCCCGACCATCGGGGCGTTGCGGAACAGCAGGGCCGTCATCGTGGGCCCCGGAGCCAACGGCTCGTGCACGTGCAGGACGTCGAAGCCCTCGTCGCGCAGGGCGCGGATGGTGCGGAGCTGGGCGGCCGGATCGGGTGCCAGCGGGGCCAGCGAACCGTTGGACGCCGTGGGCACGCTCTCCCCGAGGGGCGTCACGCCGGCGTCGGGCGGGGGGCCGTCGCAGGGTGCCAGCACACGGGCGTCGACCCCCAGGCCCCGCAGGTTCCGGGCCAGGCCGAGCACCTGCGCCTGGACGCCGCCGGGGACGGTGAGGCTGTAGGGGCAGACCAGCCCGATGCGCACGGGCCCCAGCGTAGTGGGGGCTCGCCGGGGCGCCCGGCGGAGCCGCGCCCTCAGGCCGGGGCCGCCACGGCCGGCCGGTCGCTGGGCCAGTTGGGCTGCATGAGGTGCCACTGCTCGGGCGCCCGGCGGATGAGGACCTCGAGCTCGTCGGCGAGGAGCTGGGTGAGCCGGGCCACGTCGTCGCGCAGCGATCCCCGCCGCTCGGCCGGGAGGGGCGGCCGCACGACCCCGTGGTGGGACGGTCCGTCGTCGTAGACCGCCGTGGGCAGGATGGGGGCGCCGGTGCGCAGGGCGAGCACGGCCGGACCCGACGGCAGCGTGGTCCGCTCCCCGAAGAACGTGACCGGGACGCCACCGCCCCCGATGCCACGGTCGCACAGGAGGGCGAGGATCCGCCCCCCCCTGGCGGCCGCCATGGTGGCCCGACCGGCCTCGGCCCCCAGGGGCACGATGTGCAGGCCGATGCTCTCGCGGAAGCGGGCGAACCAGTCGTACAGCGCCGGCGGCTCGATGCGCTCCACCACCGCCGTGACCTCCAGGCCCCTGACCCGCGTGAGCCAGAAGGCCGCCCACTCCCAGCTCCCCAGGTGCGGCAGGCAGAGCATGGGGCCCAGTCCCTGGTCGAGGGCCCGCTGGATGTGCTCGAAGCCCTCGTGGGTGAAGCGGGCGTCGAGCTCGTCCGGGCCGACCACCGGCAACCGGAACGACTCGCCGTAGTAGCGCCCGTACGAGGCGTAGACTTGGCGGACGCGCCGGCGTAAGGCGGCACCCGCCAGCCCGGGGTCGACGCGGCGCTGGTGGCGCTCGACCATGGCCCGGCGCTGGCTGGGCCGCCGGGCGAGCAGGCCGGCCAGCCGCGGGGCGGCGCCGTCGACGAGCGGGCCGGGAGCGGCCTGGGCCACGGCCGCCGCGGCCCGGTAGGCGGGGGTCACGAGGTCCACGGGGACGACCGTGGTGGCCACGGCAAGGCCGGCTCGGTCGGCCTCAGCGCCGGCGGTGGGCCAGCGCCTGGCGGCGCCAGGTCCGCTGCGTCGAGCGGGCCACGCGGCGCTGCCGCCAGCGCGTGCCGAGCGGACGCACCTGGGGGGCCGACGCCTGGCGCCAGACCTTGGCGAACCGCTGCAGCACCGTGAGGAGGGTGAGCACCAGCATCACCCACAGGATCGGGACGAGGAGGGACTCGAACAGCAGGCCGAGGCCCAGCACGACGAGGCGCTCGGCCCGCTCCATCAGGCCGCCGCGGGCGTCGAAGCCGAGGGACTCGGCCCGGGCCCGCTCGTAGGACACCAGCATCGACGCGGCCAGGACGGCCAGGGGCAGCACGGCGATCCGGCCCGGCTGGGTGCTCCCCAGGTACCAGGCCACGCCGCCCAGCAGCAGGGCGTCGCTGACCCGGTCCACCACCGAGTCGAAGAAGGCGCCCCGGGGCGAGGCGGTTCCCGAGGCCTTGGCCACGGCGCCGTCGAGCAGGTCGGGCACCGCCGTGAGGACGAGCAGGACGAGGCCGGACCGCAGCCACCCGTTGGCGATGACCACCGCGGCGGCGACCCCCATGGCGAGGCCGGTGGCGGTCAGGTGGTCGGCCGTGAGGCCGGTGCGCCGGATCTGCGCGCCCATGGGCCGCAGGCCCCTCTCGAAGGTGCTGCGCCACCGTCCGTCGAACATCGTGTGCCTCTCCAGGGATCGGCCCGGCGACGCCCCGACCGGCTCGTCCGGCCGTCGTCGTGCAGCCAACGCCGCCGAGGACGTCACCAGGCTAACAACGTGCGATCGCGGCATCGCACCGGTGCGACCACGGGCGGTCGCGACGTCGGCCGGACCGCCGCGCCCGCCCGGCAGGGGACGGCGGGCCGGCAGTAGCCTGCGGCCATCGCCGAGCGACTCCGAGGGGAGGGTGCGGTGGAGCGGTACGGCACGGGTCAGATCCGCAACGTCGCCCTGGTCGGGCACAGCGGCGCCGGCAAGACCAGCCTGGCCGAGGCCCTCCTGCACCGGGCCGGGGCGGTCAGCCGGCTCGGCCGGGTCGAGGACGGCACCACCACCTGCGACTTCGACCCGGAGGAGCAGAGGAGGGGCATCTCGCTGTCCCTGGCGGTCGCGCCGTTCGAGTGGCGCGACCACAAGGTCAACCTCATCGACACGCCCGGCTACGCCGACTTCACGGGCGAGGTGGCGGCCGCCCTGCGGGTGGCGGACCTGGCGGTCTTCGTCGTGGACGCCGTCGACGGCATCGACGTGCAGGCCGAGGAGGCCTGGCGGCTGGCTCGCGACCTCGGCCTGCCCCGCATGGTGTTCCTCAACAAGCTCGACCGCGAGCGGGCCGGCTACGACGACGCCCTGGCCGCCCTGCGCGAGCAGCTCGGTCCCGGCGTGGCACCGCTCGAGCTGCCGATCGGGTCCGAGTCGGGGTTCCGCGGCATCGCCGACCTGCTCACCGACACCGCCCGGATCCACGAGGGCGGCGTCGCCCGCACCGAGCCCATCCCCGACGACATGGAAGCCCTGGAGCAGCAGGTGCGGGAGACCCTGGTCGAGGGCATCGTCGTGGCCGACGACGGCCTGCTGGAGCGCTACCTCGACGGTGACGTGCCGTCCCCCGACGAGCTCGAGCGCACGCTCCACCACGGCGTCGCCGCGGCCACGGTGTTCCCGGTGGCCATCGGCTCGGCCACCGCCGAGATCGGCATCGACCGGCTCGCCGACCTGCTCGTGGAGATCGGCCCGTCGCCGGCCGACCGCCCGGTCACCGTGACCGCCGGCACGGGGGACCCGGCCCTGCGCGTCGAGGTGGCGCCCGACGCCAAGGACCCGCTGGCCTTCGTGTTCAAGACGATCGCCGACCCCTACGTGGGCCAGCTCAGCCTGTTCCGGGTGCTCTCCGGCACCGTGCACGCCGACGACCACCTGGTGAACAGCCGCACGGGAGCCGACGAGAGGCTCCACGGCCTGCTCGTGCTGCGGGGCCGCGAGCAGGAGCCCGTCAGCGAGCTGGTCGCCGGTGACATCGGCGCGGTGGCCAAGCTCACGGGTACCGCCACGGGCGACACGCTGGCCCCCCGGGGCACGCCCGTCCGGGCCGATCCCATCCCCCAGCCCGAGCCCACGCTGTCGGTCGCCGTGGTGCCCCGCACGCAGGCCGACGAGGACAAGCTGGCCACCGCCCTCCACCGCCTGGTCGAGGAGGACCCGGCGTTGCGGGTCGAGCGGGACGACGAGACGCACCAGACGCTGCTCCGGGGGACGGGGGAGACCCACCTGCAGATCACCCTCGAGAAGCTGACCCGCAAGTTCGGTGCCAACGTGGACACCGAGCCGCTCCGGATCGCCTACCGCGAGACGGTCACCTCGGCGGTCACGGGCGTGGAGGGGCGCCACAAGAAGCAGACGGGCGGCCACGGGCAGTTCGGCGTGTGCGTGATCGACCTCGAGCCCCTCCCCCGGGGCGAGGGCTTCTCGTTCGCCAGCACCGTGGTGGGCGGCGCCATCAGCCGCGGCTACATCGCCGCCGTCGAGAAGGGCATCGAGGAGGCGATGGCCGCCGGAGGGGTGTACGGCTACCCCGTCGTCGACGTGGCGGTGACCGTCACCGACGGCAAGGAGCACCCGGTGGACAGCTCGGAGATGGCGTTCAAGGTGGCGGGGCGCCTGGCCTTCCGGGCGGCGATGTCCCAGGCCGGGCCCGTGGTCCTGGAGCCGGTCAGCCGGCTGGACGTCACCGTCCCCGCCGAGCTCCAGGGCGACGTGATGGGCGACCTCAACGCCCGCCGGGGGCGGGTGCAGGGCACCGACACCACCCCGGACGGCCACCAGGTGGTGACCGCCCTGGTACCGACCTCGGAGATCCAGCGGTACGCCGTCGAGCTGCGGTCCCTGACCGGCGGGCGTGGGCGCTTCCACGCCGAGCACGACCACTACGACGTCCTGCCGGCCCACCTGGTGGACGCCGTGAGGCGCGAGCTCGACCAGGGCGAGTGAAGGGCGCCGGGGCCCGGAGCCCTCAGGCGGGCAGGGCCCCCTCGATGGCCGTCACCACCTCGTCGGAGGTGGGCTCGGCCATGGGCTCGAACCGGGCGACCACCGCCCCGCCCGGCGCCACGAGGAACTTCTCGAAGTTCCAGCGGATGTCGCCGGTGTGACCCCCCTGGTCGGGCACGTCGACCAGCTGCCCGTACAAGGGGTGGCGCCCCTCGCCGTTGACCTCGACCTTCTCGGTCATGGGGAAGGTCACCCCGTAGGTGGACGAGCAGAACGTGGCGATCTCCTCCGGCGTCCCCGGCTCCTGCTCGGCGAACTGGTTGCAGGGGACGCCGAGGACGGTGAAGCCCTTGTCGCCGTAGCGCCGTTGCAGCTCCTCGAGACCGCTGTACTGGGGCGTCAGCCCGCAGCGAGACGCCACGTTGACCACCAGCACGGCCTTGTCGCCGTAGTCGTGCAGGTCGGCCTGCGAGCCGTCGAGCCGCTTGATGGGCACGTCGTAGATGGACATGTGGCCACGCTACCGAGGGATCTCGCCGGCCGCCGGAGCGGCACCGGGCACGGCCCCGGACGGCGCCCGGCGGGGCGGCCGGAGGGCGGCGCCACGACGGTGGCGGCGGGGCGACGGCGGACGGTCGCCGCGACGCCGCGCTAGAACCGGGCGATGGACCTGTCGCGCCTCGCCCCCTCGGACATCGTCGTCGCCCTGCGGGGCCTGGAGCGCCGCTACCGGGGGCTGTTCGCGGGGTTGGGCGAGGACGAGTCCCCCGACGACGTCGCCCACCGGCCGTTCGAGGGGTGGTCGGCCATCGAGCACGTCGTGGCCGGCGCCTGGGGCATTGCCGCCGCCGACCGGGCGTTGGCCGCCGTCCTCACCGAGGACGAGCCGGTGCTGCCGGCTGCCGACGTCGACCCGGCCGCCCGGCCCCGGCCCGGTGGCGTGACGGGGACCGTCCACGAGCGCCTGGCCGAGCTGGGCCTGGAGGCCAACGCCGCCGCCGACCGCGTGGCGGGGACCCCGGCCGCCGACTGGCAGCGCCAGGGGCGGATCGAGGGGACGGACCGCACGGTCACCGCCCTCGACCTGGCCCGCTCGGCGGTCGAGGTGGGCGTCGACCACCTGCGGGGGGCCGAGCAGGTCCTGGCGGCGGTGCGGCGCCGGCGCCCGGGCGACCCGGCCTGAGCCGATCGCTCGTGCTGGTGGCCCACGGGGGGCCGCTCGCGGCGGCAGCGACGGCCGGCGGGCGCGGCCCCCACGGGGCCGGCGACCACCGCGGGGCCTAGCCGCCGGCCGGCGACGCCCCCAGGCCCGACCAGTCCTCGGGGTTCTCCTCGACGAAGTGCTGGACGACCGTGCCGTCCACGCCGTCGACGAGCACGAGGCCCCGCCGCGTGGGAGGGTTCTCCGCCGAGTACAGCAGGATCCGCCAGGTGGGGCGGCTCAGCAGGCCCCGCCATCCCATCTGAGCCGAGGCGTGACCCACGGGGAAGCCGACGGCACCGATGGCGGCCACCAGGGCCTCGCGCTCGTCGACCGCCAGGTCCCACCCCGCCACGATCGAGAAGGTGCCCACCGCGGCCAGGATGGCGGCCGCCAGGAGCAGGCCACCGTTGACGTACGGCGAGTCGTCCACCAGCCACCAGGCCAGGGCGCAGGCCACCGCGGTGCCCAGGTAGAGGTAGCCGGGGATCCGCCGCCGGTTGTTGTCGGGGAAGAGGTACGGCCCCACCAGGCCGGTGGCGTCGAGGTCCTCGGGCAGGACGTCGACGTGGTCGGCGTCCGACACGGCCTCGGGACCGGCCACGCCGGGGGCGTCGGTGCCGGGCGCCGGCCCGGGAGGGGGCACGGTCGTGGGACCGGGGGTGGTGGGGCGATCGTCCGCCATGGCGCCTGCACGGTAGCGAGCACCGCCGGCCCACGGAAACCGGGAGGCCGGTGCGCAGGGGGACGTCAGGCCCCGGGCAGCCGCTCGGGCCACACCGCCCGCAGGCGGCGCCACGAGTCGCCCAGGGACTCGGGCAGCACCCGGGCCTCGGCCACCGAGGTCATGAAGTTGGAGTCGGCCTTCCACCGCGGCAGGACGTGCACGTGGAGGTGCGAGGGGACCCCGGCGCCCCCGGCCTCGCCCAGGTTGATCCCCACGTTGAGGCCGTCGGGCGCGTAGGCCGCCTTGACCGCCACCACCGCGGCCCGCACCGACCACCACAGCTCGGCGCTCTCGTCGGCGGCGAGGCGCTCGAGGTCGGGCACCTCGCGGTAGGGCATGAGCAGCACGTGGCCGCTCGTGTACGGGTACAGGTTGAGGATGGCGAAGGTGGCTCGCCCACGCCAGAGGATGTAGGTCTCCTCGTCGGGCCGCCCCGAGGCGAGGATGCGCCGGAAGACCGACCCCTCGTGGTCCCCCTCCGGGACGTCGTCGTCGGCGGCGGCCACGTACCGGGACCGCCAGCCGGCCCACAGGCGGTCCAGGCCCCGGGGACGGGTCCGGTCGGCTCCGCCCGGGGGCGGCGTCGCCGTGCCCATCAGGCCCGGACGGCGGTCTCGGTGCGCAACCGCTCGATGAGGTCGGCCACCGGCAGGTCCCGCTCGACCCGGCCGTCCCGGGGGTTGTCGCCCACCGTGTCGTGGGCGACGTCGTCGTCCCCCACCACCACCACGTGGGGGACCTTCTCCAGCTTGGCCCGGCGGATGCGGGCGCCCAACGGCTCGTCGGCCGCCGCCGCCTCGGCCCGGAAGCCCCCGGCGCGCAGGCGGTCGACGAGCCCGAGGGCGTAGGCCTCGTGGTCTGAGCGGACGGGCAGCACCTGGGCCTGCACCGGGGACAGCCAGGTGGGCAGGGCGCCGGCGGTGTGCTCCAGCAGGACCCCGAAGAACCGGTCGATCGAGCCGAACAGGGCCCGGTGGATCATGTGGGGGCGGTGACGCTGGTTGTCGGCCCCCACGTACTCGATGCCGAAGCGCCCCGGCTCCTGGAAGTCCACCTGCAGGGTCGAGAGCTGCCACCGCCGACCGATGGCGTCGCGCACGTGGACGTCGACCTTCGGGGCGTAGAACGCCCCCTCGCCCTCGGCCACCACGTAGGGCACGCCCGTGGCCTCGACGGCGGCCCGGAGGGCCGACTCGGCGGCGTCCCACTCCCCGGGCTCTCCCACGTACTCGTCGGGGCGGGTCGCCAGCTCGGCCTCGAACTCCTCGAAGCCGAAGTCGCGCAGCAGCTTCAGCACGAACAGCAGCAGCCGCGTCAGCTCGTCGTGGAGCTGGTCGGGCGTGCAGAAGATGTGCGAGTCGTCCTGGGTGAACCCGCGCGCCCGGAGCAGGCCGTGGACGACCCCCGACTTCTCGTAGCGGTACACGGTGCCGAACTCGAAGAGCCGGAGCGGCAGCTCGCGGTAGGACCGCTGCCGCGAGGCGTAGATGAGCACGTGCATCGGGCAGTTCATCGGCTTGGGGAAGTACTCGGTCCCCTCGTCGAGCTCCATGGGCGGGTACATGCTGTCCCGGTACCAGCCGAGGTGGCCGCTGCGCTCGAAGAGCTCACCCTTGGTGACGTGGGGGGTGTAGACGAACTGGTAGCCGGCCTTCTCGTGCTCGGCCCGGCTGTAGTCCTCCATGAGCTTGCGCACGAGCCCGCCCTTGGGGTGGTAGAGGGGCAGGCCGCTACCGACCTCGGGCGGGAAGCTGAACAGGTCGAGCTCGGCCCCCAGCTTGCGGTGGTCGCGCCTGACCGCCTCCTCCAGCCGGTGGAGGTGGGCGTCGAGCGCCGGGCGCGACCCCCACGCCGTCCCGTAGATGCGCTGGAGCTGGGGGTTGTGCTCGTTGCCGCGCCAGTACGCCCCGGCCACCCGCAGGAGCTTGAAGTGGCCGAGGTGGCGGCCCGTGTCCTCGACGTGGGGCCCCCGGCACAGGTCGATGAAGCCGGGCCGGCCCGGGAAGGGCGGGTGGTCCTTGGGCTTGGCCGGCGGGTTCTCGTAGGTGCGGACCTGGCCCCGGTCGCCCGTCCCCGACATGGGATCGGTGGAGGCGTCCTCGATGATCTCGAGCTTGAACGGGTGACGGGAGAAGATGGCCCGCGCCTCTTCGGCCGGGATCTCCTCCCGGACGAAGGGCTGGCGCTCCTCGATGATCTCCCGCATGCGGGCCTCGATGCGTTCGAGGTCGTCGGGGCCGATGGTGCCGCCCTCGGGCAGGGCGAAGTCGTAGTAGAAGCCATCCTCGACCGGCGGACCGATGCCGAACGTGGCGCCCGGGAACAGGTCGAGCACGGCCTGGGCCAGCACGTGGGCCGTGGAGTGCCGGATGGTGTACAGGCCACGCTCGCTGTCCGCCGTGACGATGGCGACGACGTCGCCGTCGTGCAGCTCCGTCACCAGGTCGCGCTCGGTTCCGTTGACCTCGGCGACGACGGCGTCGCCGGCCAGGCGGGGTCCGATGGCCCGGGCCAGGTCGAGCGCGGTCGTGCCCGGGGCCACGGACCTCGTGGAGCCATCGGGCAGGGTGATCGCGATCTCGGCCATGGATGCCGAGGTTACCGACCCGCGCCGGGCGCCCCGAACGGGTTCGCCGCCTGCCCGGGGGCCGTCGCCGCGCCGGGGAGGCCGGGCTCGACGCCGGTCGACCCCGGGCTCAGCCGGCCCCCGACAGGTCCACGCCCAACAGCGCCGCCGCCGGCGTGACGTCCGCGCCACCACGGGCGGCGGCGTCCAACGCCCGCACCGCTGCCGGGGTGTCGAGGTCGTCGTCGAGCGCGGCTCGCACCGCGGCGAGGGGACCGGGGTCGGGGCGGCCGCCCACCGACGCCTCCCAGCGCTCGAGGGTGGCAGCGGCCCGCGGCATCACCTCGTCCGTCCAGTCCCACGGCTGCCGGTAGTGGTGCGAGACCACCCCGACGCGGATGGCCCGGGCGTCCCACGCCTTGCGGAGGTCGGACACGAACACGAGGTTGCCGAGCGACTTCGACATCTTCTCGCCGTCGAGGCGGACCATGGCCTGGTGCATCCAGTGCCGCACGAACGGCTCCCCCGTGGCCGCCTCCGACTGGGCGGCCTCGCACTCGTGGTGGGGGAAGACCAGGTCGGCGCCCCCGCCGTGCAGGTCGATGGTGGTCCCCAGCTCGCGCAGGGCCAGGGCCGAGCACTCGATGTGCCAGCCCGGGCGCCCCGGTCCCCACAGCGACTCCCACGACGGCTCGTCGGGGGCCGAGGGCTGCCACAGCACGAAGTCCAGGGGATCGTGCTTGCGGGGGTCGTCGACGTCGCCGCCCCGCTCGGCTGCGAGGGCCAGCATCTCGGCGCGGTCGAGCCCGCTCACCTGGCCGAAGCGCTCGAAGCGCGACACGTCGAAGTAGACGGCGCCGCCGGCCTGGTAGGCATAGCCCCGGTCGAGCACCATGCCGATGAAGCCGCGGATGTCGGCGATGGCCGACGTGGCCCGGGGCTCGCTCCACGCCGGCAGCACGTCGAGGGCCCGCATGTCGTCGTCGAAGCGGGCCGTCTCCGCCGCGGCCAGGTCGAGGTAGTGGACGCCCAGCTGGCGGGCGCGGCGCAGGATGTCGTCGTCGACGTCGGTCACGTTGCGCACGCAGCACGTCTGGTGGCCGCGGTCGCGCAGCCGCCGCTGGAGGACGTCGTAGGTGAGGTACACGGCGGCGTGACCGATGTGGGTGGCGTCGTACGGCGTGATGCCGCACGTGTACATCGTCACCACCGGGCCCGGGGCGAAGGGCACCACGGCTCGCCGCGCCGTGTCGTAGAGCCGCATCGGCTCGCCGGGGGCCGCGCCGGTCGCGGTCACGTGCGCTCGCCGGGGCGTCGGCCGTGGCCGGCCCCCCCGGGCCCGGGTGCCGGATCGGCGGGGGCGGGACCCGGGCGCCCGGCAGCAGCGGGGCCGGGCGGCGGGGCGGGGGCCCGGGGATCGCCGGGCGCCTCCGGGATGCCGGTGAGCTTGAGGGCCACGCGCGTCCGGTAGTGCATGTTGAGCTGGAGGAGCACGGCCGTGAACGACTCGATGGGTGTCGCCATGGCCAGCTCGCCGGCGTTGAGGGGGCGCATGTCGGGGACCTTGGCCACGATCTCGCTGGTCGTCTCCACCGCGGTGGCGTGGTCGGAGCAGATCAGCACGTCGCTCTCGATGGGGGCGCGCAGGTCGCCCAGCTCCTTGGCCGGCACGTGGTGAAAGGCGGCGGCCACCCGGCAGTGGGGC
>DASUJB010000090.1:0-31860 GCA_036279475.1 Acidimicrobiales bacterium | reverse complement strand
GGAGCGTCGGCGCCGGGCCGCAACTCGACCGGTCAGATCCTGCCTTCGCCCTTCTGGTCGGCGCCGCGCTCGGCCATCTCCTTGTAGGCGGCCCGGTTCTCCTCGCTGAGCGGCTCGGCACGCTCGGCCGCCGCCTCCTCCTCGGGCGTGGGGGGCCGGTCGGCCTTCGCCGTCACCTTCTCGTCCTCGGACTCCTCGAAGGCCCGGGTCTCCTCGCTCGTCCCGCGGTCCTTCGGATCCTGCTCTGTACCCATCTCTGTGCCCCTTCTCGTGCGGGTTGGTGAGAGCGTTCCCCGTCGGGGGCCGGCCGAGACGCGCGCCCCGTGCGGACGGCCCGCCGCCCGCCGCCCGACCGCTCGCCGCGCGCCATCCGACTGGCAGCACCACGCCATGTGACCAGCACGGGGACGAGCCGGCGGGGACTCGACCTCGGGTTCGCCACACCCCTCCGTCATGCGGTACTGCTAGGGAAAACGCGTCGCGTCCGCCAAGGAGCAAGCCCGTGCCGTTGCTCGATGTCCATGGTCAGGTCCTCAACGTCATCGACCGCGGCGCGGGCGAGCCCGTCGTCTTCCTGCACGCCTTCCCCCTGCAGGCGGCCATGTGGGACTACCAGCTCGACGCGCTCGACGGCCAGCGGCGCTGCATCGCCGTGGACATGCCGGGCTTCGGCCAGTCGGACCCCCCGAGCACGCCCGGGAAGGCGTCCGTGCAGGGCTGGGCCGACCTCGTGGCCGGCGTGCTCGACCAGCTCGGCGTGGAGAGGGCCACGGTCGTTGGGTCGTCGATGGGCGGCTACCTGGCGATGGCCCTGCTGCGCCACCACCGTGCCCGGGTCCACCAGCTGGTCCTGGCCGGCGCCCGAGCCCGCTCGGACGATCCCACGGTGGCCCAACGCCGCTCCGAGCAGCAGGCTCGCCTGCGTGACGGCACCGAGGTCGACGTGCTGGCCAAGGAGGTCGTCGAGGGCCTGCTCTCGTCGGGGTCGATGAGCCGACCCGAGCTGGTCGAGTACGTGCACGCCCTGGCAGCCGGGGCCGACCCCGCCGGCTGGATCGGTGCCCTCGAGGCCATGAAGGACCGCCCCGACTCGATGCTCCTGCTCCGCCAGGCGGACGTCCGGGCCCTGGTCATCGTGGGCGAGCTCGATCGGCTCACGCCGATCGCCGAGGCCATGAGCCTGCGATCCCTGCTCAAGGGGGAGCTCGTCGTCGTCTCCGACGTCGGGCACCTGCCCAACATCGAGGACCCGCTGGCCTTCAACGAGGCGCTGCTGGGGTTCCTCGAGGTGCCGGCAGCTCCCGGCGACGCCGCACCCGCCGTCTGAGCCCACGCCTCCGAGGCGGTGGCTGGAGCCGCCGGTTCACGGAGCCGTCACCGGCCCGTGTCGGTCGACGCCGGCGCGGTGGGTACGGTCGTTGACGCGTGTGTGGATTCAGCGGAGAGATCGACCTGGACCTCGGAGAGGCGGACGCCGCCACCGTGGTCCGGATGACCGCCACGATGGCCGACCGCGGCCCCGACGGCGTCGGCCTGTGGGCGCAGGGCCCTGTGGCCGTGGGCCACCGCCGGCTCAAGGTCATCGACCTCTCCGAGCGGGCCCAGCAACCGATGGTCGACGCCGGCCTCGGCCTCGTCGTGGCCTTCAACGGGTGCATCTACAACCACGCCGAGCTGCGGCGCCAGCTCGAGGGAGACGGCTACCACTTCTTCTCGACCGGCGACACCGAGGTCGTCCTCAAGGCGTACCACCGGTGGGGCGACGACTTCGTCGACCACCTGCTCGGGATGTTCGCCCTGTGCATCGTCGAGCGGGACTCCGGGCGGATGGTCCTCGCCCGCGACCGCCTCGGGGTCAAGCCGCTGTACCTGGCCGAGGTCGGCCGGAGGCTCCGGTTCGCCTCCACCCTGCCGGCCCTGGTGGCGGGGGGCGGTGTCGACACGTCGGTCGACCCCGTGGCGCTGCACCAGTACCTCATGTTCCACTCGGTCGTGCCGCCACCCCGCACGATCCTGCGCGGCGTGCGGAAGCTGGCACCGGCCACCGTGCTGGTCGTGGAGCCCGACGGCCGCCGCCACGAGCGCACCTACTGGCAGGCGCGGTTCACCCGCCGGCCGGAGCATCGGGCATGGGGCCCGCGTGACTGGGAGGACGCCGTGCTCGAGGCGCTGCGCATCGCCGTCGAGCGGCGCATGGTCGCCGACGTCCCGGTCGGGTGCCTGCTCTCGGGGGGCCTCGACTCGAGCCTCGTGGTCGGCCTCCTGGCCGAGGCGGGGGTGCGCGACCTCCTGACCTTCAGCATCGGCTTCGAGTCCCACGGTGGGCTCGAGGGTGACGAGTTCTGGTACTCCGACCTGGTGGCCCGGCGGTTCGCCACCCGGCACCACCGCATCCGGATCGGCGGTGAGCGGCTGCTGCCCGCCCTGGAGGGGGCGGTGGCGGCCATGAGCGAGCCGATGGTCAGCCACGACGTGGTCGCCTTCTACCTCCTCTCCCAGGAGGTGGCCCGCCACGTGAAGGTCGTCCAGTCGGGCCAGGGGGCGGACGAGGTCTTCGCCGGCTACCACTGGTACCCGCCCATGGTGGACGCGGAGGGTGCCGTCGACGGAGGCGTCGGTGCCTACTCCCGAAGTTTCTTCGACCGGCCCGCCGGAGCCGTAGCCGAGGTGGTCGGAGCCGCCCACCGGTGCCCGGGCGACCCCGCCGGCGCCTTCGTGGCGAGCCACTTCTCCCGGCCGGGGGCGTCCACCCCGGTCGACCGGGCGCTCCGCATCGACTCCGAGGTGATGCTGGTCGACGACCCGGTGAAGCGGGTCGACAACATGACCATGGCCTGGGGGCTCGAGGCCCGCGTCCCCTTCCTGGACCACGAGCTGGTGGAGCTGGCGGCGGCGTGCCCGCCCGAGCTGAAGCTGGGCCAGGGGGGCAAGGGCGTGCTGAAGGAGGCCGCTCGCCGCGTGATCCCCGGCGAGGTCATCGACCGGCCCAAGGGCTACTTCCCGGTGCCGGCGCTCACCCACCTCGAGGGGCCACTGCTCGACCTGGTCCGCGACGCCCTCACCGACCCTGCCGCCAAGCAGCGCGGGCTCTTCGAGCAGGGCTACGTCGACCGGCTCCTCGCCCGGCCCAACGACGAGCTGACCCCCCTCCGGGGCAACAAGCTGTGGCAGCTCGGCCTGCTGGAGATGTGGCTGCAGAGCCACGGGATCCCGGCGTGAGCGCCGTCCCCGACGGCGCCGGCGCGGTGCCCGGGGCCGGCCCGCCTCCCCACCGGTTCGGGCGCGGGCGGGGGGATGAGGCCGGCGGTGACGTCGGTGGGCGGAAGCCGGGAGCCTGGGACCAGCCCGCCGCCCTCTCCACCACGAGCTGGCAGAGCCCCCCCGAGGACCTCCTGGCCGCCATGGCCCGCGACGTGGTCGTCGACATGGGCTGGGGGAGGGTGCTGTTCGGGCAGACGTTCCGGACCGCATCGGCCATCGTGGCCCAGCTCAGGGCGGAGGCGGAGGGTCGCCGCGACATCTGCCTGTACGCCCGCGATCCCCAGGTCCTGGTGGCCAAGGCCCCCCAGGAGCTGTTCGTCGACCCGTCCTACACGTACCGCTTCTGGCTGTACCGGTCGCTGCCCACGCGGGATCCGCTCCGGGGCGTGGTGGTGCGGGCCCTCAACAGCCGCGACGACGTCGAGGCCGTGAACCGCATCTACGTGCGCTGCGGCATGGTGCCGGCACCCGCGGACGTGCTGTGGGCCAACCACCACAAGCGCCACCACACCTACCTGGTGGCCGAGGATGCCCGCGGGGGCGGCATCGTCGGCACGGTGGCCGGCATCGACCATGCCCTGGCCTTCGGCGACCCGGAGGACGGCACCTCGCTGTGGACCCTGGCCGTCGACCCGTCGGCCCCGGTGCCCGGGGTGGGCGATGCCCTGGTCCGGGCGCTCGTCGAGCGGTTCCGGACCCGTGGGCGCGCCTACATGGACCTGTCGGTGATGCACGACAACGGTCCGGCGATCCACCTGTACGAGAAGCTGGGCTTCGAGCGCGTGCCGGTCTTCGCGGTCAAGCGGAAGAACGCCATCAACGAGCGGCTGTTCGTCGGCGAGCAGGAGGGCCTCGGGGACCTGAACCCCTACGCCCGCATCGTGGCCGACGAGGCACTGCGGCGCGGGGTGACCGTGGAGGTCCTCGACGCCCGCGCCGGCGAGATGCGCCTGTCCCACGGCGGTCGCACCATCGTGACGCGCGAGTCGCTCTCGGAGCTGACGACGGCGGTGGCCATGAGCCGCTGCGACGACAAGCGGCACACGCGCCGCATCCTCGCCCGGGCGGGGCTGGCGGTGCCCCGGGGCCGCGACGCCACCTTCGACGCCGCCGACCACGAGTTCCTGCACGAGGTCGGTGAGGTCGTGGTGAAGCCGGCGCGGGGCGAGCAGGGCGCGGGCGTGACGGTCGGCGTGACCGACGACGACGAGCTCGACCGGGCGCTGGCCACGGCCCGGAGCCTCTCGCCCGACGTCCTGGTCGAGCAGCGCGTGCACGGCCAGGACCTCCGCATCGTCGTGATCGGCCACGAGGTCGTGGCGGCCGCCGTCCGTCGGCCGGCGTCGGTGGTCGGCTCCGGGAGCCACACCGTGCGCCACCTCGTCGAGGCACAGAGCCGTCGCCGCGCCGCGGCGACGGGGGGCGAGTCGTGCATCCCGCTGGACGACGAGACGGTCCGTACGGTGGCCCTGGCCGGCCACGACCTCGACGACGTCCTGCCGGAGGGTGAGGAGCTGGTCGTTCGGCGCACCGCCAACCTGCACACGGGGGGCACGATCCACGACGTCACCGCCGTGCTCCACGGGGAGCTCGCCGCGGTGGCGGTGGCGGCGTCACGGGCCCTCGGCATCCCCGTGACCGGCCTGGACATGGTGGTCCCCGACCCGGCGGGTCCCGAGGGGGTGTTCATCGAGGCCAACGAGCGCCCCGGGCTGGCCAACCACGAACCCCAGCCGACGGCCGAGCGCTTCGTCGACCTCCTCTTCCCCACGACCAAGGCGCTGCCGTGGGGCTGGCGGCCGGGTGCCGCGCCACCCCGGTCCTCGCCGGGCCCCGGCGACTGACCGGCCGGGGGCGGCCCGGATACCGTGCGCCCGATGGTCCCCCTGCCCGAGATCGACGTGCCGTGGATGCTCGACCTGCTCCTGCGGCTGCTGCGCACGCCCAGCCCCGCGGGGCGCACCGACGCCGCGATGCAGCTGCTCGGCGACGAGCTGTCCGGGCTTCCCGTCGAGCTGGCCGTCACGCGCCGGGGCGCTCTGCTGGCCCGGCTGCCGGGCCGGCACGAGGGCGCCCGGGCCGTGGTGGCGCACGCCGACACGATCGGCTGCATGGTGCGCTCGCTCAAGCCCGACGGCCGCCTGGCGGTGGTGCCGGTGGGCAGCCACAGCTCTCGGTTCGCCGAGGGCTGCCGGGTCACGATCCTGACCGACGATCCCTTCCGGACCTACACGGGCACCATCCTGCCCCTGCTGGCCAGCGGGCATGCCTTCGGCGACGGTGTCGACGGCCAGCCGACGGGCTGGGACCACGTGGAGGTGCGGGTCGACGAGCCGGTGGCGAGCGCCGCCGACCTGTCGGCGCTCGGCATCGAGGTCGGCGACTTCGTCGCCATCGACTCGCTCCCCATCGTCACGGACAGCGGCTACATCAACGCCCGGCACCTCGACGGGAAGGCGGGGGTGGCGGCCGCCCTCGGGGCGCTCCACGCCCTGTGCCGTGACGGTCGCCAGGTGCCCCACGACGTCCACCTCCTGATCACCATCGCCGAGGAGGTGGGCCAGGGGGCGAGCCACGGGCTGGAGGAGGACGTGGCGGAGATGGTCTCGGTCGACAACGCCGTGTGCGCCCCGGGCAACCAGTCCATCGAGAACGGCGTCACCATCCCGATGATCGACCAGACCGGGCCCTTCGACTACCACCTCACCCGCCACCTGTGCCGGTTGTGCGAGACCTACGGCGTGCCCTACGTCCGTGACGTCTTCCGGTACTACCGGTCCGACGTGGCCGCGGCCATCGAGGCGGGCGCCGAGACGCGGGCCGCCCTGGTGGCGTTCGGGGTGGACGCCAGCCACGGGGCCGAGCGCACCCACGTCGACTCGATCGAGGCGGTGGCCCGGCTCCTGTGCGCCCACCTGCTGTCGCCGCTCACCTTCGAGCGCTGGGACCTCGAGCCGCAGGGCGACCTCCGTGACTTCCCCAGCGGGCGGCAGCCGGCACCCACCGAGCGCTTCGGTGAGCTGCCCGACGAGCCGGCCCCCGCCTGAGGCCGGGAGCCGTGCGCCCCACGCGCCCTAGGGGTTCCGGTAGGCGCGGGATGGCGACACCAGCACCGCCGTCCGGCGCTCCGCCGCCATCACCCGGTCGAGCTCGGCCCAGTCCTCGTGGGTACCGCCCGCCGCCGCGTAGATCCGGCGGAGGAGGAGGCGCCGACCGTCGGCGTCGACGCCGGGGAGGGGGTCGTCGGGACCGCACAGCTCGACCGACCCCTCGACCGTGGCCCACGCCCAACCGGCCCGCCACGTGACGGTGGCGTGGGCCTCCGAGCGGAGCAACGCCAGCTTGCGGGTCCCGCCCCGGGCCACGAACGCCACCACCTCGGTCCCCTCCACCGGGTGGGTGACGATGCCGGCGTTGACCACCGTGGCCTGCGGGGGACCCGCCGGGCGGGGGATGGCCACCGTGGCCAGCCCGTGGTCGAGCGACACGAGCGCCCTGGCGTCGTCCAGCGAGGCCACGGCGGGCAGCGTAGGCGCGGCGACCGCCGGCCCGCCCGTGGTCAGGCCGGGGCCGGGCCCGTCGGTCCGCGCCCGGTCCACAGCTCGTGGGGGGTGCGGTCCCGGGGACCGGCGAAGGGCAGCGGCACGGGGCCGCCCGTGCCGGCCGAGGTGGCGGCGGCGCAGACGACCTCGAGCAGCAGCCGCCCGAGCGGGGCCCCCACCCGTGGCGGCCGCTGGGCCCGGGCGTCGGCTGCCAGCGCTCGCATCTGGTCGAGGTAGCCGAGGTGGTGGAGCTGGTCGGTCGGCAGGCCGCCGGGAGGCCGGGGGAGCCGCAGGCGCACGCCGTTGAGCTCGACGGCCGGATCGGGGACGAGCTCCACCCGCAGGGCGCTGTCGGCGCTGGCGGCCTGGGCGTCCCACACCGGCGCCGCCGAGCGCCAGGTGGCCCGGACCTGGGCGGTCAGGCCGCCGTCGAAGGTGAGCACGACCGTGGCGTCGTCGTCCACCTCGAGGTCGTCGCCCGGGCGGAGGTCGGCTTCGACCGCGGTCACCCGCGCGGGGGCGGCCAGCAGCAGCGCCAGGGCGAGGGCGTGGACGCCGAGGTCGAGCAGGACGCCACCACCCCAGGCGGGGGTGAGGCGCCCGCCGCCGGGGGCCGGTCGCCCCTGGGCCAGCCGCACCTCCAGGTAGGTGAGGGGGCCGAGGCGCCGGCCGGCCCCGACCGCCTCGGCGACCACGGGCGAGTGGACCAGGCTCTCGGCGTAGGCCACGTGCCCCTGCCCACCCAGCGCCACGATGGCGTCGGCATCGGCCAGCGTGGCGGCGAGGGGCGTCTCGACGAGGGCGAGCGCCCCGCCCTCGACGGCCCGCCGGGCCTCGGCCAGGTGGGCGGCGGGCGGCGTGGCCACCACCACCGCCTCGGCCCCGCCGGGCAGCTCGTCGTAGCGAGCCGGCGCGGCGCCGGCCTGCGCCGCCCGCCGCCGGGCCGAGGCGGGCGTGCGCGAGGCGACGCGCACCACCCGGACGTCGTCCACCGCGGCGGCGGCCATGCCGTGGACCACGGTGACCCACCCCGCCCCGGCGAAGGCCACGCTCGTCGGCCCGGCCACGGCGGTCAGGGGCACGGCCCGGACGGGCCCGTGCCCGGGCCGGGCACGGCCGTCGCCCTACGCGTGGCCGCCGGGGGAGCGGCCCGGAAAGGTCGGGGGGGCGCCATCCACCCACCATATGGTGCGCCGGCAAGGTGGTGGCTCGGCGGGCGCCCCTGCGCCGCGGGTGGTGGCCGGCCGGGCACGGCCCCCTCCGGTAGAGTCGGGCCTCCCCGATCCCAGGACCCGGATGCGCCGCCCCCTCTCCCGCCTCCCTGTCGTCATCGTGGCCGCCGGCCTGGTGCTGGCGCTGGCGGCCGGCACGTTCACGGTCCCGTACCGGATGCTGTCCCACGTGGGCAAGGGCGAGCCCCGACCCCTGGCGCTGAGGGAGCTCGCCCAGCGGTCCTACGTGTACGACGCCCGTGGCGGCCTGGTGGCGGCGCTCAGCGACGAGGAGAACCGCCAGCCCGTGCCCCTGTCGAAGGTGCCGCGGCACGTGGTCGACGCCATCCTCGCCGTCGAGGACGCCGGGTTCTGGATCCACGAGGGCTACGACGTCCGCGGCATGCTGCGGGCCCTCCGGGCCAACGTGGACGCCGGCGGCATCAGCCAGGGCGGGTCGACGATCACCCAGCAGCTAGTGAAGCTGGACCTGCTGTCGCGCGAGCAGACCCTCGAGCGCAAGGTGCAGGAGATCGTGCTGGCGCAGCGGCTCGAGAAGCAGATGTCCAAGCGCGAGATCCTCGACCGCTACCTGAGCACGGTCTACTTCGGGAACCACGCCTACGGCGTGCAGGCGGCGGCCGAGACCTACTTCGGCGTGGGGGTGGAGCAGCTCGACGTCGGCCAGGCGGCGTTGCTCGCCGGCATCATCCGCAACCCGGTGTCCTACGACCCGGTCCGGCACCCCGAGCGGGCGGCCGCCCGGCGCGACGTGGCGCTCGAGCGCATGCTCGACGCCGGCTGGCTCACCGACGAGGAGCACGCCTGGTGGCAGGCCGCGCCCACCGTCCCCAGCTACCACCAGGTGCTGCCCCGGCCAGACGACTACTTCCCGGCCGCCGTCAAGGACGCGGTGCTCAACGACCCCGAGTTCGCCGTCCTCGGCGACACCAAGGCGGACCGGTACCGGGCGGTCTTCCAGGGGGGGCTGCGCATCCGGACCACCTTCGACCCGAAGGCCCAAGCCCAGGCCATCGCCGCCCGCGACGCCGTGCTCCCCCTGGAGGGTGGCGTGTTCACCCAGCCGGGCGTCAACCCCGCCACGGGCGAGCCCAACCGGGGCTCGGCGGCGGTGGTGTCGATCGAGCCGTCGAGCGGCGCCGTGCGCACCATGGTGGGCGGCCCCGGGTTCGAGGGCTACAAGTGGAACCTGGCCACCCAGAACGCCCGCGGGGTGGGGTCCTCCTTCAAGACGTTCGTCCTGGCCACCGTCATGGACCAGGGCCACTCGCCCGACGACATCGTGAACGGCACGGCACCGTGCGCCTTCCTCGACCCCAACGAGGAGGGGGGCATCTACGACGTGACCAACTTCGCCGACGGGGGCGGCTCGGTGGGGACCGTCACGGCGGCCACGTTGGCCTCGTCGAACTGCGCCTACGTGCGGCTTGGCCTGATCGCCGGCATGCCCAAGGTGGCGGAGATGGCCTACCGGTTGGGCATCCCCCGTGACCGGGGGGATCCCGACGGGGACGGCCGGCCCAACCCCACGATCTGCGCCACGTGCAAGTCCTCGGCCTTGGGCGTGGCGTCGATCACCCCGCTCGAGATGGCGTCGGCCTACGCCACCCTCGCCAACGACGGCGTCCGCAACCGGCCCTACCTCGTCGAGCGCATCGAGGACCGCAACGGTCGGGTCCTGTACCAGCACCGGAAGGCACCGGAGCGGAGCGTCGCCCCCGAGACCGCCCGGCTGGTGAACGGCGTCCTCCAGCAGAACGTGCTCCACGGCACGGGGACGCGGGCACAGGTCCCCGGCCAGCCCTCGGCCGGCAAGACCGGCACCAACCAGAACTCGACCGACGCCTGGTTCGTCGGCTACACCCCGGCCCTCGCCACCGCCGTCTGGGTGGGCGGGCTGGGCTGGAACTACGAGATCCGCCTGGGCGGGTCACCCATCACCGGGGGGCGCTACCCGGCGGCCATCTGGGGCACCTTCATGCGGTCGTGGCAGCAGGGCCGCCCCCGCGTCGACTTCCCACCGGCCGCGCCCCGCCCGGGGGGCAAGGTCCTGGTCGTCCCGGGCGGCGTGGACCTGTCGCCCCCCATCGTCGCGCCGCCGCCGCCCCCGCCCCCGGGGCCCACCTTCCCGCCCGGCCCGAGGCGCCTGCCCGCCTGGCCCGGGTTCCCGCCCCGGCCCGCCAGCCTCGACGCCGGCCAGGGCCCGGCGGCGGCCGCGGGGCGGGCGCGGTCTCCCGCGTGACGCGGCGGCCGGGATGGAGGCGGCGTCGCCGTGCCAGGGTAGGGTCGCCGGCTGATGAGTCACTGGGAGTCGCTCCTCGCGGTCCAAGCCCACGACACGCGCCTCGACCAGCTCACGCATCGCCTGGAGACGCTGCCCGAGCGGACGCAGCTGGCCCGCCTGGCCGACGAGGTGGCCGAGGTCGACCGCCAGCTCGCGGTCGTGGACGAGAGGCGTGGCGAGCTCTCCCGCAGCCAGTCCCGGCTCGAGGACGAGGTCACGTCCCTCACCGCCCGGGCCGACCAGGCGGAGAAGCAGCTGTACTCGCGGGCCGTGTCCAACCCTCGTGAGCTCCAGGCCCTCCAGGACGACGTGGCCTCCATCCGCCGGCGCATCGGCCAGATCGAGGACGACGAGCTGGAGATCATGGAGCTGTCCGAGCCGGTCGAGGCGCAACGCGAGTCGCTGGCGGCCCGGCGGGCCAGCCTGGAGGCGGCCGCCGTGCAGGCGCGCGGGGCGCTGGCCCGGGCCGAGGCGGAGATCGAGGCCGAGCGGGCCGAGGTGCAGGCGGCGCGGGCCACAGCGGCCGCCGAGGTTCCCGAAGAGCTGTGGCCGGAGTACGAGGCGCTGCGGAGGCGCCTCGGTGGGGTGGCCATCGCCCGGCTGGTGGGCTCGACGTGCCAGGGCTGCCACCTGGCGCTCCCTGCCGTCGAGGTCGACCGCATCCGCAGGCTGAGCCCTGACGAGCCCGTGCACTGCGAGGAGTGCGGCCGCCTCCTCGTGCGCGACTGAGGCCGGGCCGTGGTCCTGTGGTTCGCCGGCGGGGCGTTCGTGGTCGTGTGGTCGGTGTTCCGGAGCCCCGCCGTCGACTACCGGCTCGTCCTCGTGGGGGCCCTGCTGCCGCTCCTGGAGCTGCCGTTGGGCGAGCCACGGGTGCTGCACAGCGTGACGGGGGCGGTGGCGCTGCTGGGGCTGGCGATGGTGGCGACGCCGCGGCGCCGGTTGGTCCAGCGGCGGCTGGTCGCCGTCCCCATCGGAGTGCTGGTGCACCTGCTGCTCGACGGCAGCTGGACGGAGGCACGGGCCTTCTGGTGGCCGCTCGCCGGCCTCGACGTCGGCGACACCCGGCTCCCGGAGCTGGCACGGGGACCGTTCGACCTCGTGCTGGAGGCGGTGGGGGCGGCCGCCCTGTGGTGGTGCTGGCAGCGGTTCGGCCTCGGGGACGCCGGTCGCCGGCGCCGGTTCCTCACCACGGGGCGGCTCGGCCGCGACGTCGCCGCACCATGACCGGAGCCGCCGGCCCGTCGGTGGGCCCGGTGAGGCGGCGGTGATCGTCCTCGTGCGCCACGGGCGCACGGCGGCCAACGCCGGGGGGTTGCTGCTGGGCCGGGCCGACCCGCCGCTCGACCCCGAGGGCGAGCGGCAGGCTGCTGCCCTGGCCCCGGTCGTCGCCGGCCTCGACCTGGTCCGCGTGGTGACCAGTCCCCTGGCCCGCTGCCGGTCGACGGCTGCGGTCCTGGCCGGGGGACCGGGCGGCGGGGCGCCGGTCGTGGTCGACGAGCGCTGGGTGGAGCTCGACTACGGGCAGCTCGACCAGCGTCCGCTGGCGGAGCTGCCCGCCGAGCTGTGGGCGCGATGGCGGGCCGACGTGACCTGGGCGCCCGCGGGGGGAGAGTCCCTGGCGGCGGTGGGGGCCCGGGTGCGGGCCGCCTGCGACGAGCTGGCGGGGGAGGCGATGGGCCACGACGTGGTGGTGGTGACCCACGTGTCGCCGATCAAGGCGGCGGTGGCGTGGGCTCTGGGGGTGGGGGACGAGGTGGCGTGGCGGTTGTGGGTGGCGCCCGGCTCGGTCACCCGGATCGGCGTCGGCCCCGGTCAGGCGACCACCTTGCGGGGCTTCAACGACCTCTCCCACCTGGGCTGAGGAGCGGGTGGGGGCGGGTCGTCACCGCCCCCGGCGCTGACGGTCGCGCTCCACTGCCTGCCGCTCGGCCACCTCCTCGAGCGCCCGGGTGATCCAGACGCGCAGCGTCTGGCCCTTCCACGCCGCCAGCTCCTTGCAGCGGGCGTGGAGGTCGGCGGGTATCTGGTAGTGGATCGCCACCTGGTCCCGTTCGTCGTCAGCCATCCGATCAGTCGACCCAGCGACCGCGCTGCGGGCGAACTTCGCTAAGCCACAGCTCAGTCGACTAAGGGACCACGCAGCGATAGCGTACGGCGACGAACCGCGTCGGCCCGACGCAGGACGAGCTGCTCACGGGCCCGGACCCTCGGAGGCAACCGGATGCCCAGCCCCAGCGTCGACCCGCGCCTCGTCGCCCTCGCCCGGTGCGTCGACGCCCTGCGTGAGGAGCTCGACCGCCTCGACGATCACGTGGATCGCCTCGGTCCCGGGACGAGCGAGAGGTTCACCCGCCGCATGGCGTCCCTGCGCCGGCAGGTCGACGAGCTCGACGCCGATGTCGACGCCGAGGCGGCCGGGTTGGTCGGCCCCGCCCTGCCGGGTCGGGCGACGCCCGTGCCGGGGGACGGCCCGGGTCGGTCACGACCCGGAGCCCGGCGGCGGGGGAGGGGGGAGGGGCGACGGTGAGCCGGCCGATAAGCCGGATTCTGTGGGCGGGTCCCTTGCGGTCACCGCCCGGTGGCCATCCATCTGTGCGGCCTACCTGGGGACATGGGCCGGGCCGGCCGTCCCACGCTTGGCCTTGCTCCGGGTGGGGGTTGCCAGCCGCCGGGGTCGCCCCCGACGCTGGTGCGCTCTTACCGCACCGTTTCACCCTTGCCTGTGCGCTGCGCCGGTCGCCCGGCGCAGGCCATCGGCGGTCTGCTCTCTGTTGCCCTGGACCGACAGGTCGCCCCGTCCTGGCTCTCGCCAGCACCCGTGCCCTGTGGAGTCCGGACTTTCCTCGACACGGCCGCCGCAGC
This sequence comes from Acidimicrobiales bacterium, assembly GCA_036279475.1. GTDB lineage: Bacteria > Actinomycetota > Acidimicrobiia > Acidimicrobiales > VFJN01 > ZC4RG19. Next base: position 18,679 of record DASUJB010000090.1, on the reverse strand, counting down.
GGCCGGTGCCGCGGCCACCTGGCCGGCTCACCGTCCCCCCCAGCCTACGCCGTCGTCCGGGCCCTGCGGCCACGTCCGCCGGCCAACCGTGGGCGCTGTCGTGACGTCCTCGGTGCCGCCCCCAGGGTGGGCACCGCCGTGCCCGGGCACACCGGTGGGCGCCCGGCCCGCCGGGCCGAACGTGCCCGGCGACCCGGCACTGTCCGGCGTCAGAACCTGATGGCGCTGAGCTCGGGCTCCCAACCGGCCGCCCGGTCGACGGCCTGCCGCCATCGCTCCCGGTCGAGCCGGCCGCCGGGCTCTACCACGGTGGCGGGCCGCCACGAGGCGGCGACGGCGTCCCAGCCGTCCCAGGTACCGATGGCGAGCCCGGCGAGGAACCCGGCGCCCAGGGTCGTGGCTTCCCGCTCGGGGGACACCTCCACCGGCCGCCCGGTGGCGTCGGCCACCGCCTGCACGAAGGTGGGGTTGGCGCTCATGCCGCCGTCGACGCGGAGGCGGTCGAGGGTCAGCCCGGTGTCGGCCTCGGCCGCCTCCACCAGGTCGGCGCCCCGCTGGGCCACGCCTTCGAGCACGGCCCGCACCACGTGGGCCCGGGTCGTGCCCCGGGTGATGCCCAGCAGGGCCCCCCGGGCGCCGTAGTCCCACCACGGCGTCCCCAGGCCCAGCAGGGCGGGCACGTAGACGACCCCCTCCGTGGTGGTGCACCGCGAGGCGACGTCGTGGGACTGGTCGGCGGTGTCGATCACCCCCAGGTCGTCGCGCAGCCACTCGACGTTGGCCCCCGCGGCCAGCATGACCGCCTCGACGCCCCAGACGGTGCTGCCCCCCCGCCGCCACGCCACGATGGGGAACGTGCCCGCCCGCCCCTGGCGGGCAGGCACGGGGCGATCGGCTCCCACGCACACGTCGAGCATCCCCCCGGTGCCGAAGGTCACCTTGGCCAGCCCCGGTCGCACGCACCCCTGACCCACCAGCGAGGCCTGCTGGTCGCCGGCGATGCCGGTGACGGGGGGGGAGCCGTCGAGGGCGCGGGCCGGTCCCACCGGGCCGGAGGAGTCGACGATCCTCGGCAGCGCCGACCGCGGGATGCGCAGCGTGGCCAGCACCTCGTCGTCCCAGTCGCTCCCGTCGGGCAGCACGAGCCCGGTCACGCCGGCGTTGCTGGCGTCGGTGACGAAGGCCTGCCCGTCGGTGAGGTGCCAGGCCACCCAGGCGTCCACCGTGCCCACGCACAGGGCGCGGTGCCGGTCGGGATCGGCGGCGTCGAGGAGGTGGGCGGCCTTGGTGGCCGACTCGTTGGGAGCGAGGTGGAGGCCCTCCCCCTGGAGCGCCAGGCACTCGCCGACCGTCCGCAGGTCCTGCCAGCCCAGCCCGGGGCCGACGGGCTCGCCGGTGGCCGGGTCCCAGGCCACGGTGGACGCCCGCTGGTTGGTGAGCCCGACGGCGGCCACCGGGCCGCCCTCGGCCAGCGCTCGCCGGGCGACGGTCAGCGCCGCCCGGGCCAGGACGGCGGGGTCGAACTCCACGAGCCCGGGGGCGGGCGAGTCGGGCAGCACGGGTTGGTGGTGGACGGCGGTCACGGTGGCGTCGGGGCGCACCACCGCGCCACGGACGCCCGACGTGCCCACGTCCACGACCAGGACGGGCCCGCGGTCTGGCGAGGTGCCGGTCACGGCCGGCGAGTCTGCCCCATCGGCGGCGGGGGCGCGCCGCCCGCCGCCGTCACCACCCCTCCGGCCCCGCCCACGGGGAGGGCAGGCCGAGCTTGCCCGGGTTGAGGATGCCGCGGGGGTCGAGCGCCGCCTTCGTGGCGACCAGGACCCGATGGGCGGGGCCGAGGGCCTCGGGCACGAACCGGTTGCGGTTCAGGCCGACGCCGTGGTGGTGGCTGAGGGTGCCGCCCCCGGCCAGCGCCGCGCGCTGACCGGCGTCCCACACCGCCCGGTAGTAGGCGTCACGGCGGTCTGGCGCCACCCGCCCGGCGAACGTGAAGTACAGGCAGCCGCCGGTGAGGTAGCTGTGGGACTGGTGGGCCGAGGCGGCGATCGTGCCGTCGACGGCGGCGAGGGCGTCGAGCGTCGACCGGTGGATGGCGGGGAGGGCAGCCCACGACCCCGCCACCTCCATGGTGTCCACCGTGTACCCGCGGCCGATGAGGGCGGCCAGGGCGCCGACGTCGTTGCGGTGGGCGAGCCACTGCTCGACGTGGGCCTCGTCGCCGGGCTCGGCGCCGGCCCGCCGGCACTCGTCGGCCACCACGCCCATGGTGGCCTCGACCAGGGCGTCGTCGCCCTCGTCGGCCACGAGGAGCAGTGCCCGGTCGCCAGTGCCGTAGGTGCCGTCGGCCTCGCCCGGGTCGTAGAGCCGTAGCACGGCCGGGTGGGCGCCGCGCTGGACGGCTCCTCGCAGGGCGTCGAGCCCGGCCTCGAAGGACCCGAGCAGCCAGGCGGCGCGCCGCTCGTCCCGGGGCGCGGGGTGGAGGCGGAGGCGGGCACCGGTGACGATCCCCAGCGTGCCCTCGCTGCCCACGAAGAGCTGGGTGAGGTCGGGACCGACGGCGGCCCGTGGCCAACCGCCCGTGGTGATGCGGGTGCCGTCGGCCAGCGCCACGTCCAGGCCCAGCACGATGTCCTCGATCTTCCCGTAGCGGCCGGAGAGCTGGCCGGCGCCGCGGCAGGCCAGCCATCCGCCCACGGTGGACAGGGCCACCGACTGGGGCCAGTGGCCCACGGTGGCGCCGTGGGCCGAGCGGAGCTCGTGCTCGAGGACGTCGCCGAACGTGCCCGGCCGGACGTCGAGGACCAGCGAGGTCCCGTCCACGTCGACGATGCCGGCCATGGCGGTGAGGTCGAGCACCACGCCACCGTGCAGGGGCACGGCCGCGCCGCACACCCCGCTGCGCCCGCCGGCGGCGGTGACGGGCACCCGGCCGTCGTGGCAGGCGGCGAGGACGGCAGCCACCTGGTCGGCGTCGGTTGGCCGGGCCACGGCGGCGGCCAGGGCGGCCACCCTCCCCGTGGTCGCCCAGGCCATGGCCAGCGGCCACCAGTCCCGGCTGGCCTCGGCGACGGCCGCCGGCTCGGCGGTGACCTCGGCGCACACGTCGCCCAGCCGGGCCAGCAGGGCGTCGCCCACCTCGACCCGCTCGGCGGCCAGGGCGGGCGTGGCACCGGCCGCCCCACCGGCGATGGGGATGGGTGGCGCGGGCGTGCCCGGACCGACGGGCAGCAGGGGGCGGGGCGCGGTCATGGCGCGATCCTGGCACGGCGGGGTGGGCGGCCCGCCGCGGCCGGGACGGGTGTCAGCTCCCGGAGGCGAGGGGGGCCACCTCGGGCAGGCCGGGCAGCTGCCGGTCGCGGGCGACCGCGGCCCGGAAGGCGGCCACCTGGGCGGCCGCCTCGTCGTCCGACCAGCCCAGCTCGGGGGCCAGGAGGCCGGCCACGTCGGCGGCGGCTGCCGCGGTGGCGTCGCGGTGGAGGAGGCGGGCCCGCGTCCGTCGCGACAGCACGTCGTCGAGCGTCGTCGCCATCTCGTAGCGGACGGCGTGGAGGGCCTCCGCCCGCACGTAGGGCAGCCCGGGCACCAGTGGTTCGGCCAGGGAGGGGTCGGCGGCGATCATGGCGGTGAGGACCGCTGCCTCGCCGCCGTAGCGGTCGACCAGGTGGCGGTCACCGCCCTCCGGCGACCAGCCCTCGGCACCGCGCAGCCGGAGCGTGCGGGTCCGGCTGCGGCCGGCCCGCCACGGTCGGTCGGCGCCGATCACCGCCAGGGCGGCGTCGACGGCGTCCTCGGCCATCTCCCGGTAGGTGGTGAGCTTGCCGCCCACGACGGTGACCAACCCGGACGGCGACGTGGTCACCTGGTGGTGCCGCGACATGTCGGCCGTCCGGGCACTGCCGGCGTCTCGTACGAGAGGTCGCAGGCCCGCCCACGTGCCGATGACGTCGCCCTCGCCGAGCGGCTCGGTCACGGAGTGGTTGACGGCACCCAGGAGGTAGTCGACGTCCTCCGCCGTGCACTGGGGATCGTCCAGGTCGCCGGCGTCCTCGGTGTCGGTGGTGCCGATGTAGGTGACCGAGCCCGGCCCGCCCACCGTGCCGTCACGGCCGGGCCACGGGACGACGAACACGGAGCGGCGGTCCCTCGGCACGGGCACCACGGCGGCGATGTCGTTGCGCAGCTTGGCCCACGGCACGGTGACGTGGACGCCCCGGGCGGGGCGGATGGTGCCCGGGTGGGCGCCCTCGTCCAGGGTTCGCACCCGGTCGGCCCACACCCCGGTGGCGTTGACCACCACCCGGGCGGCCACCTCCACCTCGCCGACGCCCGTGTCGACCACCGCTCCCCTGACGTGACCGCCCTGCTTGCGCAGCCGCGTGACCGGCGCGTGGTTCACCACCGTGGCCCCGAAGTCGAGCGCCGCCGTCCGGGCGAGGGTGAGCGTGAGCCGGGCGTCGTCGGCCTGCGCGTCGTAGTAGAGGTAGGCCCACGACAGCCGCTCCCCCAGGGTGGGCATGTGGGCACGGGCCTCGTCGGCGGAGAGGCGGCGGTGACGCTTCCCGATGCGCAGCCCACCGGTGAGGTCGTACATCCACATGGCGGAACCGAGGGCACGGGCCACCTGGCGGGGGATGACGCCGCCCCGCCCCGTGAACACCGGGATGAGGAAGGGCAGCACCCTGACCAGGTGGGGGGCGTTGCGCAGCAGGCGCTGGCGCTCGCGCAGGGCCTCGTACACCAGGCGGACGTCGCCGTTCTGCAGGTAGCGCAGGCCGCCGTGGACCAGCTTGGACGACTTGGACGACGTGCCCGAGGCGAAGTCGTCCCGCTCGACCAGCGCGGTGCGCAACCCCCGGGAGGCGGCGTCGAGAGCCACCCCCGCCCCGGTGACGCCCCCACCCACCACCAGCACGTCGAAGGTGCCCACCGCCAGGCGTTCGAGGTTCTGGGTGCGGTCGAAGGACCCGAGGGGCATGGGGAGGCACTCCGGTTCTGTGGGTCCCGGCCGAGCCTAACGGCGTGGGCTCGAAGGCGGCCGGCAGCGCCCCGCCCGCCGGGGCCGGCCCGTGCCCGTCGCCCTCCCCGCCGCGGGCGTTGGACCGCCGGGGGCGATTGTCAGGCGTCGACACCTGCCGATAGCGTGCCGACGGTGCGGCCGCGTGGGCACCACAGGATGCGCGAGCATCCGTTCACGACCCGGTTGCGCCACCAGAGCCGAGGCGGTGTTCGTGACCGTGTGCCCCGCCGTCGATCCGGGGCCGGCGACGGTCGACCGCCGGTCCACACCTGAGCACCAACCCGTCACGGAGGCGAGCAGTGCCTGAGATCCAGGGCAGCAAGACCCAAGACAACCTGAAGCAGGCGTTCGCTGGCGAGAGCCAGGCCAACCGCCGCTACCTCTACTTCGCCCAGAAGGCCGACGTCGAGGGGTACCCCGACGTCGCCGCCCTGTTCCGCTCGGTCGCCGAGGGCGAGACCGGCCACGCTTTCGGCCACTTCGACTTCCTGGCAGCCGCGGGGGACCCGGTCACCGACGTGCCCGTCGGCCCCACGCAGGACAACCTGCGCTCGGCCATCGCCGGCGAGACCTACGAGTACACGGAGATGTACCCGGGCTTCGCCCGCACGGCCCGCGACGAGGGCTTCGAGGACATCGCCGAGTGGCTGGAGACCCTGGCGCGAGCCGAGAAGTCCCACGCCGGCCGCTTCACGCAGGGTCTCGAGAGCATCTCCTGACGCCGCTCGACAGGTCCCGGCAACCTGGCCGGGACCTGTCGGCGCGCCCGGACCCGCCTCGCGGGCCCAGGCGAACGGCGGTCCCCCTCCCCGGAAGCCACCTCACCCCCGCGAGGACCGATGGCCAAGCTGACCCTGGACGACATCGCCGACCTTCGGGCCTACGAGCGCGAGCGTGACGCCTTCCGCCGCCGGGTCATCGCCCTCAAGCAGCGCCGCCGCGTGCCGCTGGGCCAGATCCTCACCCTGCTCTTCGAGAACCGGGACACCATCCGCTTCCAGGTCCAGGAGATGGCCCGGGTCGAGAAGATCATCAGCGACGAGGGCATCCAGGCCGAGCTGGACGTCTACAACCCGCTGATCCCCGGTCCGGGCCAGCTCTCGGCCACCTTGTTCGTCGAGCTGACCTCCAGGGAGGAGCTCGAGCGGTGGTTGCCCCGGCTGGTGGGCATCGAGCGTTCGGTCGGCCTGCGCCTGGCGGACGGCGAGCTCGTGGCCGCCACCGTCGAGGAGGCCCACGCCGAGCAGCTCACCCGCGACGAGGTGACGGCCTCGGTGCACTACCTGCGCTGGGACATGACCCCGAGCCAGGTCGAGCGCTTCGATGCCGGACCGGTGAGCGCCGTGGTCGACCACCCCGCCTACCGGGCCGAGACGCCCCTGGCCGACGACACCCTGGCCGAGCTCCGGGCCGACCTGCGCGGCGGGGGCTGAGAAGAAGCTTCGGGGGCCTTCCCACCTGGGGCAACGCGCCTTGCAGCGGCGGGCGGGTGGCGCGAAGATCGGCCGTCCTCCGGCGGCCGCCCCCTGCGCCATCGCCTTGATGCGTGCGGGTTTGCGTGCAGCCACCTGGGGCACAGAGACTCGATCTTTCCGGCACCAGCACCGTCGGTGCCGGGTCTTCGCGCACGACACCCACCAAGCACACGGAGACCTTCCCGCCATCATGACCCTGACATGGCGACAGCACGCTGCTTGCCGCGGGCTCGACCCGCTGGTCTTCTACCCGGCCACCGACGACGAGGCCGACAGGGCCAAGACGGTGTGCCAGGGGTGCCCGGTCCGTGAGGCCTGCCTGGAACACGCCCTCGCCGTGCGCGAGAAGGAAGGCGTGTGGGGTGGCGCCACCGAGCGGGAGCGCCGTCGCATCATCCGGCAGCGGCGCCGGGCGTCCTAGCCTGCCGGGCACGGGGACCGCACCGGTCGTGGCGTTCGAGGGGTGGCCGGCGGTGCTGTCGACGCTGGCGGAGGGGGGCGACCTCACGCCGGCGAGGGCCGAGGCCGCCATGGCCGAGGTGCTCGACGGGGCGGCGACGCCGGCGCAGATCGCCGGGTTCGTCGTGGCGCTGCGCATCAAGGGCGAGACCGTCGACGAGCTGGACGGCCTGCTCACGGCCATGCTCGGGGCGGCCCAGCGGGTCGAGCTACCGCCCGGCCTCGAGGTGGTGGACGTGGTGGGGACGGGGGGTGACCGCGCCCACACCATCAACATCTCCACGTTGGCGGCCCTGGTCGTGGCCGGGGCGGGCGGCTCGGTCTGCAAGCACGGCAACCGGGCCGCCTCGTCGTCGACGGGCACGGCCGACGTCCTCGAGGCCCTGGGTGTGCGCATCGACTGCGGGCCGGTCGACGTCGCCCGCTGCGTCGTGGAGGCGGGGATCGGCTTCTGCTTCGCGCCACGGTTCCACCCGGCGATGCGCCACGCGGGGCCGACGCGCCGGGAGCTGGGGATCCCCACGGTGTTCAACCTCCTCGGACCCCTGGCCAACCCGGCGGGCGCCCGGCGGTTGGTGATCGGGGTGGCCGACGCGTCGGCGGCCGAGCGCATGGCCCGGGTGCTGGCCCGCCGGGGCGTCGAGCGGGCCCTGGTCGTGCACGGCGACGACGGCCTCGACGAGCTGACCGTGGCCACGACGTCCCGGGTCGTCGAGCTGCACCACGGGGTGGTGGCGTCCTACGCCGTCGACCCGACCGACCTGGGCATCGACCGGGCGCCCTCCAGCGCCCTGGTGGGGGGGGACCCGGCCACCAACGCCGGCCTGGCCCGGCGGGTCCTGGCCGGCGAGCCCGGCCCCCACCGCGACGTGGTCACCCTCAACGCGGCCGCCGCCCTAGTGGTGGCGGGGCTGGTGGACGACCTCGCAGCCGGTGTCGAGGTGGCCCGGGCCGCGCTCGACGACGGGGCGGCGGCCGCCGCCCTCGACCGGTTGGTGGCGGTGTCGAACGCCGGGTCCTGACCGGGGCGGGCTCCGGTCGAGCCCGGGGCACGACCGCGGCTCCGTCGGTGCCGCCGCCCCGACCGGTCGGTGGCGCGATCCCGGGGCCCCGGCTCCGCCGGTCGCGATGTGCCCCGGGCCGAGGGCCCCGCGGTCGTGGCTCACTCCATGCCCAGGCTCCACATGGCGTCCAGGTCGTGCCGGGAGTAGGCCTGGAAGGCGATCATCGTGGTAGTGCGGTCGACGCCGTCCAGCCCGGAGATGTGGCGGGTGACCACCTCCGCCAGGTCGTCGTGGCGGCGGACGCGGACGATGGCGACGAGGTCGACGTCGCCGGTGACCGAGTAGACCTCGGCCACGCCCTCGACCTCGGCCAGCTCGGTGCCGAGGTCGGCGATGCGGCTCGGGACGGCGTGGACGAGCACGAACGCGGTGAGCACGTGCGGCAGCGTAGACCTGGCCCGGGGTCGGCCCGCGGCCGGCGGCTCGGGGCGTCGGGGGCGCGGCTCGGCGCAGGATGGCCCGGGCGAGGCTCGGTAGGATGCCCCGGTGCCCGCCCGCTACCGCTGCACCGCCTGCGGCAACCTCACCCGGTTCGACGTCGTGACCACCCGTCGGACCCGGGCGTTCCACCACTTCACGGTGGGGGGAGAGCTGGAGGTCGAGGACGAGGCCGTGCTGGAGGAGTGCGTCGACGACGTCACGTGCCGCTGGTGCGGCCACGGCCGGGCGGTCGAGCGCATCGGACCGGCCTCGGGTGTCACACCGTCACCGTAGGGTCCACGAGCGCCGGGACGCTCCCCGGGCCCCTGCGACCAGGAGACGCCGTGTCACCACCCACCGCCTCACACCCGGGCCACGACGACCGGCCGCTGGTGATCGACTGTCGGGACTGCGCCACGCAGTCGTCGCCCGCGTGCGACGACTGCGTGGTGACATTCATCTGCTCCCGCCGGCCGGACGAGGCCGTCGTGATCGACGTGCCCGAGCAGCGCGCCCTGCGCCTCCTGTCCGGTGCCGGCCTGCTGCCGGGCCTCCGGCACGTCCGTCGCCCAGGCTGAGGCGGGCCGCTTGCCGGTGAGGACCGCGGTCGCCACGATGGCCCCCGTGCCCACCACCGTCCGCCCCCCCCGCCGGGTCCCCGCCGTCACCGACCTGGTGGCGACCGGTCGCGCCGCCGGGCTGGACGCGGTGGGGGTGACGGCGGCCACGCCCTTCGCCACCACCCGCCGGCACCTGGCGGACCGCGCCGCCACGGGGCTGCACGGTGGCATGCGCTTCACCTACCTGCACCCCGAGCGCTCGTCGGACCCCACGACCGCGGTGCCCGGCGCCCGCTCGCTCGTCGTGGGGGCGCGCCGCTACCACGACGCTGGCCCCGGTGACGTCCCCCCCGTCGGGGAGGGTGCCCCCCACGGGGGCGGGGGGCTTTCGAGCGGTGGCGGGGCGGCCCGAGCCGCCACCGACGGGGGCGGCCTCCCGGCCCCCGTCGCCGGCGCGACCCGCGGCCGCGTGGCGCGCTACGCCCGAGCCGACCACTACGGCGCCCTGCGGGAGGCGCTCGCCGCCGTGGCCCGAGAGCTGTCGGCGGCCGGGTGGCGGGCCCGGGTGCTGTCAGACGACAACGCCCTCGTCGACCGCGAGGCCGCCTTCCGGGCGGGCCTCGGCTGGTACGGCAAGAACGCCAACCTCCTCCTGCCCGGGCAGGGCAGCTGGTTCGTCCTCGGCGCCGTCGTGACCGATGCCCCCCTGGCCGGGCGTTCGCCCGCTCGGCCCGTGGGGGACGGCTGTGGCTCCTGCACCCGGTGCATCGGGGGTTGCCCCACGGGTGCCATCGTGGCGCCAGGCGTGGTCGACGCCCGGCGGTGCCTGGCCTGGCTCCTCCAGGTCGACGGCCCGTTCCCCCTCGAGCACCGGGCGGCCCTCGGGGATCGCCTCTACGGCTGCGACGACTGCCAGGAGGTGTGCCCTCCCAACCGTCGGCCCCGGGACGCCGGGTCCGTGCCCCCCGGGGGGACGCCCTCCGACGCCGACCCCGGGGCCACGGTCGACGTGCTCGACCTGCTGGCCGCGCCCGACGACGAGTTGATGGCCCGGCACGGGCGGTGGTACGTCCCTCGCCGCCAGGCCCGCTACCTGCGCCGGAACGCCCTCGTCGTCCTGGGGAACGTCGCCCGGCCGGCTGACGCCCGGGTGGTGGCCGCGCTGCGCTCGGCCCTGGCCCACGACGATCCGCTGGTGCGGGCGCACGCGGTGTGGGCCGCCCGCCGGCTCGGCCGCGACGACCTCGTCGCCGCCGCCGGCAGCGCCCAGGACCCGTCCCCGCTCGTGGGCGCGGAGGTGGCCGCTGCCGTGGCGCCACGGTCGGCGGACCGGTCCGCGCCACGGGGCAGCCCCGGGACCCGGGCCGAGGGGCGGGATCGGCCGTCACCCGGCACCGGTCGAGCCGAGCTGAGTCGGGGGCCCTGGTGTCGCACCTCCTGGTGACCAACGACTTCCCGCCCAAGACGGGAGGGATCCAGTCCTACCTGTGGGAGCTGTGGCGCCGGATCGATCCGGCCTCGTTCACGGTGCTCACCCCCGCCCACCCCAGATCCGACGCCTGGGATGCCGAGCAGCCCTTCCGCGTCGTCCGGACCCCTCGCCGGGTGCTGCTGCCCACCCCCGCCCTGGCCCGGTCGATCGACGAGCTGGCGGCGGCCACGGGAGCGTCGCTCGTCCTGCTGGACCCGGCCCTGCCCGTCGGCCTGGTGGGCCCCCGCCTGGACCGCCCCTACGGCGTCGTGCTGCACGGCGCCGAGGTGACGGTACCCGGGCGGCTACCGGTCACCAGCTCCCTGCTCGGCCAGGTGCTGCGGGGAGCGTCCGAGGTGGTGGCGGCCGGTGGCTACCCGGCGGCCGAGGGCGAGCGGGCCGCCGGGCGGCCCCTGCCGGTCACCGTGATCCCGCCCGGCGTCGACACCCGGCGCTTCGTGCCCCTCGGCGCGGAGGCACGGGCCAAGGCACGTGCCCTCTTCGACCTCCCGGCCGACGGCCGGGTGGTGGTGAGCGTCAGCCGGCTCGTGCCCCGCAAGGGGATGGACGTGCTCATCTCGGCAGCGGCCCGGTTGGCCCCCACCCGGCCCGACCTGGTCGTCGCCATCGGCGGCACCGGCCGCGACCGTGCCCGCCTCGAGCGGCTCGTCGACCGCACCGGGGCGCCGGTGCGGCTGCTCGGCCGCGTCCCCGACGCCGACCTGCCCGCGCTGTACGGGTGCGCCGACGTCTCCGCCATGCTGTGCCGCGACCGGTGGGCAGGCCTCGAGCAGGAGGGCTTCGGGATCGTCTTCGTCGAGGCCGCCGCCTGTGGCGTGCCGGTCGTGGCCGGGGCCAGCGGGGGTGCCGCCGAGGCGGTGGAGGACGGCCGGACGGGGCTGGTCGTCGGCGACCCGCGTGACGCCGGGGCGGTGGCCGGGGCCCTGGTACGCCTGTTGGACGACCCGGCGGTCGCCACGGGCCTGGGTCGGGCGGGCCGGCAGCGGGCGGAGTCCGAGCTGTCCTACGACGTGCTGGCGGCTCGGTTGCGCCACGTGGTGGACCGGTGGTGAGCGACACGGTGGGGGGCGGCGGCGACCGGGGTGCCCGGGGCCGCGGTGACGTTCCTGCCGCCGGCGCTGGCCGGGGTGGGGGGTCATGGGGGACCGGGGTGCCCGGTGGTGGGCGACCGGACGAGCCGGGGCACCGCCCTCGGCCGCCCCGGCCGTGGCGACCGGACGTCGGCGCCGGCGAGAGGCTCCTCCGGTGGGACCGGGCCGCCACCGTCGCCTTCGTCGTTGCCTCGCTGGCGGCGGCGGCGTGGCCAGATCCTCTCGAGTACGTGGCCGTCCCCCTCGACGTGGCGCTGTTCGTGGCCGGGTGCGGCGCCTTCCTGTACGCCTACGCGGTGGCCGTCGGCCGCAGCCGATCCGAGGTCCCGTCCATGGCCGGGGTCTTCTTCCTGGCCGACCGGGTCGCGCCCCGGCGCGTGACCAGGACCTTCCGGCTGCTGCTGGCCGTGCAGGTCGTCGTGGCCCTGGTCACGGCCGCCGTCCGACCGTTCACCGCTCTGGCCGCCGGCGTGCTCGTGCCGATGCTGGGGCTGGGGGCGATGGCGTCGTGGGGTGCCCGTCACGGCACCTTCCCGCCCCGCCCCGGGCCCTCCGACCCGGCGTGAGCGGCGGCGCCGCCTGCCCGGGGACGGCGTGGATGCCCACTAACGTTCCCCGGGTCGTCCGCCACACGAGAGGGAGCGTCAGACCATGGTCGACGAGGCGACGCAGCAGGTGGTCGTCGGTGCGTCGCCCCGGCGGACCTGGCAGGTCCTGACCGACTTCGACGCCTACCCCACCTGGGCCACCGACCTGAAGGCCGCCCACGTGGTCGCCCGCGACGCCGAGGGCAGGCCCGTGGAGGTCGACTTCCGGGCCGCGGCGATGGGGCGGAGCACCAGCTACCGCTTGCGCTACGACTACGAGGGCGCACCTCGGGTGCTGGCGTGGAAGCTCGTCCAGGGCGACATCACGCGCCGCCTCGACGGGTCGTACACGCTGGAGCCTGTCGAGGGGTCTCCCGACCGCACCCTGGTGACCTACCACCTCGAGGTCGACTTGGTCATGCCCCTTCCCGGCTTCGTGAAGCGCCGGGCGGAGTCCCGCATCGTCAGCACCGCCCTCCGGGCCCTCCGGGCCCGCGTCGAGGGTTGACGGACGCGGGTCCGGGGGGCCGCGGGTCCGTGAACCCGCGGGCTTGGGGCACCACGGCCGAGATCCGGCGTCCGTCGCCGGCCCTCGCCTACCATCCCCCCGTCCGCTCTCCCGGCCGGCTCCGCCCGGCCGGACCGACCCCCGATCGCACGATCAAGGAGGCGCCGTGGCGGTGATCACGGAGTCGGCGATCCGAGACCTGGCGGCCACCCGGAGCGAGAAGGCTCCCGTCACCTCCTGCTACCTCGACGTGGACGGGGGTCGCGTGGCTCGCCAGCGAGACCTCGAGCACGAGGTCGACGTGCTCCTCAAGACGGCCCGGGCACGGTCCGGCGGCCATGCCTCGGTGGCCGCCGACCTGCGGCGCATCGCCGACCACGTCCGGGGGATCGACCGCTCGCGGGTACGGGGCGTGGCCATCTTCGCCTGCGCGGCCGACGGGCTGTGGCGGGTGGTCGAGCTGCCCGTGCCCGTGCGGTCCCGCGTGGTGCTAGAGCAGGCCCCGGTGGTCGGTCAGCTCGAGTCGGTCGTGCGGGCCCATCCCTCCGTGGGCGTGCTGCTGGTCGACCGCCAGCTCGGCCGCATGTTCGTGCTCGAGCTGGGCGAGCTGATCGAGCGGTCGGAGCTGCTCGACGAGCCGCTGCGCGACGTGGACGGCCGGGGCGAGCGCGACCGGGGCGGCGAGCACGCCCAGGCGGTCGAGGCCCGCAACCTGGCCCACGTCCGCCACGTCGCCGAGGTGGCGTTCGCGGTGTGGCGGCAGCACCCGTTCGCCCACCTGGTGGTGGCGGGCCCGGACGACCTGGCCGGCCCGCTCGAGGTGGCGCTGCACCCCTACCTCCGCCAGCGGCTGCGCGGGCGGCTGCCGGTGCCCGCCACCGCCGGTCGCGACGAGGTCCTCGCCGCGGCTCGGCGGGTCGAGTCGGCGGTCGAGCAGCGACGCCAGGCGGCCGTCGTCGGCCAGCTACGGGAGGCGGTGGCCGCGGGCCGGCGGGGCGTGGCCGGCCTCCCCGCGGTGGTCGACGCCCTGGGCGCGCACCGGGTCGACACCCTGCTGGTGTCGGCGGGGTTCCGGGCTCCGGGATGGCGCTGCCCCGGCTGCGGGGGCCTGGCGGCCATGGGGCGCCGGTGCCGCTCGTGCGGTCGCGAGATGGCAGAGGTGGAGGACCTGGTGGAGCAGGTGGTGGAGGAGGCGCTGGTCCAGGCGTGCACGGTCGAGATCTGCGCCGGCAACGCCGACCTCGACGTGATGGGGCGCGCCGGCGCCCTGCTCCGCTATTGAGCGCCGTCCCGTCGCCGGGCGGCCTCGTCGCCGGGGTCGACGTGGGGGGGACGAAGATCCTCGGCGTCGCCGTCGACCCCGCCGAGCCCACCACCGTGGTGGCAGAGGTGCGCGTCGCCACCCCCGGCGGGAGGACGGCCGTGCTCGACGCCGTGGCCGGGGTGGTCCGGGCCCTGGAGCGGGAGGTCGACGTGGGCGCCGTGGGCGTGGGGATCGCCGGCCTCGTGGACCGGCAGGGGGTGCTACGGGTCGGTCCTCACCTGCCCGGCCTGCTCGACGTGCCGATCGGCGACGAGATCGACGCTCGCGTGGGCCTGCCGGTTCGGGTCGACAACGACGCCACGTGCGCGGCCTGGGGCGAGCACGTGGCCGGAGCGTCCCGCGGGGCCCGCGACGTCCTCCTCGTCACGTTGGGCACCGGGATCGGCGGCGGGGTCATCGCCGACGGGGAGCTGGTGCGTGGCGCGCACGGCTTCGGAGGCGAGGTGGGCCACATGGTCGTCGACCCCGGCGGTCCCGCCTGCCCTTGCGGTCGCCACGGGTGCTGGGAGCGCCTGGCGTCGGGCAGCGGCTTGGCCCTGCTGGCCCGGCGCGCCGTGGCCGACGGCCGGTTCCCCCGAGGGCTGGAGCTGGCCGGCGGGGTGGACCGGCTCCGGGGCGAGCACGTCACGCGAGCGGCCGCCGAGGGTGACGCCGACGCCGGTGCCATCGTCGACCGGTTCGCCCGGTGGGTGGCCGTCGGCCTCGGAAACCTGCTGTCCGTCCTCGACAGCTCGCTGGTGGTGGTGGGCGGTGGCCTGGTGGAGGTGGGCGACCTCCTGCTCGAGCCCGTCCGGGCGGCGCTGGCCGACGACCTGATGGCTCCGGGAGCGAGGAACGACGTACGGGTGGTGGCGGCCACGCTGGGGGAGAGGGCCGGGGCCATCGGGGCGGCGCTGCTGGGGTGGCGGGAGGCCGGCTCCAGCGAGCGTGGTCCAGGCGGTGGCGGCCGCCGGTGACAGGGGGTGCGAGCGTGGCTCAGGCGGTGGCGGCCGCTAGTGACAGGGGGTGCGGGCGCGGTGGGGCGGTGGCGGCCGCCGGTCGTGGCCGGTGGCGGCCGGTTCCCGATCGGGGTGGCCGGGGCGAGGGTCAGCCGGGGGGGCCGGCGTGGCGCCGGCGGCAGGCACCGATCTCGACCACGGCGGCGTCGGCGCCCTCCCAGCCCCGCACGTTCGAGTGCTTCTCGGGTTCGAGCACCTTGTAGACCTCGAAGAAGTGCTCGATCTCGTCCACGACGTAGGAGGGCAGGTCGGTGATGTCGGCCACGTCGCCCCACCGGGGGTCACCGGCCGGCACGCACAGGATCTTGGCGTCGGGTCCGGCGTCGTCCTCCATCCAGAACACCGCCACCGGGCGAGCGGTGATGTGGCATCCCGTGAAGGTCGGCTCGTCCAGCAGGACGAGGGCGTCGAGCGGGTCGCCGTCCTCGGACAGCGTCTCGGGGACGAAGCCGTAGTCGGCCGGGTAGGTCGTGGCCGTGAACAGGCGCCGGTCCAGGCGGAAGACGCCCGCGTGGTGGTCGTACTCGTACTTGTTGCGGCTGCCACGCGGGATCTCGATGACGACCTCGATCTCGTCGGTCACGCCGCGATCTTCCTCGACGGGTCACCGGCAGGGCCAGCCGGAGGGCCGGGGTACCGTGGGCCCATGGAGCTCCGCCGGGTCACCGGCCTTCCCCCGTACGTCTTCGCCGTCATCGACGGGCTGAAGGTGGAGGCCCGCCGCGCTGGCCACGACGTCATCGACCTCGGCTTCGGCAACCCCGACCTGCCGTCGCCCGAGGTGGCGGTGGACAAGCTGGTCGAGGCGGCCCGCAACGCCCGCAACCACCGCTACTCGGCCAGCCGGGGCATCCCCAAGCTCCGCCAGGCGGTGGCCGACCTGTACCAGCGTCGGTTCGGCGTGACGCTCGACCCCGACCGCCAGGTCGTCGCCACCATCGGGGCCAAGGAGGGCTTCTCGCACCTCATGTGGGTGCTCCTGGGCCCCGGGGATGCCGCCCTGGTGCCCTCCCCGTCGTACCCGATCCACATCTTCGCCCCCCTGTTCGCCGGGGCGTCCGCTCGGGAGATCCCCATGTCCACCGAGGGTGACCTCGTGGAACGGGTGCACGAGGCGTGGGAGTACTCGTGGCCCAAGCCGCGCGTCGTCGTCCTGAGCTTCCCCCACAACCCGACGACGGCGACGGTCGACCTCGACTTCTTCCAGCACGTCGTCGACTTCGCCCGTGAGCGCGAGATGGTGATCGTGCACGACAACGCCTACGCCGACCTCGGCTACGACGGCTTCGAGCCGCCCTCGGTCCTCCAGGCGGACGGGGCCGAGGAGTGCGCGGTCGAGCTGTACTCGTTGACCAAGTCGTTCTCGATGGCCGGCTGGCGGATGGGCTTCGTGGTCGGCAACGCCGAGGTGGTCCAGGCCCTGGCGAAGCTGAAGTCGTACCTCGACTACGGCACGTTCCAGCCCATCCAGATCGCCGCCACCGTCGCCATGAACGAGGTCCCGGACACGCCGCGGGAGGTGCGCGCCGTCTACCAGCGGCGGCGCGACGTGCTGATCGACGGCCTGCACCGCATCGGCTGGGAGGTGCCGCGGCCGCGGGGCACCATGTTCGCATGGGCACCGATCCCCGCCGCCTACGCCGAGATGGGGTCGGTGGAGTTCGCCTCGATGCTGGTGCGGGAGGCCAACGTGGCGGTGTCGCCCGGCGCGGGCTTCGGGCCCGGCGGCGAGGGCTACGTGCGGTTCGCGCTCATCGAGAACGAGCAGCGCATCCAGCAGGCCGTGCGCAACCTGCGGCGGTCCCTGGCCAAGCTGGGTTGAGGGTCGGGGCCGGCGCACCGGCCCCGACCCTCGCGGTGCCGTCCCCATGGCCGGTGGCCGGTGGGGACGCCGCCCGGGAGCCCGCCCCGGCCTAGCGCACCTGGGCCCGTGCCTGGGCCTTGGTGACCAGGCTCTCCAGCAGGGTGAGGAGCACCATCTTCACCGAGTCCTTGTGGCGGGCGTCGCACTCCACGATGGGGGTGTCGGCCGTCACCCCGAGCGCCTCGCGGATCTCGTTGGTCGGGTAGCGCGGGGCCCCGTCGAACACGTTGACACCGATGACGAACGGGATGCCGTTGGCCTCGAAGTAGTCGATGCCCGGGAAGCTGTCGGTGATGCGACGAGGATCGACCAGCACCACGGCCCCGAGGGCCCCGAGGCAGATGTCGTCCCACATGAACCCGAAGCGGTCCTGGCCGGGGGTGCCGAACAGGTACATGACCAGCGTGTCGTCGACGGTGATGCGCCCGAAGTCCATGGCCACCGTGGTGGTGGTCTTGGCGCCGATGTGGCGGGTGTCGTCGATGCCGGTGGAGGCGCTGGTCATGGCCGCCTCCGTGCGGAGGGGCTCGATCTCGGAGATGGCGCCGACGAAGGTGGTCTTGCCCACGCCGAAGCCGCCGGCGATGACGAACTTGACCGACGTGATGCGGGTGGCGGCGCTCTCGGCGGTTGGCTGCACGGCGCGGAACCTCGTGAGTGGTGGGGCGATGGTCGGGTCAGATGGCCCGGACACGCTCGATCATCTTGGTCAGCATCGACAGCTCGATCTCGACCGGGTCGGTGTGGTGCACGTCGAGGAGCCCGGCCGAGATGAGGTCGTCGGCGAGGATCATCACGACGCCGACGACGAGGTTCAAGTGGGCGGCGACCTCGGCCACCGACAGCGCCCGGGTGCACCGGTCGAGGACGAGCTGCTGCTCGTCGGGGAGGTAGGGAGGGATGTGCCCGCTCTTGGTCTGGAGCAGGGTCTCCACACGAAGGTCACGCCTCTGGGCGCGTGTACGACCCCCCGTCATGATGTACGGGCGAACCAGATCGTGACCTTCGCTCATGCCACGACCCCGGCTTTGAGCTCGGCGACCAGGGCTGGCGACAGCACCTGGCCGGCCCGTTCCACCAGCAGGGTGGTCTGGTAGCCCACCAGGCCGATGTCGCAGTTGCGGGTGGCGACGATGCCGAGGCAGCTGCCGTCGGAGATGGACGACACGAACAGGAAACCCTGGCGCATGGCCACGATGATCTGCTCGAGCCCGGCGAAGTCGAAGCACCGGGACGCCCCGTGGCCGAGGCTGACGAAGCCGGAGATGATGGCGGCGAGCTGCTCGGCCGAGGCCCGGTCGAGGGAGCTGGAGGCGGCCATCAGGAGGCCGTCGGAGGAGACCGCGACGGCGTCAGTCACCCCCGCGGTCTGGTCGACGAAGCTGTTCAGCAGCCAGTTGAAGTTGCGTGCCTCGTCACTGAGGGTCATGGGTTCTCCTTGGGGCCGTTCGGGTCTCGGCGAGCCTCCTCGAGCCCGCGCTGGACGCCCTGTGTGAAGCTTGTCAGGAAGCCGTAGACGCTGTGGGCCGTGCTGTTGTGGTGACCGCCCGCTCCCGTCTCGGGAGCGGTACGTCGACGGCTCGACAGCCCGTTCGCGTACCCATCGGCCTGCTCGTCCCCCGGCCCCTGCCCGTACAGCTCGTCACGCTCGCCGCGACCATATCCCTCGGGCGGGGTCGGAGGGTGGTCCCCCCGGCGACGACGCAGGTTGAGCGGTTGGTTCGACGGGAGCTGGGCGCCCCGCACCCGGCGGGCGAGCCCGCCGGAGGTCGCCTGGCCGGCGGCCAGGTCGGCTGGCGGGACGTGGGCCGCCGGCT
>DASUJB010000089.1:0-21906 GCA_036279475.1 Acidimicrobiales bacterium | reverse complement strand
GACGCTCAGGAGGGCCAGGACCCGGCCCCGCATGTGGGGCGCGGCCCGGAGCTGCACCACCGCGTGGGCGCCCGAGATGATGCCGACGTTGGTGAACCCCACCAGCACGGCGGCCGCCACGGCGAGGGGGAGCGACGGCGCCAGCGCCAGAGCCGTGGTCGCAACGGCCAGGCCCCCACCCGTCCTCACCAGGAACTCGACGCCGATGTCGCGCCTGCGGGCCACGACCAGGGCGCCCAGCACCGAGCCGACGCTGAGGGTGGAGAAGAGCAGCGTGAAGGTCGCCGCGTTGCCGCCGAAGGTCCGCTCCGCCATGAGCGGCAGCGTGACCTGGTAGTTGAAGGCGAACGTGCCGATCACGGCCATCATCAGCAGGGGGAGGAGCAGCTCGGGGGTGTGGCGCACGTAGCTGAGGCCCTCGCGGATCTGGCCCTTGGCCGGCGCCACCCGGGGGGAGGGCCGGAAGCGGTCGCGGTCCATGCGCGCCAGCGCACCCAGCACGGCGAGGTAGGTGACGGCGTTGAGCACGAAGGCCGTACCGGCCCCGGGCCCGGCCAGCAGGGCACCGGCCACGGCCGGGCCGACCACCCGGGAGCCGGTCATGAGGGCGCTGTTGAGGCCGACGGCGTTGGCCACGTCGTCCGCCGGCACCAGCTCGGTGACGAAGGACCGGCGCACCGGGTTGTCGAAGGCGTTGATGGTGCCGAAGACCAGGGAGCTGACGGCCAGGGCCAGGACGCTGGCGTGACCGCTCAGCACCAGCGCGGAGAGGACGGCGGCCAGGACCAGGAACGCCGTCTGGGTGGCCAGCATCATGCGGTGGTGGTCCACCCGGTCGGCGACGACGCCGCCCCACGCCCCCAGGAGCAGCACGGGCAGGAACTGGGCTGCGGTGACCAGCCCCAGGGCCACGCCGCTGCCGGTCAGGTCGAGCACCAGCCACGAGATGGCCACCGCCTGCATCCAGGTGCCGATCTGGCTCACCAGCTGGCCGCCGAAGAAGAGGCGGAAGTTGGGGTTGTCCAGCGACCGGAACGTGTCGTGGGCGGCGCGGCGTAGGCGCCCGGTCATCGGGCGGGGCGGTGGGAGAGGCGTGTCATCTCCTCCCCAAACTAGTTAGTCGATCGAAACATTCCGAGCGGTGGGGCCATCGAAGGTGGTCCCGTCCGGCGGCCCGCCGAGGGCTCGCCGGCCGACGGCGGAGGGATTCGCGGTGCCCCGCGCCGGTTTGGCAGGATTCCCGCCGTGGCGAAGACGCGGTCCGCACCCCACGAGTTCACGCGCAATGAGGTCGTGAAGAACCTCGACGCCCTCCCGGGCGTGCCCCAGGGGACGACCGGTCGCGTGCTGCTCGTCGACGGCTTCACCTGGACCCGCTACCGCGTCCTGTTCGACAACGGCGTCGACGTCGGATCGCTCGACGGCTCGGTCCTGGCCCGCCCGCGCGACTTCGAGGCCGCCCTCGAGCGGCGAGCGCGTGCCGTCCAGTCGGCGGCGACCGTCGCCACCGCCGAGGCCGGGGCCGCCGAGGGAGCGGGAGGCGGCGGCGGAGGCGACAAGACCGTCAACGGCGTCGTGGTACCGGCCCGCCTGCTCGACCGCTCCAAGCGGGCGCGCGAGCGGTTGGCTGCCGCCTGACGCCCCGGGCGCGGCCCACGCCGCGGGAGGTCCGATGAAGCTCAGCATGCCCCTCAGCTATGCCGGTGGGTTCGAGGAGTCGGCCGCCCAGGTGGCGACGCTGGAGAAGGCCGGGCTCGACACCGTGTGGGTGGCGGAGGCCTACGGCTTCGACGGCGTCAGCATGATGGGCTACCTGGCGGCCGTGACGGACACCGTCGAGATCGGTGCCGCCATCCTGCCGATCTACACGCGCACGCCCACCCTGCTGGCCATGACGGCCGCCGGCGTCGACGCGCTGTCCGGCGGCCGTTGCATCCTCGGCCTCGGCGCCTCCGGACCCCAGGTCATCGAGGGCTTCCACGGCGTGCCCTACAACCTGCCGCTCACCCGCACCCGCGAGATCGTCGAGATCTGCCGGCGGGTGTGGGCCCGTGAGCCGGTGACGTACGAGGGACGTGCCTACACCCTGCCCCTGCCACCGGAGCAGGGCACCGGCCTGGGGAAGCCCCTGAAGATGATCACCCGCCCGGTGCGTGACCGCATCCCCGTGTACGTCGCCGCCCTCGGCCCCCGGAACGTGCGCATGGCTGCCGAGGTCGCCGACGGCTGGCTCCCCCTCTTCTACCTGCCCGAGAAGGTCGACGAGGTCTGGGGGCCGGAGCTGCGGGCCGGGCTGGCGGCCCGGGCCGAGGACCTGGCGCCGTTGGAGGTCGTGGCCGGGGGGTTGCTGGCGGTGGGCGACGACGCCGCCAAGCTGCGCGACCTGGCCCGGCCGATGATCGCCCTCTACGTGGGGGGCATGGGTGCTCGCGGCAGGAACTTCTACAACGACCTGGCCTGCCGGTACGGCTTCGAGGCCGAGGCCGCCGAGATCCAGGACCTGTACCTCGACGGCCGGAAGGAGGCAGCGGCAGCCGCGGTCCCCGACGGCCTCCTCGAGGCGGCCACCATCTGCGGACCCGAGGGCTACGTGCGCGACCGCATCGCCGCCTACAAGGAGGCGGGCGTCACGTCGCTGAACGTCACGCCGCTCGCTGCCGACGTCCCCGCCCTCCTCGGTAAGGTCAAGGAGTGGGTGACCCACGCCTGAGCGGGTGGTGGGGGCAGGGACCAGGTGGGCCGGGCGGGCCGCAACGACGCGACGCCCCTGGCCCCGGACCGCCGGGGCGTCGCCCGGCGTCCCGCCTCACGCCCGGTAGGGGGCCGGTCCGTGGAGCGCCCCCGGCCGCCAGCGTCGGGGGGTGAGGAGGAGCCCCCTCGGGTAGTCCTCGAACAGCCAACGCCCGAAGCTCCTGCGGGTCCACTCGGTGGCCCCCGCCAGGCGCAGGCCGGCCCGCACGCCCCGGCGGTGTCGCACGGCGCCGATCAGCACCCGTGACAGGCGGTGGTCGGCCACCAGGGCTCGCCGGACGGCGCCCCGGTAGGCGGCGGTGGCCTCCACCGGGTCGCGGGGGTGGGCGAGCAGGGCCTGGGCGGCCAGCATGCCGGTGAGGAGCGCCTGGCCGATGCCCTCACCGGTGAGCGGGTCGGTGGCGGCGGCGGCGTCCCCGACGAACAGGGTGCGGCGCCCCGTCAGCGCCACCCGGTCGACGCGGGCGGGGATGGGCCACGCCCGGTGGGGTGCCTCGGGGCGGGCGTCCGGGCCCAGGAAGGACCGTACGTGGGGACGGGCCAGGAGGGCGGGCCACAGGGTGGCCATCTCGCCGACACGGGGGCCCGTCCCCCCTCGTTGGATGCCGAAGCCCACGTTGGCCCGCCCGCCCGGCAGGGGGAAGGACCAGGCGTAACCGGGGACGAGGTCGGGCTCGAACCACACCATCAGCTCGCTGGCGGCTCGGGAGCCCACGCGGGCGAGGTACTGGCGGAAGGCGTGCCACTCGCCCCGGTAGCCGGGGGGGTGGAGGCCGAGGTGCCGGCGGACGGGTGACCACATGCCGTCGGCCGCCACCACGTAGGGGGCCGAGAGGTCGCCCAGGCCGTCGACGGCCAGCGTCACCCCGTCGGCGTGCTCGACGGCACCACCGCAGGCGTGCCCGTCGAGCACCTCGGCCCCTGCCGCCCGCGCCTGCTCGACCAGGGCGGCGTCGAGGTCGCGGCGGCGGGCCACCGCCGCGTACGTCCCCCCCCGGGGGAGGGGGAAGGTCACCTCGTGGCCCGTTGGCCCGCGGACCACGACGTCCTCGACGCGCTGCCACGACGGGACCGCCCGCGGGTCGAGGCCCAGGTGCTCGAGGAGCCGCAGGGCCCCGGTGGTGAGGCCGTCGCCGCAGACCTTGTCACGGGGGAAGCGGGCCCGGTCGACCACCACGACGGCCCGGCCCGCCCGGGCCAGGGTGACGGCGGCGGCGACCCCGGCGGGACCGGCCCCCACGACCACGACGTCGGCGGTGGGCACGGGCGACGACGGTCCTCGAGGGGTGGGCCCGCTCAGCAGGGCCGGCCGGGTCCCGGCCGGTAGGTCGCCCGGAAGGTGTCGGTGTCGGTGCGGCCGTCCACGAACCGGCGGGTGCGGGTGGTCGTGACCACCCGGCAGGCGCCCGACGCCGACTCCACGATGCCGGTCTGCTCGCCGGACGCATAGGGGGTGGAGTAGAGGGTGACGGTCACGCTGGTGTCGGTGTACGAGGTCCAGATCAGAACCCCGTGGGGGGTGTCGTTGGTGATCTTCAGGTCGGGGGCCGGATAGCCCATCGTGGCCTCGCGACCGGGTGGGTACCGCGAGAACCACTCGCTGTGGGGCTGGTAGGTGTGGATGTCGAGCCCGGCGAAGTAGGCGGCGTTGAACGTGGTGGTGGCGAACTGCGAGACGCCACCCCCTACCTCGTCCACGTGCTCGCCCTCGCGGATGGCGCCCGCCTCCACGAACCCCTTCTCCGGCGTGCGGGGGCCGACCACCTCGTTCATCGAGAACGTCTCGCCCGGGAGGATCACGGTGCCTCGCACCATGTCGGCGATGCGGTGGATGTTGATGACGCGGGGCTGCCCGGCGTCGTAGTAGGTGGTGAAGCCGGGACCGGCCGTGGTGGGGGCGCCGTCGCGCCAGGCGTGGTTTCCCCCCACGGGCTTGCTGATGCCCAGATCCCGGGCCGCCTCGGTGGTGAGCTTGGGCTCGGTGACCTGCACCTCCAGCGCCACCGTGCCGGTCCCCTCGGTGAGGGCCTTCCACACCAGGCCGGGGCTGGCCGGTCCGCAGCAGGCGACGCCCCTCTGGGACGGCAGCACCACGGGGACGCCGTTGCGGAGCTCGAAGGTGGCGTCCCGGGGCTCCGCGGCGAGGCCGGAGAAGATGTCCTTGAGGGCGGCGTCCACCTTCTCGGGCACGATGGCCAGGTCGAGTTTGCCGCGGGCGGCGGTGGGCGCCAGCCAGCTCCGCACCGTGGCCGCGTCGACGTGCTCCGCCGCGTCGCCCGCGGTGAGCGTGAGCCCGTCGGCCGTGATGTCGTTGGCCCGCTCGGCCAGCGCCTGGGCCTCCTCGTCGGTGAAGCGGGGGACGATGGGTACGTTGTCGGCCTCGACCTCGACCGTGCTGTCGTACCCGCCCCGGGCGGCGAGGTCGGGTAGCCGGGCGGCGATGTCGTCGCTGTCGATGCCCTGCCCCGGCACGCCGGGGACGGCCTGCCACGCGCCGTCGACGAGCTGGATGGTCGGGTCGTGGGGTGCCCGGACCTCGCTGCCCTGCAGCTGGGCCATGGTGGCGACCACCTGCGACCCGGTCACGGCGTAGCGCACCGGCACGTCCCGGTGGTCGAGGAACGAGGCCAACCAGGAGAAGGGCCGGGCCAGCAGCCACTGGTCGCGACCGGCGTCGAGGGCGGCGTCCGCCGTGGCCTCGGCGTCGACGGTGAGGCCCAGCTTCCCGGCGGTCGTCTCGTAGTGCCGCTCGCCGCTGGTGATCACGACGTCCCGGTCGGCCACGTCGGCGTTGATCTCGTCCATCACGTCGGGGAGCGAGGCCTCACCGAGACCACCGACGTCGTGCCCGCCCACCTCGACGTTGCGCATGACCTGCCCCGAGAGGGCGGCGGTGTCGACGGCCCACGCGCCCACCAGCACCACCACGGCGACGACCGGCACGGCCGCTGCCACCAACGGCCAGCGTCGACGGCGGTCCCCCGCCGCGGCGAGGAAGTGGCGACCTCCGGCCGGCTCGGCGCCGTCCTCACCGCCGCCGGCGGGCCCTCCGGGCGGGGGGCCGACGAGCGGGTGGGGGCCGCTGGCGCGCTCGGCGACGGCGCCGCCGAGCACGAGGGGTCGGTCGTCGGTGGCAGCCTCGTCCCCCCCGTCGGAGGCGTCGGGGCCGGGGGCGTCGGGGGCGGGCGCGGCCGGGGCCGCCGACACCCCGTAGGGCGGCGGACCGGTGGTGGTGCCCGACGCCGAGCGGCCACGTGGCCGCTCGGGCTCCGGCCGACCGGCCCCGGTATCCGGTGCCCTGTGCGGGAAGGGGGTGGTGGCGTCAGAGGAGGTGGCCGTGTCCGGGGAGGTGGCCGTGCCCGGGGAGGTGGCCGTGCCCGGGGAGGTGGCCGTGTCCGGGGAGGTGGCCGTGTCCGGGGACGTGGTGGCGTCCGGGGAGGCGGCTGCCGAGGCGGCACCGGGCCGCGGCGGCACCGGGCCGGCAGGGACGGGCGGCACCGGGTCGGTGGTGGCGCCAGCGGTGGCGGACCTCGCCGGCGAGCCGTCGGGGGCAGCCGCCACGGGCTCGGGTCGTGCCACGGCGGTCCCGGATGCCACCGGAGGGGCGGCGTCGGGGTGACGTGCACTACGTCGCGTCGGGACCGCGCCCTGTTGCGTGTCGGCGTCGGTGCGCGAGGGGTCGTTCCCGTCCACGACCGTCAACGATGCCACGCCTCCGAACCACCGTTCTACCCGCGGCGGTCGGGCGGCCGCCGCCCGGACGAGGGCGGTGCCGGCACCGGTCGGGTCCACCCGTCCCGCCCGGCGCCCCTCGGGTGCGCCCGACTCGGGGGGCGTGCCCTGCCACCACTAGGGTCGTCGCTCGTCCACCGACGAGCGAGACGAGCGAGAGGGAGCGCACGCATGGGCATCTGTGACGGACGAGTCGCCATCGTGACCGGGGCCGGCCGGGGGATCGGCCGGGAGCACGCCCTGCTGCTGGCATCCCAGGGCGCCAGCGTGGTCGTCAACGACCTCGGCGGCTCCCGCGACGGGACGGGCGGCGACGAGGGCCCGGCCAAGGAGGTCGTCGACGAGATCGTGGCCGCCGGGGGCAAGGCGGTGGCCAACACCGACGACATCAGCGACTGGGCCGGCGCCGAGCGGCTGGTGGCCACCGGGATCGACGCGTTCGGCAAGGTGGACGTGCTGGTCAACAACGCCGGCATCCTCCGGGACCGCATGCTGGTCAACATGACGGAGGCCGAGTGGGACGCCGTCATCAAGGTGCACCTCAAGGGCACCGCGGCACCGTCGCACTTCGTGGCCGGCCACTTCCGCGAGCGGTCCAAGGCGGGGGAGCAGGTCGACGGCCGCATCATCAGCACGTCGTCGCCATCGGGCCTCTACGGCAACGTGGGGCAGACCAACTACGGCGCGGCCAAGGCCGGCATCGCCGCCTTCACGATCATCGCCGCCCGCGAGCTGGCCCGCTACGGGGTGACCGTCAACGCCATCGCCCCCGCCGCCCTCACCCGCATGACCGAGGACCTGGGGATGGGGCAGGCGTCCGAGGACATGAAGGAGAGCATGTCCCCCCGCCACATCGCCCCCGTCGTGTGCTGGCTGGCCAGCCCGCTGTCGGCGTCGGTGTCCGGCCGGGTGTTCGACGTCAGCGGGCGGATGCTGTCGGTCGTCGAGGGCTGGCACCGGGGACCCTCCATCGAGGACCCCGACGACGACCCCGAGGTGCTCGGTCAGGCCGTGCTCGACCTCGTGGCCCAGGCACGGCCCAACGCCGACATGAACGGCTACGACGAGTCCTGACGCCGCTCAGGGGGCCGGCCCGGTGCCGTCGGGCCGGCCGCCGTCCCCGGCGTCGGTCAGAACAGGCGCAGCTCGTCGCGCTCGACCCCCCGCAGGTCGTCGTAGTCCACCTCCACGCACGTGATGGCCCGCTGGGTGGCCAGCGCCTTGGCCTGGGGGCGGATGCGCTGGGCGACGAGGACGCCGCGCACCGGTCGCAGCCGGGGGTCGCGGCGGAGGAAGTCGACGTAGCGCGTGAGCTGCTCGACGCCGTCGATCTCGCCGTGGCGCTTGATCTCGACGGCCACGGCGTTGCCCTCGCCGTCGCGGCACAGCAGGTCGACGGGGCCGATCCCGGTCGGGTACTCCCGCCGCACCAGGCGCAGGCCGGGAGCGATGGCGGTGCAGTCGGCCGCCAGGAGCTCCTGGAGGTGGGCCTCCACCCCGTCCTTCCACAGCCCGGGATCGACGCCGAGGTCGTGCCGGGTGTCGCTGTGCACCTCGTGGAGGGTGATGGTGAGCGCCTCGCCCCTCGGCGACCGCACCGTCCACACCACCCGCCCGCCGTCGTCGGCCGCCTCCGTCAGCGTGTTGGGGGCGTTCATCCAGTTGAGCGGCTTGTAGGCACCGCCGTCGGCGTGGACCGCCACGCAGCCGTCGGCCTTGACCATGACCAGGCGGCGTGCCGGCGGCAGGTGGGCGGCGAGCCGCCCCGCGTAGTCGACGGTGCAGGTGGCCACGACGAGGCGCATCGCGGCCGACGTTAGCGGCGGCGCCGGGAGCGCCTCGGGGGGCGCTCCCCCAGGTTGCGCCGCACGGCCTCCCGCCGGTCCTGGATGTCGCGGTGGGTCAGGCCGGCCCCGTCGCCGGGGAGGCCCAGGCTGGCCCGGACGCCGTCGAGGTCCACGTCCACGAGGCGGGGATCGACGCCGACGTCGGCCAGGATGCGCTCGCCGTGCCGGGCGGCGAAGTGGAGCGAGAGCTGGGCGATCTCGTCGAACAGGTCGAGGTCCGGCGCCAGCGTGGCGATGGCGCCGTCGACGAAGACCATGTTCTTCACGAAGAGCATCAGCTCCTTGGGCATGCGGGCCCCCAGTCCGAGGAGGGCCTTGACCACGCCCTGGAGCTCGCCCACGAGCTGCTCGGCGCTCATGGTCGTGGGGTCGACGGGAGGCCGGTCGAGGCCGAGCTCGCGGACCACGTGGTCGAGGTCGGCGCCCGGCGGCAGCACCCCGAGGTCGCGCAGCGCGGCCAGCTGACCCAGGAGGTCGTTGGTGGAACCGGCCATGAGGAGGCGCAGGAAGGCGATGCGCCGGGGCTCGTCGAGCCGACCGGTGATGCCGAAGTCGAGCAGGGCCGTGCGGCCGTCCGCCATGACGAGGAGGTTCCCCCCGTGCAGGTCGCCGTGGAAGATGCCGTGGATCACCGCGCCCTCCAGGAAGCCCACCATGCCCGTGCGCACCACCGCCTCGGTGTCGACGCCCGCTCCCCGCATCCCGACCACGTCGTCGAAGCGGAAGCCGTCCAGCCGCTCCATCACCAGCACCCGGGGCGTCACCAGGCTGGGGTGGGGGCGGGGGATCACGTAGCCCCGCTGGTCCAGCTCGGCGAAGGTGCGGGCCACGTCGAGCATGTTGTCCGCCTCGAGGCGGAAGTCGAGCTCCTCGGTGATGGTCTGGGCGAAGAGCTCGACGAGGGCGGGCGGGTTCGCCAGGGCGGCGATGGGGATGCGACCCACCAGCTTGGGAGCCAGCCAGGCCATGACCCTGAGGTCATCGCGCACCAGGCGGGCCACGGTGGGGCGCTGGACCTTGACCACCACCGGCTCCCCGGTGCGCAGCGTGGCCGCGTGGACCTGGGCGATCGACGCCGCGGCCAGGGGCGTGCGGTCGATCCAACGGAAGACGTCCTCCACCGGGCGGCCCAGGTCGGCCTCCACCACGTCCCGGACGACCTGGTACGGCTCCGCCGGCACCTTGTCGCGCAGCAGGGCGAACTGGCCGACGAGCTCGGGTGGGAAGATGCCCTGGCCCGAGCTGATGATCTGGCCCAGCTTGATGTAGGTGGGCCCCAGGCGCTCGGCCGCCAGGCGGAGGCGGCGCGAGATGCCGGCCCGGCTCGCGCCGCCCCCACGGCGGCGCT
The DNA here is from genome assembly GCA_036279475.1 of Acidimicrobiales bacterium. Classification (GTDB taxonomy): domain Bacteria; phylum Actinomycetota; class Acidimicrobiia; order Acidimicrobiales; family VFJN01; genus ZC4RG19. The sequence continues at coordinate 12,228 of DASUJB010000089.1, read as the reverse complement.
CGGCGACGGCCCACGCGGCCACGGCGGCACCCAGCCACCGCGTCACCCGGACCAGGCGGGCACCGGGCGGGCGGTGGTTCGGCGCGGTCAGCTCCGGGACCTCGGCGGCGACCCGGGCCCGGACCTCGTCGAGGCCGTGCCGCCATGCCAGCGAGCGGGGATCGTCGAGGGTCCACGGGGGGGTGTCGCTGAAGCTGCCGTGGTGGAGGTCGGTGGGGGCGGCGGCCATGGCCAGAGTCTGCCCGGGCTCCACCCGCGACCGGCGCCGGGGGCGCCGCCCGCGCCCGGCCGGGGACGAGGCGGCGGGGTCGAGCCGACTGGAGCACCCCACCCGCGGCCTGGTCGAATCCCTGCATGGCTCCCACCCCCCGACCGGGACCCCCTGGTGCCGTGCCCGCGGTGGCCGGGATGGTGGCCGTGGTCACCGGGGCCGGTCGCGGGCTCGGAGCGGGGATGGCGGCACGCTTCGCCGAGGTGGGCTTGGGGCTCGGGCTGTGCTCCCGCACGGAGCCGGAGCCGCCGGCGACCGCGCCCGGCGGTGGTGAGGGGGTCGTCACCGCCGCCGTCGACGTCACCGACGCCGGTGCCGTCGAGCACTTCGCCGTCGCCGTCGCCGGTCGCCTCGGGCGCATCGACCTGTGGGTCAACAACGCCGGGGTGCTCGACCCGGTCGGCCCCCTCCGGGAGCTCGACCCCGCCGAGGTGGCGGAGAACCTGTCGGTGAACGTCCTGGGGGTGTTGTACGGCAGCGCGGCGTTCGCCCGCCACGTCCGCGGCCGCCCGGGTGGGGGCGTCCTGGTGAACATCACCAGTGGCGCCGCCACCAACCCCTACTCCGGGTGGAGCGCCTACTGCGCCTCCAAGGCCGCTGTCGACCAGGCCACCCGCGTGGTGGCGTCGGAGGAGGCCGATGCCGGGCTGCGGGCCTACGCGGTGGCGCCCGGCATCGTCGACACGGATATGCAGGCGGCGATACGGGCGACGTCGCCGACCCGCTTCCCCGCGGTGGAGCGCTTCCTGCGGGCGAAGGACCAGGGGGCGTTCAACAGCCCGGCCTGGGTGGCGGACCACGTCCTCGGCCTCCTGACCGGGGGCGGTGGCGAGGTGGTGCAGCGGGTGCCCGACGAGCCCCGGCCGCCGTGACGGCCACCGCGCGCCGCCCTGGCCATGCCGGTCGGCCCGGGGCGAGCGGCCCTCAGGTGCCGGTGCCGCGGGCGGCGGCGACGGCCGCCTCGGCCAGCTCGGGGCGGCACACCAGCAGGTCCGGCAGCCAGGGATCGGGTCGGTTGTAGGTCAGCGGTGAGCCGTCGAGGCGCGAGGCGTGCAGCCCGGCGGCCACGGCCACGGCCACCGGCGCCGCCGAGTCCCACTCGTACTGGCCGCCGGCGTGGGGGTACACGTCGGCGTCCCCCCGCACGACGGCCATCGCCTTGGCACCCGCCGACCCCAGGGCCACCACCTCGCCGCCCAGGGCCGTGGCGATCGACGCCGCCTCGGCGGGTGGCCGGCTCCGGCTCACCACGATCCGGGGAGGGCGCCCGGAGGCCGGAGGGGGCGCCGGGGGACGGTCGGTGGCCAGGGTGACCCCCTGGGCGGGCAGCGCCACCGCCCCGGCCACCGGCGCCCCCTCCACCACCAGGGCCACGTGGACGGCCCAGTCGTCGCGGGGCAGCTCGCCGTACTCGCGGGTGCCGTCGAGCGGGTCGACGATCCACACCCGGTCGACCGCGAGGCGGGCAGGATCGGCCGGACCCTCCTCGGAGAGGACGGCGTCCCCGGGCCGGGCGGCGCTCAGGCCGCCGACGATCAGCTCGTGGGCGAGCCGGTCCCCCTCGGCGCCGAGCCGGCGCCCGTCGACGCCGGCACGCCCGGCGCCACCGGCGGCGGCCAGGTGGCGGGCTCGCAGGTCCACGAGGAGGCGGCCCGCCTCGGTGGCGAGGCGGGCGGCGAGGATGTGGTCGTCCGGCGTGGTGGCGGCAGGCACGCGGAATGCCTACCACCGCGGTCATGAATTGATCACCCGGGCACCCGGCCTTAGCCTGGGTGCTCCATGTCGAGCACGGAGCAGTGGGGCGCCGCCGGTGCCTCCGGCGGGACCACCTACGAGCTCACCCACCTGCAGGTGCTCGAGGCCGAGGCCATCCACATCGTCCGCGAGGTGGCCGCCGAGTTCGAGCGCCCGGTCATGCTGTTCTCGGGCGGCAAGGACTCGGCCGTCATGCTCCACCTGGCCGTCAAGGCGTTCGCCCCCGCCCGGCTGCCCTTCCCCGTCATGCACGTCGACACGGGCCACAACTTCCCCGAGGTGCTCGAGTACCGCGACCGCCGGGTGGCGCAGCTGGGCGTCCGCCTGGTCGTCGTCAGCGTGCAGGAGGCCATCGACGCCGGCAGGGTGGTCGAGGAGACCGGTCCCGGGGCCAGCCGCAACCGCCTCCAGACGGTGCCCCTCCTCGAGGCGATCGAGGGCAACCGCTTCGACGCCGTGTTCGGCGGTGCCCGGCGCGACGAGGAGAAGGCGCGGGCCAAGGAGCGGGTCTTCAGCTTTCGCGACGAGTTCGGCCAGTGGGACCCCAAGAACCAGCGCCCCGAGCTGTGGAACCTCTACAACGGGCGGCACCGGCGTGGCGAGCACATCCGCGTGTTCCCCATCTCCAACTGGACCGAGCTGGACGTCTGGCAGTACGTGGCGGCCGAGGGCATCGAGCTGCCGAGCATCTACTACGCCCACCGCCGTCGCGTCTTCCCGCGCGACGGCATGTGGTTGGCCGAGACGCCCTTCGTCACGGTCGGCCCCGGCGAGGAGGTCGAGGAGCGGATGGTGCGGTTCCGCACCGTGGGCGACGCCAGCTGCACGGGCGCCGTGGAGTCGACCGCCGCCGACGTGGCCCAGGTCATCGAGGAGACGGCGGCCACGCGGGTGACCGAGCGGGGCGCCACCCGCGCCGACGACCGCATCAGCGAGGCCGGCATGGAGGACCGCAAGCGGGAGGGCTACTTCTGATGGAGCTCCTCCGCTTCGCCACGGCGGGCAGCGTCGACGACGGCAAGTCCACGCTGATCGGGCGGCTGCTCTACGACTCGAAGGCGATCTTCGAGGACCAGCTCGAGTCGGTCGAGCGCACCAGCCGCGAGCGGGGCGACGCCTACACCGACCTGGCGCTGCTGACCGACGGCCTGCGGGCCGAGCGCGAGCAGGGCATCACCATCGACGTGGCCTACCGGTACTTCGCCACCCCCCGGCGCAAGTTCGTCATCGCCGACACCCCCGGGCACATCCAGTACACGCGCAACATGGTCACCGGTGCCTCCACCGCCGACCTGGCGCTGGTCCTGGTCGACGCCCGCAAGGGCGTGCTCGAGCAGTCCCGCCGCCACGCCTTCCTGGCATCGCTGCTCGGCATCCCCCACCTCGTGGTCTGCGTCAACAAGATGGACCTGGTCGACTGGTCCCCGGATCGCTACGAGGAGATCAGGTCCGAGTTCCGCAGCTTCGCCATGAAGCTCGACGTCAGGGACCTGACGTTCGTGCCCATCTCGGCCCTCCACGGCGACAACGTGGTGGAGCGGTCGGCCAACATGCCGTGGTACGAGGGGTCGTCCCTGCTGCACCACCTGGAGGAGGTGCACATCGCCAGCGACCGCAACCTCATCGACGCCCGCCTCCCGGTGCAGTACGTCATCCGGCCCCAGGACCAGGCCAGCGCCGAGCTGCACGACTACCGGGGGTACGCGGGCACGGTGGCGGGAGGGGTGCTGAAGCCGGGGGACGAGGTGGTCGTCCTCCCGTCCGGCCTGACCTCGACGGTGGCGGCGATCGACGGCCCCGGGGGCCCGGTCGACGAGGCGTTCGCCCCCATGGCGGTCACGGTGCGGCTCAGCGACGACGTGGACGTGTCGCGGGGCGACATGATCGCCCGGGTGCGCAACCGGCCCCACGTCGGTCAGGACATCGACGCCATGGTGTGCTGGCTGGCCAACGAGCCGTCGCTGCGGCCGGGGGCCAAGCTGGCCGTGAAGCACACCACCCGCTGGGGGCGAGCCGTGGTCAAGGCCGTGCAGTACCGCCTCGACGTCAACACCCTGCACCGGGACGAGGGCGCGGGGGGCCTCGCCCTCAACGAGATCGGCCGGGTCCGCCTGCGCACCACCGTGCCCCTGTTCTACGACGAGTACCGGCGCAACCGGGCGACCGGGAGCTTCATCCTGGTCGACGAGGGCACCAACAACACGGTGGGCGCCGGCATCATCCTCGGGCCCACGGCCGCGGCCTGACGGGGGGAGGGTCGTGGTCCACGGCGACGTGGTGTGGCACGAGGGACGGGTGGCCCGGGCCGACCGGCCGTCTGCGGGGGCCACCGTGTGGTTCACCGGGCTGTCGGGGTCGGGCAAGTCCACGGTCGCCGCCGAGGTGGAGCGGGCGCTGGTGGGGTCGGGCCGGGCCGCCTACCTGCTGGATGGCGACAACCTGCGCCACGGCTTGAACGCCGACCTGGGCTTCTCGGCCGGCGACCGCACGGAGAACGTCCGGCGCATCGGCGAGGTCGCCCGCCTGATGGCCGACGCCGGGCTGGTGGCGCTGGTGCCGGTCATCAGCCCCTACCGAGCGGACCGGGCCCGTGCCCGGTCCACCCACCGCGACGCCGGCCTGCGCTTCGTCGAGGTGTACGTGGACACGCCCCTGGCCGTCTGCGAGGCCCGTGACCCCAAGGGCCTCTACGCCCGGGCGCGCGCCGGCGAGATCCGGGGCTTCACCGGCATCGACGACCCCTACGAGGCACCGGAGGCCCCCGACCTGCGGCTGACCCCCCAGGACGGCGATCCTGCCGCCCAGGCGGCCGCCGTCCTGCGCCTGCTGGGCTGAGCCGGCGCCGGCCGGCCCCGGGGCCCGGCCGGCGGTCAGCGCACCAGGGGCTTGTACCTGATGCGCCGGGGCTGGTCGGCCTCGGCACCGAGCTGGCGGTGGCGCCACGCCTCGTACTCGCTGAAGTTGCCCTCGAACCAGCGCACCCGGCTCTCCCCCTCGAACGCCAGGATGTGGGTGGCGACCCGGTCGAGGAACCAGCGGTCGTGGCTGATGACCACCGCGCAGCCGGGGAACGCCTCCAGCGCCGCCTCCAGCGCTCTCAGGGTGTCGACGTCGAGGTCGTTGGTGGGCTCGTCCAGCAGCAGGACGTTGCCCCCCGCCCGTAGCACCTTCGCCAGGTGCACGCGGTTGCGCTCGCCTCCCGACAGCACGCCGACCCGCTTCTGCTGGTCCGATCCGCGGAAGTTGAAGGAGGCGACGTACGCCCGCCCGCTCACGTCCCGGCTCCCGACGCGGACCACGTCCCGGCCCCCGGTGATCTCCTCGTAGACGGTCCTGGCCGGGTCGAGCGCGTCCCGGGACTGGTCGACGTAGGCCACCTCGACCGACGGCCCGACGGTCACCGTGCCGGCATCCGGCTGCTCGGAGCCGGTGATCATGCGGAACAGGGTGGTCTTGCCCGCTCCGTTGGGGCCGATGACGCCGACGATCCCCGCCCGGGGGAGGGAGAAGGACAGGTCGTCGATCAAGAGGCGGTCGCCGTAGCCCTTCGACAGCTCCGCCACCTCGATGACCTGGTCTCCCAGGTGCGGGCCGGGTGGGATGTGGATCTGGAGCTCCTCGGACCGGTGCTCGGCCGCCTCCGCCTCGGCCCGGAGCCTCTCGTAGGCGGCGAGCCGGGCCTTGCCCTTGGCCTGGCGGGCGCGCGGCGCCATGTGGACCCACTCGAGCTCCCGGTCCAGGGCCCGGCGGCGGGCGCTGTCGGCTCGCTCCTCCGTCTCCAGCCGGGTCCGCTTGCGCTCGAGCCATCCCGAGTAGTTGCCCTCGAAGGGGTAGCCATGCCCCCGGTCGAGCTCGAGGATCCAGCCGGCCACGTTGTCGAGGAAGTACCTGTCGTGGGTGATGGCCACCACCGTGCCCGGGTAGTCGCGCAGGAAGCGCTCGAGCCACGCCACCGACTCGGCGTCGAGGTGGTTGGTGGGCTCGTCCAGCAGGAGGAGGTCGGGTCGCGACAGCAGCAGCCGGCACAGCGCCACCCGGCGCCGCTCGCCCCCGGACAGCCTGGCGACCTCGGCGTCGGCCGGCGGCAGGCGCAGGGCGTCCATGGCCACGTCGATGGTGCGTGGCAGGTCCCACGCCCCCGCCGCCTCGATCTCGGCCTCGAGGTCGGCCTGCCGGGCGCCGAGCTTGTCGTAATCGGCGTCGGCCTCGGCCCAGCCCGCCATGACCTCGTCGTACTCGGCCAGCAGGGCGGCCGCTCCGCCCACGCCGTCCATGATGTTGCCGTGGACGTCCTTGGCCGGGTCGAGCCGGGGCTCCTGCTCCAGGAGGCCCACGGTGGCCCCCGGGGCGAGGCGGGCCTCGCCGGTGTAGCCGTCGTCGAGCCCGGCCATGATCCGCAGCAGCGACGACTTCCCGGCCCCGTTGGCGCCGAGCACGCCGATCTTGGCGCCGGGGTAAAAGGAGAGGCTGATGTCGTCGAGCACCTGCCGGTCCGGGGGGTGGAAGCGGCTGAGCTGGCGCATCGTGTAGATGAACGGCGCGGGCATGGGGTGCGACGGTACCGGGGCCTGGCACCGGTCCCGCCCCGGGGCCGTCGGGCCACCGAGCGTCCCGGGCGGCAGGGCCACCACCGAGGGGCCCCGGGGAGGTGCCGGTGCCGTGTGCCCGGCCGGGCGCCGGTTCCCTCAGGCGGCGTGCACCCACAGGATGTCGCCGAGGTGGACGACGACGTCGGTGTCGTCCACCACCAACCACGCGCTCTCCTCCACGCAGGAGAGGAGGGTGGCGTGCCAGAGGGATGAGGCGGTGCGCACCACGACCTGCCCTCCCAGCAGGGGTCGGAGCGCACGGGACGTCACGGTCACGTGGGGGGCCAGCTCGGAGGGGTTCATGGTGCCTCCTGCGTTCGGAAGGCCGTCGGTCCAGGTGTACATCCGCAGGCCCGGGTGGTGGTGGACGGGGCGCTACGGGCTCGTGACGGGGCCGCGAACACCTCGGCGGGGCAGGCGACTCGCCGGGCGGCGAGCGGACCCGTCGCCCCGGGGGGCGGCCGGTCGGAGCCGGGACGGCGGCCGGTACGATCAAACACCGTGGGTGACGCACCTGGAACCTCTGCCGTGCTGGGACCGAACGCCTGGTTGGTCGACGACATGTACGAGCGGTACCTCGCCGATCCCGGCTCGGTGAGCGAGAGCTGGCGCGACTTCTTCGCCGACTACCGCCGTGAGGCCGACCACGCGGCACCCACCTCCCCGGCCGGCCCCGTCGCCGACGGGGGTGCGGCCCGCGCCCCCACCGGAGCGGCGGAGCACGGTGCCCCGGCTCCCGGCTCTCCCCCCGGGACGCCCGGCGGCGGTGCGGCCCGGGCCCCGCGAGAGGTCCCGTCGCCCGGAGGTCCCCCCGTCCCCGGGGGCGCACCGGAGGGGGCGCCCGACCGGGGGGCGACCCCGCGTGCGCCGGCGACGAGTGGCACCGGGGCCGCGGCGAGGCGAGGCGGCTCGGGTGGGGGTACAGGTGCCGGCGACGGCGAGCCGCTGCGAGGCGTGGCTGCCCGCATCGCCGAGAACATGGAGGCGAGCCTCCGCGTCCCCACCGCCACCAGCTTCCGCGACGTGCCGGCCAAGCTCCTCGAGGTCAACCGGCGCGTGATCAACGGCTACCTCGGCCGGACCCGGGGCGGCAAGGTCAGCTTCACCCACATCATCGGCTTCGCCGTCGTGCGGGCCCTGCACCAGGCCATGCCGCGGATGAACGCCACGTTCGTCGAGGGCTCCGACGGCGCCCCCCGCGTCGTCCGCCACGAGCACGTGGGCCTCGGCCTCGCCGTTGACGTCGAGCGGCCCGACGGCAGCCGCAACCTGGTCGTGCCGGTCATCCGCGACGCCGACGCCATGGACTTCCGGACATTCTGGGGTACCTACGAGGACCTCATCCGGAAGGTCCGGTCGGGCAAGCTCTCGGCTGACGACCTCGCCGGCGCCACGGTGACCCTCACGAACCCCGGGACGCTCGGCACCAGGCAGTCCGTGCCCCGCCTGATGCCGGGCCAGGGCGTGATCGTCGGCGTGGGGGCCATCGACTTCCCGGCGGAGTGGCGGGGAGCCGACCCGGTCGTGCTGGCCGACCTAGGTGCGTCCAAGGTCATCACCGTCACGTCGACCTACGACCACCGCATCATCCAGGGGGCCGAGTCGGGGATCTTCCTCCAGCGGGTGGAGGACCTCCTGCTCGGCGCCGACCGCTTCTACGACGAGATCTTCGCCAGCCTGGACGTGCCCTACGAGGCGATCAAGTGGCGGCGCGACGTCAACCCGGTGGACAGCGAGCAGACGGCGCTGGACAAGCAGATGGCGGTCGCCACCCTCATCCGGGTGTACCGGGTGCGGGGGCACCTCATCGCCGACCTCGACCCCCTGCGGTGGAAGGGCGCCCGGATGGCGCCGGAGCTGGACCCCGCCACCTACGGGCTGACCATCTGGGACCTCGACCGGGAGTTCCGCACCGGTGGCCTGGGCGGGCACGACAGGATGGCCCTCGGCGAGATCCTCCGGGTGCTGCGCGACGCGTACTGCCGGACGATCGGCATCGAGTACATGCACATCCAGGACCTCGGGGAGCAGCGCTGGATCCAGGAGCAGGTCGAGAACCAGGACCAGCCGGTCCTCGACGTCGAGGACCTGCGGCACATCCTCGACCGCCTCAACGCCGCCGAGGCGTTCGAGAGGTTCCTCGGCACGAAGTGGATCGGCCAGAAGCGGTTCGGCATCGAGGGCAGCGAGAGCCTCATCCCCGTCCTCGACGCCGTGCTCGAGGCGGCGGCCGACGACGGCCTGGAGGGGGCGGTCATGGGCATGGCCCACCGCGGCCGGCTCAACGTCCTCACCACCATCGTCGGGAAGAACTACGAGGAGGTCTTCAAGGACTTCGAGGGCACGCTCGACCCCACGGCGGTGCAGGGCTCGGGCGACGTGAAGTACCACCTCGGGCAGACCGGGAAGTTCCAGAGCCGCCAGGGCAGCAGCATCACCGTCGAGGTGGCCGCCAACCCGAGCCACCTCGAGGCCGTCGACCCCGTCGTCGAGGGCGAGGTGCGGGCCAAGCAGGACCAGATCAACGTGCCCGAGGCGTACTCGGTGCTGCCCGTCCTCGTGCACGGCGACGCCGCCTTCGCCGGCCAGGGCGTCGTGGCCGAGACGCTCAACATGAGCGACATCAAGGGCTACCGGGTGGGCGGCACCGTCCACGTCGTGGTCAACAACCAGATCGGCTTCACCACCATGCCGGAGGCGGCGCGGTCGGGGTTCTACTGCACCGACGTGGCCAAGATCGTCCAGGCGCCGATCCTCCACGTCAACGGGGACGATCCCGAGGCGTGCGTCCGGGTGGCCCGGCTGGCGTACGCCTACCGGCAGAGGTTCCACAAGGACGTGGTCATCGACCTCGTCAGCTACCGGCGCCACGGCCACAACGAGGGCGACGACCCCAGCTACACCCAGCCGCTGATGTACGCCAAGATCGACCAGCGGCGGTCGGTGCGGAAGCTGTTCACGGAGTCGCTGGTCAAGCGGGGCCTGCTCAGCCTGGAGGAGGCCGAGCGTTCGCTCGACGACTTCCAGAGGATGCTGCAGCAGGCCCTCGACGAGACCCGCCAGTCGGCACCTCCCGCCAACCTGCGGGCGGCCGCCCCGCCGCCACCGGTGGGCTGCCTGCCGCCCGTCGAGACCGGGGTGGACCGCCCCACGCTGGACCGCATCTACGCCACGCTGGGGGGCTGGCCCGACGACTTCGCCGTCCACCCCAAGCTGGCCAAGCAGTTCGCCGCCCGCGACAAGATGGTCCGCGAGGACGGTCAGGTCGACTGGGCGACGGCGGAGGCCATGGCCTTCGGGTCGCTGCTCCTCGAGGGCACGGACATCCGCCTCGCCGGGCAGGACTCGCGCCGCGGGACGTTCAGCCAGCGCCACGCCGTGCTCGTCGACCACACCAACGGGGCGGAGTGGGCACCGCTGGCCCACGTCGGACCGGAGCAGGCCAAGTTCTGGATCTACGATTCCCTGCTGTCGGAGTACGCGGCGCTCGGCTTCGAGTACGGCTACTCGGTGGCCAACAAGGACGCCCTGGTGTGCTGGGAGGCGCAGTTCGGCGACTTCGTCAACGGGGCCAGCATCGTCGTCGACGAGTACGTGGTGGCAGCCGAGGAGAAGTGGGGCCAGTCGTCGGGGCTCGTGCTCCTGCTGCCCCATGGCTACGAGGGGCAGGGTCCCGACCACAGCTCCGCCCGCATCGAGCGCTTCCTCACGCTGTGCGCCGAGGACAACATCCAGGTGGCCAACGCCACCACCGCCGCCCAGTACTTCCACCTCCTCCGCCGGCAGATGCACCGTGACGTCCGCAAGCCACTGGTGCTGTTCACCCCCAAGTCGCTCCTCCGGGCCAGGGCGGCCCGCTCGTCGCTCGACGAGCTCACCAGCGGTCACTTCCGCGAGGTGCTGGACGATCCTCGCGTGCCGGACCCCGACGCGGTGCGGCGGATCGTCCTGTGCTCGGGCAAGGTCGGCCAGGAGGCGCTGGCCGAGCGCGACAAGCGGGGCGTGCCGGTGGCCGTCGTCCGGGTCGAGCAGCTCTACCCCTGGCCGGAGGACCAGCTGGTGCAGGCCGTCGGGCGCTACCCCCGGGCGAGGGAGATCGTGTGGCTCCAGGAGGAGCCGGCCAACATGGGCGCCTGGGCGTTCGTCCAAGCCCGCCTGGCCGAGCGGTTCGCCGGCGACCACGACGTGCTGCGGGTGAGCCGCCACGAGGCCGGCAGCCCGGCCACGGGCTCCCACACCATCCACGTGCAGGAGCAGGAGGCGATCCTCGAGGCAGCGCTCGAGGTCGGCTGACACCGCATGCCAGGTGCCGGTCCCCGGGTGGCACCCGCCGTCGGGCCGGCCCCTTGCGGGTGACGTGCCGGCCGGCGCGGTGATCGCAGGGGGCGGGTTACGTCCGCCGCGAGGGGCAGGCCGGTGGAGGTCCACCCGGCGGCGGAGGGTCCCCTGTCGCCACCGGCCCGCCCGGGGCGGTAGCCTGCCGACAGGCCCCAGGCGCCCTGCCTCCCAGGTGGGCGCCGCCGCTGGCGCACCCGTCGCCGACGGGGTGGTGCACCGGAGCCGTGACCTGGCGGACGACTCTGTCACGGCGCGCTGCACCCCCGGGGGGCGACTCCCGGAGGTCCACCTCACCTTGCCGAGATGCAGGCTGCCATGAAGGTCCACCACGTCGTCGTCGACGGCTCGAACATCGCCACCGAGGGCCGGGACGCTCCCAGCCTGGCCCAGCTCGACGAGGCCGTGACGGCGTTCATCGCCGAGTACGAGCCGAGCTACGTCACCGTGGTGGTCGACGCCACCTTCCCCAACCGCATCGACCGCGACGAGCGGCAGCGCTACGAGGACGCGGTGAACGCCAACGAGCTCATCACCCCGCCGGCCGGTGCCATCGGACGGGGCGACGCCTTCGTCCTCCAGATCGCCAAGAGGGCGGCCGCCACGATCCTCTCGAACGACTCCTTCCAGGAGTTCCACGGCGACTACCCGTGGCTGTTCGACCGAGGACGCCTGATCGGCGGCAAGCCCGTCCCCCACGTGGGATGGGTGTTCATGGAGAGGACACCGGTGCGGGGCCCCACCAGCCGGCGCGCCGTCACCGAGGCGAAGAAGCTCGCCCGTGCTGCCGAGAAGGTGGCGAGCGACCTGGCGAGCGACCTGGCGAGCGACCTGGCGCCCGACGGGGTCGAGCCGGCACCCGCCCCCGCCCGCCGGCGGCGGACCCGGTCGACGGCCGGCGAGCAGGCCGACGGCGCGACGGTGGTCGAACGGCCGGGGGCACGTCAGCCGGTGGAGGCCGCGGAGCGGGCTGCCGCCCCCGACGATGACGGCGGCGGCGGGGGCGGGCGTGGCGACGGCGGCGTCGAGCCGTACAACGAGGCGCTGCCGTTCATCGAGTTCGTGGCCGACCACCCCGTGGGGAGCGAGGTCGACGGCACCGTCGAGCGGTTCAGCTCTCACGGGGCCTACGTGACGGTGGGACCGGCCCGGGCCTACGTCCCCCTCCGCAACCTGGGTGATCCCGCACCCCGCAGCGCCAAGGAGGTGGTGCGGCCCGGCGAGGCGCGACGGTTCGTCGTCGTGGCCATCGATCCGCCCCGCCGAGGCATCGACCTC
>DASUJB010000088.1:0-2113 GCA_036279475.1 Acidimicrobiales bacterium | reverse complement strand
GCACCCTGGGCAGCGCCGGCCTCGACGTGACGGACCCGGAGCCGCTGCCGGACGGCCATCCGCTGTGGGACCTGCCCAACGCCGTGGTGACGCCGCACACCGCCGACACCGAGGAGATGGCCGCGCCCCTCCTGGGGGCGCGCGTGACCGAGAACGTGCAACGCTGGGTGGCCGGCGAGCCGCTGGTGGGCACCGTCGACCCGGCCCTCGGCTACTGAGCGGGGGCCGGGGCGGAGGCCGTCCCGCCGGTCGACGGGTCCGCCGCTAGTGTCCCAGCCGTGACCCGCCTCTACACCGGGAAGGGAGACGACGGGACCACCGGCCTGCTGTTCGGCGGGCGGGTGCCCAAGGACTCCGCCCACCCCCGCGCCGTGGGGGCGGTCGACGAGGCCCAGGCCGTCATCGGGGCGGCCCGGGCCCTGAGCGAGCCCGGCTCGGAGCTCGACGGTCAGCTCACGCACGTGTGCCGGGACCTGTGGGTGCTCATGGGCGAGCTGGCGACCGCCGCCGACAACCACGGGAAGCTCGTCGACGGCCAGACCCGCGTGTCGCCGTCCATGGTGGACGCCCTGAGCGACCTCGTCGACGCGCTGGGTACCCGCTTCGAGCCGCCCGCCGGGTTCGTGGTGCCGGGCCAGACACCGCTGGCCGCCGCCCTCGACGTGGCGCGCACGGTGGTGCGGCGGGCCGAGCGCGAGGCCGTCGCCGCCGCCGTCGAGGGGTCCCACGCCCTCGCCTACCTCAACCGCCTGTCCTCGCTGCTCTGGGTGCAGGCCCGCTGGGTCGAGGGCGAGCACCTGCTCAGCCGCGACGTCGGGCCCGGGGCCTGACGGCGGGCCGGGCAGGCGAGGAGCGAGGAGCAGCCACGTGGACCTGGGCATCGCCGACCGCACGGCGGCCGTCGCCGCCTCCTCGGCCGGGCTGGGGCTCGCCGCCGCCCGGGCGCTGGCGGCCGAGGGCGTGCGCGTGGCGGTGTGCGGGCGCGACCGTGGCCGCGTGGAGGCGGCGGCCGAGGGCATCGGCGGCGACGCCGTCCCGCTCGTGGCCGACGTGGCCACCACCGCGGGGGCCACGGCGTTCGTGGCGGCGGCCACCGAGGCCCTCGGCCGCGTCGACATCCTCGTGCCCAACGCCGGGGGTCCGCCGCCCGGCACGTTCGCGTCCACCCCGCTGGAGGCCTACGGCCCCGCCCTCGAGCTCAACCTCCTGTCGACCGTGGCCATGTGCCGGGCGGCGGTCCCCGCCATGTGCGAGCGGGGCTGGGGGCGCGTGGTGGCGATCACGTCGGTGTCCGTGCGCCAGCCCATCCCCGACCTCATCCTGTCGAACACGGCGCGGTCGGGCGTCACCGGCTTCCTGAAGACCCTGGCCCTCGAGGTGGCGGGGCGGGGGGTCACCGTGAACTCCGTGCAGCCGGGCCTGCACGCCACCGACCGGCTGCGGCAGCTCCACGGGGGCCACGTGGAGGGCGCGGCGTCCGGGGTGCCCGCGGGCCGGCCCGGCGACCCGGCCGACCTCGGCGCCGTCGTGGCCTTCCTCTGCTCGGAGCACGCCCGCTTCGTCGTGGGCGTCGCCCTGCCCGTGGACGGGGGCACCCACCGGGGCCTCCAGTAGCCCGGCCGGCCCACCGCACCAGCCTCCCGGCGCACGCCCTCCGCCGGTGCCGGCTCGGTGTCCCGGCGATGCCGGGCGCCCGTAGTGTGCACGGCATGTCGATCGCCATCCGCCCGATCCCGGCCGTGCCGCCGCCCTCCGAGGCCATCGACGTGGTCGACGTCGTCGGGGTCGGCGTGTTCTCCGACCGGCTGGCGGCCGGCGACTTCCCCCCCGAGGTCGACGGGGGGTTCCTCTCGGTGCAGGGCTTCACCGGGGAGGCGGGGAGCTCGTGCGCCCTCCCCGGCCGGGACGGGCGCGTGGCCATGGTCCTGGGCCTGGGACCGCGGGACGACGTCGGGGTCCCCACCTACCGGCGGGCGGCCGCCGCCCTCGCCTGGGGTGCTCGCCGCCGGTCGCACCTGGCCGTGGACCTCCTCGGCGAGGTCCCGGAGCGCCTCCCCCGCGCCGCGGTGGTCCAGGCCATCGTCGAGGGCGTGCTGCTCGGGTCGTACCGCTA
>DASUJB010000087.1:0-4123 GCA_036279475.1 Acidimicrobiales bacterium | reverse complement strand
TGGGCATCGGCTGGGGCTCGGTCCCCGACGAGATCGACCGGTTCGGGGTGGGGGCCACCGACACCCCGGCACGGGTGGAGCGCCTGGCCGAGACCCTGGAGGTGGTGCGAGCCCTGTGGTCGGGGGAGCCGGTCGAGTTCGCCGGTCGCCACCACCGCGTCGCCGGCGGCCGGCAGCGACCCCGGCCCCGGGGTGACATCCCCATCGTGGTGGGGGGAGCCGGGCCGCGCACGCTGGCGCTGGTGGCCCGGCACGCCACCTGGTGGAACTGCCCCATCTACGCCGTGGACCGCCTCGAGGAGCTGCGCCGCCGGGCGGGCGACGCCCGGGTCAGCGTCCAGGAGGTGGTCGGCCTCGTGGTCGACGAGTCCCGCCGCGACGCCGTCGCCTCGGTGACCGCCCGCCGCTTCGGGGCCATGGGGCCGGGCGTGGTGGTCGGGACGGCCGACGAGGTCGTCGCCCACCTCCGCGCCCTGCGACGGCGGGGCGTCGAGCGCGTCTACACCTGGTTCAGCGACTTCGCCGACCCGGCCACGCTGGCCGCCTTCGGGGACCGGGTGATCGCCGAGCTGTGAGGGGGGCGCCACCGCCGACCGGGGGCCCCGTGCCGCCGCCGGCGGCCCCGATCTGCGGGCGTCGCCGTCAGCCCCGGCCGCCCCGCCGGCGACGCGTCAGCCCCGGGGCCCGCCGGCGGCTGGGCGGGGCTCCCGGGGCAGGCCGAGCACCCGCTCGCCGATGATGTTCTTGTTGACCTCGGTCGTCCCCCCGGCGATCGACAGCGACACCGACGACAGGAGCGTCCGGGCCCAGGCCCCGTCGAGGGCGCCCACCCCCAGGACGTCCACCGCCGTCCGGGCCACGGCCTGGCTCGCCGACGACCACGCCAGCTTGACGACGCTGCCCTCCGGCCCGGGCGCCCGGCCGCCGAGGGCGGCACCGAGCGTCCGCCGGGCCAGGAGCTCGAGGTTGCGCACCTCGGTGTACCGGGCCATGAGCCGGTCCCGGGCCACCGGCGAGTCCGCCGGCCGGGCACCGTCGAGGCCGGGGGTGGTGGCCGCCTCGAGGAGCCGGTCGAAGCCGGACCGGACGGTGAGGTAGAGGGTGGCGACGCCGGCCCGCTCGTTGCTCAAGGTGGTCGTGGCCACGGTCCACCCCTCGCCCACCTGGCCCAGCAGCGCCGAGGCGGGGACGCGGGCGTCGGTGAAGAACAGCTCGGCGAAGCCCCGGTCGCCCGCCATGGTGAGGATGGGCCGCGCCTCGATCCCGGGCGTGCGCATGTCCACCAGGAGGCAGGTGATCCCCCGGTGCTTGGGGGCGCCGGGGTCGGTGCGCACGTACAGCTGGCACCAGTCGGCGCGGTCGCCGTTGGAGTTCCAGGTCTTCTGGCCGTCGACCACGAAGTCGCCGCCGTCGGCCCGGGTGGCGCGGCAGCTCAGGGAGGCCAGGTCCGACCCCGAGCCCGGCTCCGACATGCCCTGGCTCCAGATCTCGTCGCCCCGCAGCATCGGGCGCAGGAACCGCCGCTGCTGCTCCGTGGTGCCGAAGGCCATGATGGCAGGGGCGATGTTGGCCACCCCGATGGCGTTCACGGGGCCGGGTGCGCCGGCCCGGGCCATCTCCTCGTTGAGCACGATCTGCTCCTCGAGGCCGGCTCCCCGGCCGCCGTGCTCGACCGGCCAGCCGATGGCGGCGTAGCCGGCGTCGAAGAGCACGGCGTTCCAGGCCCGGTGGGCCTCGAACGCCTCGTCGCTGCCCTCCCGGGCCAGCGCGGCCCTGACGTCGTCGGTGAGGTGGGCTCCCAGCCAGCTCCTCAGCTCCCGGCGGAAGGCCTCCAGCCCCGTCGTGGTCGCATCGGTGGTCACCGGCATCCTCCAGCTCTCCGGGCTCGGACCGCGCGTCGCCGCCGCGGGGCGCAGCAGCACCGCCCTGCCCCGACCGACCGCCCGCTCGTCTCGGCGGGCGCCCACCGTACCGGAAAAGTGACACTAGCGTCAGATCCGTGGCTGGCAAGCGGCGGGCGCGCTCCACCTCCTTGCGCGCCGCGCCTGGCCGACTAATCTAACATAGACGTCAGAAACGATCGCAGGAGGACGCCCGATGCAGGCAGAAGACCTCATCCTCGTCAGCGTCGACGACCACGTCGTCGAACCACCGGACCTGTTCGAGGGGCGGTTGTCGGCCAAGGCGGCCGAGCGGGCGCCCTACGTGACCAAGCTGGAGAGCGGCCGCGACGTCTGGATGTTCGAGGGCGTCGCCATGCCCAACGTGGGCCTCAACGCCGTGGCCGGCCGGGTCCCCGAGGAGTACGGCGTCGACGCCCTCAGCTTCGACCAGATGCGGCCCGGCTGCTACGACATCCACCAGCGCATCCGCGACATGAACGCCAACGGCGTGCTGGGCTCCATGAACTTCCCCAGCCTCGCCGGCTTCACCGGCCAGCTCTTCTACACCTGCGACGACAAGGAGATCGCCCTCGAGCTCCTGCAGGCCTACAACGACTGGCACGTCGACGAGTGGTGCGGTACCTACCCGGGCCGGATGATCCCGCTGTCGGTGCCGCCGGTGTGGGACGCCGAGCTGATGGCGGCCGAGGTCCGCCGCATGGCCGACAAGGGGTGCCACGCGGTGACCTTCTCGGAGAACCCCGAGAAGATCGGCCAGCCGAGCTTCCACAGCGACTACTGGGACCCCTTCTGGCAGGCCTGCTGCGAGACCGGCACGGTCGTCTGCCTGCACATCGGCTCGTCCTCGACGCTCGTCACCACCTCGTCCGACGCGCCGATGGACACGCTCATCACCCTGCAACCCATGAACATCGTGCTCTGCGCCGCCGACCTGCTGTGGTCGCCCGTCCTCCGCAAGTTCGACGACCTGAAGATCGCCCTGTCCGAGGGCGGCATCGGCTGGATCCCCTACTTCCTCGAGCGGGTCGACTACACGTACCAGCACCACCACGTGTGGACCAACCAGGACTTCGGCGACAAGCTCCCCAGCCAGGTGTTCAACGAGCACATCCTCACGTGCTTCATCGACGACGCCGTGGGCATGGAGGTGCGCCACCACATCAACCTGGACCACATCCACTGGGAGTGCGACTACCCCCACTCCGACTCGACGTGGCCCAACGCCCCCGAGATGGCCTGGAAGTACCTCCAGGGCCTCCCCGAGGACGAGATCGCCAAGATCACCCACCTCAACGCCATGAGGAACTTCTCCTACGACCCCTTCTCGCACATCCCCCGCGAGCAGGCGACGGCCGGTGCCCTACGGGCCCAGGCCACCGACGTGGACACGAGCCTGGTGAGCTACGGCACCGGCAAGTTCCAGGAGACGGGGCTGGTCACGGCCATGACGCTCGCCGAGCGCCTGGCCGAGCTCATGAAGCAGTGAGGCCCACGCCACGCGGCAGCCGGCTGCAGGAAGGGCGCGTCGATGGCCGGCGCTGACGCGCCCTTCCGGGTGCCGGTGCTGCTCGACCAGGCCAACTCGTTCTTCTGGACGTCCGGCCGGGACGGCCGCCTGCGGTTCCTGCGCTGCCGGGCGTGCGGGTATTTCCTGCACCCGCCCGGGCCCCGCTGCCCTCGCTGCGGCGGCTCCTCGCTCGGGCCCGAGGCCGTCAGCGGTCGGGGCTCCATCTACTCGTACACCGTCAACCACCAGCCGTGGATGGGCGACGCCGAGCCCTACGTCGTGGCGGTGGTCGAGATGGCCGAGCAGGAGGGCCTCCGCCTCACGACGAACATCGTGGGCTGCCCGGTCGAGGAGGTCGCCATCGGCCAGGAGGTCCAGGTCACGTTCGAGCACCACGACCCCGTCTGGGTGCCCGTCTTCGAGAGGCTGACGCCGTGACCGACTTCGAGCGACGGTCGATCATCTCGGGGATCGGGCAGTCCGACGTCGGACGCCGGCTCAACCGGACCGGCCTCGACCTCACCATCGACGCCGCTTTGGCGGCCATCGCCGACGCCGGGCTGACCACCGACGACATCGACGGCATCGCCACCTATCCCGGCGCGGCGATGGGCGCGCCGCCGGGGTTCTCCGGACCAGGGTCGCCGGAGGTGCAGGAGGCCCTGCGCCTGAAGGTCAGCTGGCACACCGGCGGCATCGAGGGCGCCGCGCA
>DASUJB010000086.1:0-6103 GCA_036279475.1 Acidimicrobiales bacterium | reverse complement strand
GGGGAACCAGGGCGGCGGCGGCTCCCCCGGTCCCCGGTGCTCGTAGGTGAAGCACGACAGGAGGCCCGCCAGCGACGCGGGGTCGAGCCCGTCGACGAGGCCGGAGGTGACGGTCTCGGCCACGAGGAGGTCGCACTCGTGGTAGGTCCGGGCCAGCACGTGCCCCCGGGGCGTGAGGCTCCAGCCGGCGAGGTACCCCCACGCCTCCATCAGGCGGAGCACGCGGTCGAAGCGCCGGGCCAGCGAGCCGGTGCGCGAGTGCACCTCGCGCCGCATGTCGGCCAGCTCGCGTCGGGCCCGCTCGGCGTGGGCGAGGGCACGGAGGTGCCGGTCGCGGTCGGGGCAGGCGTGCACCGGGTGGGCTTCGGCGGGGCTCGGCCGCACCGGACCGTCGGGTCCCGCCGACGCGGGGCGGGGGTGCACCGGGTGGGTGCGGGCCAGGGCTTCGGCCAGCTGGCGCTGGAAGGCCCGGTCCTTGGGGCGGTACGGGCGCGGCACCTCGATGCGGGCGAGCCGCTCGGCGGGCCCGCCCATGTCGTCGAGGGTGACGGTCACCGGTGTGCCGCGGGCGTCGACGGCCCGGAGGCGCACGTCACCGCCCTTGCGCTGGGCCACGGACAGGACGGCCAGGCGCCGCCGCCCCACGTCGACCACGTCGCCCGGCGCCAGCCGGGCGACCGAGGCCGCCACCGCTCCCCGGTCGGTCCCCCTCGTCGGGCCCGGGGCCTCGGCCCGTAGCAGCGAGCGGTACTCGTCCACGTCCCCCCGCTCGCACCTCGCCTCGGCCTCGAGGTCGGCCAGCCGCTGCTCCTGGCGCTCGATCCGTGCCTCGAGTCGCACCACGGCCCGGTCAGCCTGGAACTGGGCGAAGGAGAGGTTCAGGAGGTGGTGGGCGTCGGGCGGGTCGTAGCGCCGCACCATGTTGGCCGCCATGTTGTAGGTGGGCCGGAAGGCGGAGCGCAGGCCGTAGGTGCGGCTGGAGGCGAGCGACGCCACCTGGTCGAAGGGGACGAACGGCGACCACAGCACGATGGCGTAGCCCACGTCGTCGATGCCCCGGCGGCCGGCCCGGCCCGTGAGCTGGGTGTACTCGCCGGGGGTGAGGAAGGCCCGGCTCTCGCCGGTGAACTTGGTCAGCCGCTCGATCACCACCGAGCGGGCGGGCATGTTGACGCCGAGGGCCAGGGTCTCGGTGGCGAACACCGCCTTGACCAGGCCGGCGGCGAAGCAGGCCTCCACCGCCTCCTTGAAGGGGGGCACCATGCCCGCGTGGTGGGCGGCCAGGCCGGCCTCCAGGGCGGCCGACCAGCGGTCGAAGCCGAGGACGTCGAGGTCGTCGTCGGACAGGCCGGTCGTGTGCTCGTCGACCACGGCGCGGATGCGGTCCCGCTCGTCCGGTGTCGTCAGCCGCAGGCCGGCGTCGAGGCAGGACGTCACGGCCTCCTCGCACCCCAGCCGGCTGAAGATGAAGTAGAGGGCGGGGAGCATGTCCCGCTCGGCCAGCAGCTCGATCACCTCCGGGCGCCGGGGCGTGAACAGCCGGCGCCGGGGGCGGCGACCACCGGTCGCCCCCGCCGCGCGCCCCGCCATGTCGTCGTCGAGCCGGGCCGCCTCGGGGTTGGGCCGTCCGTCGACCAGGGTGGGCAGCAGGTGCGGCTCCTCGCTGCGGCGATCGCCCACCAGGTAGAGGTTGCGCAGCTCGACCGGCCGACGCTCCTCGAGGACGAGCTCCGTGGGCCCCCGCACCATGGTGAGCCACTCGGCCAGCTCCTCGGCGTTGGACACGGTGGCCGACAGGCAGACGAGCCGCACCGCCGGCGGGAGGTGGATGATGACCTCCTCCCACACCGGCCCGCGGTAGGCGTCCTGGAGGTAGTGGACCTCGTCCAGCACCACGAACCGGAGGCCGGTCAGGGCCGGCGACCCCGCGTAGATCATGTTGCGGAGCACCTCGGTGGTCATGACCACCACGGGGGCGTCGCCGTTGATGCTGTTGTCGCCGGTGAGCAGGCCCACGTTCCGGGAGCCGTGGCGCCGGGCCAGGTCGGCGAACTTCTGGTTGGAGAGCGCCTTGATCGGCGTCGTGTAGAAGGCCTTGCCGCCCTCGGCCAGGGCCCGGCCCACGGCGTGCTCGGCCACCACGGTCTTGCCCGCGCCCGTGGGCGCGGCGACGAGCACCGACGATCCCCCCTCGAGGGCGGCGATGGCGCGCCGCTGGAAGTCGTCGAGCTCGAAGGGGTGGGCCGGCGCGGCGCTCCCCCCCACGGCCCCGGCCCCCGGCGGGCCGCTGGTCACGCCGCGGCCTTCGCCCGTCGCTTCGTGACGGCGCTGCCCACCAGGATGGCGATCTCGTAGAAGAGCACCATGGGGACCGACAGCATCAGCATGCTGTAGGGGTCGCCCGAGGGCGTGATCACCGCGACCAGGACGCAGACGCCCACGATGGCGAACCGGCGGGCCCGCCGCAGGGCGGCGGCGTCGACGATGCCGGCGAGCTGCAGGAACACCAGCACGATGGGGAACTCGAAGCCGACGCCGAAGGCCAGCATCATGTAGGTGATGAGCTGGAAGTACTTGCCGGCCGAGAAGGCGGTGACGAACCCGCCGCCGGCGATGTCGACCAGGAACTCCAGGGCCCGGGGCAGCGTGAAGTATGCCAGCCCCGCGCCCAGCAGGAAGAGGGCGAGGGCCGACGCGACGAACGGCACCACGTACCGCCGCTCGTGCGGGTACAGGCCGGGGGTGACGAACCGCCACGCCTGCCACAGCAGCACCGGCATGGCCAGGGCGACGCCGGCGTAGCCGGACGTCTTGAGCCGCACGCCCAGCCCCTCGAGCGGGTCGGTCTGCAAGAGGTCGCCCCGGGTGATGCTGTCGGTGCGCAGGGCCACGTCACGGTACGGCTCGACGAGGAAGCTGAAGATCCACTCGTAGGCGACGAAGGCCACCAGCATGCCGACGCCCACGGCCACCACGCACACGATGAGGCGGTGGCGCAGCTCGGTGAGGTGCTCGACGAGGGTCATGCCCGGCTCGGCGGGCGACGGGGTGGCGGAGCTCACGCGCCCGCCCGCCGTCGCCGGGCGCGCCCCGCGAGGTCAGGACGCGGCACGCTCGTCGCCCGGCGAGCGCTCGGGGGCCGCCGGGCGGGTCGGCCGGCCGATGATCTCCTCCAGGGCGTCGGCCACCGCCGGCGCCACGCCGGCCGGGCCTCCGTCGGAGGCGGCCGCCGGCAGGTCGCGTCGCACTGGGGCCGGCGGCTCCCCCCCCGGGGCGGGCCGCGGCCCGAGGTGGCGGTCGGCGGCGGTGACGGCCCGGGCCATGGGCACCGGCTCGGCCGGCCGGGACGGCGCCTCGGCGACGTCGAAGGCGTCCCGCAGCTCGCGCTGGAAGCCGTCGGACATGCGCCGGAGGTCACCCGCGACCTTGCCGATCTGGCGGGCGGCACCGGGGAGGCGCTGCGGCCCGAGCACGATCAGGGCCACCAGCAGGATCACCAGCAGCTCGCCGCCGCCGACGTTGAACATGAGCCCGAGTGTAGAGCCGGCCCCCGCGTTCGTCCCCGGGAGGTCAGGGTGGGGGCGCTCCGCCCCCGTCGTGGCCGTCGCCGTCGTTGCCGTCGCCACCTCCGGCGTGGCGACGCCGGAGCGCCTCGCCGAGATCGGCCGCCTCCGCCACCTGGGCACGCACCGCGGCCAGTGGCGGCCGCAACCGGCTCAGCCCCCGGGCCGCGTCCCGCAGGCCGGCCACCTCGTCGGCGAGGGGGCCGGCGGCCATCGCCACCACCAGGGTCGCCGTCACCGCCGCCACCACCGGGACCGCCCACACCAGGCTCACCGGGGCGAGGCTAGCGGAGCGCCCGTTCACGCCAGGGGCGCCCGGGGTGGGCTAGCCGTCGGGCCCGCGCGTGCGGAGCAGGTCGGCGAACCAGCCCGGCTCCTCGAGGAGGTCGTGGAGCTCGATGAGGTCGTCGTGGGTGAAGGTCCTACCCCCCGGGCGGGGCTCGCCGAGCTCGGCAGGGAGGTGCCAACGCTCCAGCCGGCAACCGGAGGCCACCAGCAGCTCGATGGTGGGCCCGTCGGCGTCGTGGGTCACGGGAGCGGTGCACTCCGGGCAGCGGAACACGTAGGACCCCCTGTCGCTCTCCTCGCACACCCGGACGACCAGGTCGCGCGTCCCGAGCTCGACGTCGCCGCAGTCTCGGCACGTGGCACGGATCAGTGTCGCCATCTCACCTCCTCGCTCACCGCCCGAAGAGAGCGAGGCGACAGGCCATCATGACGAGGTTCACCGTATTTCTTTCCCGTGCAAGGAGTGTTGATGCCCACCAGGGTCCCGGCCCAGGTCCGACCCCCTTACACCTTCGCCCATCGCGGGGGACGGGCCCACGCTCCCGAGAACACGCTGGAGGCCTTCGTCCTCGCCCTGCGCCTCGGCGCCACCGGGCTGGAGAGCGACGTGTGGGTGACGGCCGACGGCGTCCCCGTGCTCGACCACGACGGCGTGGTCCGCGGCCGGTGGCGCCGGCGGCCCATCGGCACGGTCGAGCGTGCCGATCTGCCACCCCACGTCCCCACGCTGGCCGAGCTGTACGACGCCTGCGGCAGCTCCTATCAGCTCTCGCTCGACGTCAAGGACCCGGCGGCCGCGGACGCCACCGTGGCCGTGGCCCGAGCCGTCGGGGACGTCGCCGTCCGCCGCCTGTGGCTGTGCCACCCGCGCTGGGAGCAGCTGGTCACGTGGCGCACCGCCCACCCCGACGTCCGCCTGGTCGACTCCACCCGGCTCGACCGCATCGCCGAGGGTCCCGAGCGGCGAGCCGCCGTCCTTGCCGACCACGGCATCGATGCCGTCAACATGCACCACCTCGACTGGACCGGTGGCCTGACCACGCTCTTCCACCGCTTCGGCGTGCTGACCTTCGGGTGGGACGCCCAGGTGCCCCGGGTCATCGACGAGCTGGTCGACCTGGGGATCGACGGCGTGTACGGCGATCACGTCGATCGTCTGGTCGACGCGGTCGGCGCCGCCTACCCGGCGCCGACCTGAGGGGGGTCAGAGCCAGCCGGCGTCGGCGGGGGGCAGCACCTTTACGAAGGCCCGGCCCACGATGGTGTCCTCGTCGACGGGACCGAACACCCGGCTGTCCTCGCTGTTGGTGCGGTTGTCGCCCATGACGAAGACGTGGCCCTCGGGGATCTCCCGGCGGGGCAGGTCGTCGGTGGGCGTGCCGTCCACCAGGTACGGCTCGTCGATGCGCTCGCCGTTGACGTACACGGCCCCCTGGTAGGACTCGACGGTGTCGCCCTCCACGGCGACCACCCGCTTGATGAGGTCCTTGATGTCGTCGTCGCCGGGCGAGGCGCCCGGGGGCCGCTCGAACACGATGACGTCGCCGCGGTGGACCTCGTGGCTCCGGTAGGCGAGCTTGTTGACCAGCACCCGGTCGCCGCGCTCGAGCGTGGGGGCCATCGACGGCGACGGGATCCAGAACGCCTGGACGAGGACGGCCTGGGCGACGAGGGCGATGAGCACGCCCGACGCCACCACGGCCACCCACTCGAGGACCGTGCGGTAGGGCCTGGGCCGGTGGGAGCCCTCGGCCTCGTCGTGCTCGTCGCCGCCCCGCCGTCCCCGCGGGGCGAGGTGCCGGGGTGCCGTCGTGGCCCGCGACGGGATGGACGGCCCATGGCCGTCGGAGGCGCCGTGGTGCCGGCCGTCCTCGGGGAGACGGGAGGGGGGGGAGGCGTCGCGCACGGTGAGGGGGAACCCTACCTGGTGGGCCGGACCGCCAGGCCGCCCCGGCGCAGGCGGCCAGGGCGCCACCCGCTCACGGCACCCGGCCTCCTCCCCCCTCGTAGCGGGCGAGGATGCGCCGGGCGGCGTCGCGCCCTGCCGTCCGGTGGGCCGGCTCGTCGGCGTCCACCACCCGTGCCTCGTCGCCCAGGCGCACCAGCAGTCGCTCGAGCCACGGCGTGGCCGTGACCGGCATCCGCAGCCGCAGGTGCCCCTCCCCCGTCTCCACCACCTCGTCCACCCGGTAGGCCTCGGTGACCCAGCGGGCCGCCGGTGCCACCTCGAGGGTGATGCGTGGCACCCCGGA
>DASUJB010000085.1:0-12200 GCA_036279475.1 Acidimicrobiales bacterium | reverse complement strand
GCGCCACCCCGGCGCGGCGGCCGGCGCTCCGCTGCCCGCCCCCACCCGGCGGTAGGCGTGCGGCTCACCCACCTGGCCGCGGCCGTCGAGGGCGTGCGCGCCCGTCTCGCGGGGGGCGGTGGCGATCCCGACGTCCGCGCCGTCGAGCACGACACGCGCCGCGTCGGGGCCGGTGCGCTGTTCTGCTGCGTGCCGGGAGCGCGCGTCGACGGCCACGACCTCGCCTCCGCCGCGGTGTCGGCGGGAGCCGTCGCCCTGCTGGTCGACCACGAGCTGGCCGTCGACGTGCCGCAGGTGGTCGTGGAGGACGTGAGGGCGGCCATGGGACCGGTGGCCGCCGCCTTCTGGGACCACCCGTCGCGGCACCTGTCGGTGGTGGGCGTGACCGGCACCTCGGGCAAGACCACCACGACGCACCTCCTCGCCGCCGTGCTCACGGCCTCCCGGCGCCCGTGCGGGGTGGTCGGCACCCTGTCGGGTGCCCGCACCACGCCCGAGGCGCCCGAGCTCCAGGCCAGCCTGGCCGACCACCGGCGCCAGGGGGACGTCGCCGTGGCCCTGGAGGTGTCCTCGCACGGGCTCGACCAGGGCCGGGTGGCCGGCACCCGCTTCGCCGTGGCCGTGTTCACCAACCTGTCCCAGGACCACCTCGACTACCACGGCACGATGGCGGAGTACTTCGCGGCGAAGGCTCGGCTGTTCACGCCGGCCTTCACCTCCCACGCCGTGGTGTGCGTCGACGACGACTGGGGCGTGCAGCTCGCCGAGCGGGTGGCCGCGACGGCCGGCGTGGCCCTGCACCCCTTCTCGTCGAGCGACGCCGAGGGGCTGCGGCTGACCCCGGCCGGTGCCACCTTCGCCTGGCGCGGGCACCGGGTCGACCTGCGGCTCGCCGGTCGCTTCAACGTCCGCAACGCCCTGGGGGCGGCGACGGCCGCCGCCGTCCTCGGCGTCGACGGCGCCGACGTCGCCCGGGGGCTGGGCGCCGCGCCGGCCGTGCCCGGCCGCTTCGAGGCGGTCGATGCCGGCCAGCCCTTCACCGTCCTCGTCGACTACGCCCACAAGCCGGGTGCCCTCGACAAGGCGCTGCGAGCCGCCCGGGAGCTGGTCGGCGAGGGGGGCCGGCTCGTCGTGGCCTTCGGCGCCGGCGGCGACCGGGACGCGGCCAAGCGGCCGGTCATGGGGGAGGTGGCGGCCCGGCTCGCCGACCGGGCCATCGTCACCTCCGACAACCCCCGGTCCGAGCGGCCGGCGGCGATCATCGGCGACATCCTCGCCGGGGTGCCCGCGGGGGCACCGGTGACGGTCGAGCCCGACCGCCGGGCGGCCATCGGGCTGGCCATCCAGGAGGCCCGGCCGGGCGACGTCGTGCTGGTGGCCGGGAAGGGCCACGAGACCACGCAGGCCGTCGGCGACCTCACCGTCGCCTTCGACGACCGGGTGGTGGCTCGCCAGGCGCTGGCCGCCACGCTCGCCGCCGCACCCGGTCCCGCCCGCCGGCCGGAAGGTGCGTGATCGAGTTGGTCCGCCTGCTCGTCGCCGGGGCCCTGAGCCTGGCGGCATCCCTCCTGGGGACCCGGTTCCTCATCGACTGGCTGCGGGCCCACCGCGTGGGCCAGCCCATCCACGAGGACGTGCCCGACGGGCACGTCACCAAGGCGGGCACCCCCACGATGGGGGGCGTGGCCATCGTGGTGGCGGCGGTGATCGGCTACGCCGCCGCCCACATCCGCGCCGGCCTGGTCTTCACCCGCAGTGGCGTCCTGGTCATGCTGGCCATCGCCGGGGCGGCGGTGGTGGGCGCGTTCGACGACTGGATCAAGGTCAGCCACGAGCGCAACCTGGGCCTGTCCAAGCGGGCCAAGATGGGTGGGCTCCTGGTGGTGGCCGTGGGGTTCGCGGTCGGCGCCGTGGCGTGGACGGACGTCGAGACCACCCTCAGCTTCACGCGGTGGGACGAGCCGGGGTGGGGCCTCACCGAGCCGGGCTGGGTGGTCCTGGCCGTGCTGCTGATCGCCGGCACCACCAACGCCGTGAACCTCACCGACGGCCTCGACGGGCTGGCCGCGGGGTCGTCGATCTACGCCTTCATCTTCATGACGGTGGTGGCGTTCTGGGCCTTCCGGCACGAGGGCGTCTACGAGATCAACGACGCCCTCGACCTGGCCGTCATCTCCGCCGCCATGGTGGGTGGCATCACGGGGTTCCTGTGGTGGAACGCCCCCCCCGCCCAGATCTTCATGGGCGACACCGGGTCGCTGGCCATCGGCGCCGGGCTCGCCACCCTGGCGCTCACCCTCAACGTCCAGCTCCTGCTGCCGATCGTGGGGGCGCTGTTCGTCTTCGAGACGCTGTCGGTGATCGTGCAGGTGGGCAGCTTCCGGCTGTTCGGCCGGCGGGTGTTCCGCATGGCGCCGGCCCACCACCACTTCGAGCTGGGGGGATGGCCGGAGACGACGGTCATCATCCGGTTCTGGATCCTGGCCATCATGTCCATGGCGGTGGCGCTGGGCCTGTTCTACGCCGACTCGATCTCGGCGGGGGTCCTCGACTGATGCCCGCCCGCCTTCGGCCCGCCCGCCCGTGGCCGACCCGCCCGTGGCCGGTGGGGGACAGGGGCGCGCCCGCCGCCACCGTCCCCCACCGGGGGGCCGGCATCCGCCAGCCTGGAGAGGTGCCCCGGCCCCGGACGTCCCCGTGACCGACACAACCCGACCCCCCGGGGTGGCCGCGGCCCGCGTCCGCCACCCGACCGCCCACGTACCGCCACCGCCGGCCGACCGGTCGGGGCTGTTCGTGGCGACGGCCTTCCTGGTGGCGGTGTTCAACCTGCTGGGCCTGGTCATGGTCATGTCGGCCTCGTCGGTCGTGGCGCGCGACGACTACGGCTCCTCGTGGTACTTCGTGCTTCGCCAGGCGGGGTGGGCGGCGGCGGGGACCGTGGTCCTCGTGCTCGTGGCCCGCACCGACTACCACCGCTGGCGGCGGCTGTCGGGACCGCTGCTGGTGGCATCGCTGGCCCTGCTCGCCCTGTGCCTGGTCCCCGCGGTCGGGGTGGGTGCCAACGGGGCCAACCGGTGGATCGGCGTGGGCTCGCTCACGTTCCAGCCCGCGGAGCTCGCCAAGCTCACGGTGCTGCTGTGGGTGGCCGACCTGCTCGCCCGGAGGGCGGCCCACGTCCGCAACACGCGGGCCACCCTGCGGCCGGTCGTCGTGGTGCTGGCCGTCACGTCCGGGCTGGTGATGCTGCAGCCCAACCTGGGTACCACGCTCGTGATCGCCGCCATCGCCCTGGCCCTGTGCTTCGTGGCCGGCACCCCGCTCCTGCCCCTCGCCGGATGGGCGGCGGCGGGCCTGGCGGCGGCGGTCTGCCTCGCCCTGGCCGCCCCCTACCGGTGGGACCGGGTCCTCACCTTCCTCGACCCCATGGCCGACCCCATGGACAAGGGCTACCAGAACGTGCAGTCGCTCGTGGGCCTCGGCTCGGGGGGCCTGTTCGGCGAGGGACTGGGGGCCAGCCGGGCCAAGTGGGGCTACCTGCCCTACGCCCACTCCGACTTCATCTTCGCCATCATCGGCGAGGAGCTGGGGCTGGTCGGCACCACCGTCGTGGTGGGGCTCTTCGCCCTCCTCGCCGTCATCGGGTTCCGGATCGCCCTGCACGCCCCCGACCGCTACGGCCTGCTGCTGGCCGCCGGGGTCACGGCTTGGTTCTGCATCCAGGCGTTCGTCAACATCGGGGCCGTGATCGGCATCCTCCCCATCACGGGCGTGCCGCTGCCCTTCGTCAGCGCCGGCGGCTCCTCGCTGGTGTTCGGCATGGCCGGGGTCGGCCTGCTGCTGTCGGTGGCGCGCCGGGCGACGGTGCGCCCGCTGGTCACGCCCCCGCCCCCGGGGGCTCGGTGAGCCGGCGGCCGGCCGGCCGCCACGCCCTGCGCTGCTTCGCCCTCGTGGCCGGAGGGGGCACGGCCGGGCACGTGCAACCGGCCATCGCCATCGCCCGGGCCCTGGTGGAGAGGGGCCACCGGCAGGGCTCGGTGGAGCTGGTGGGCAGCGAGCGGGGCATCGAGGCGCGCCTCGTGCCCCAGGCGGGCTTCACGCTGACGGTCCTGCCGGGACGGGGAATCGAGCGCAAGCTGAGCTGGCAGAACGTCCGGTCGCTCGTTGCCCTGGCGGTGGCCGTGTGGAGGGCGTGGAAGCTCGTGGGTCGGCGCCGTCCCCGCGTGGTCGTGTCGGTGGGTGGCTACGCCAGCGTGCCCTGCGCGCTGGCAGCGGTGGTGCGCCGCGTCCCCATCGTGGTGGCCGAGCAGAACGCGGCACCCGGTGCGGCCAACCGGCTGGTGGGGCGGTGGGCCGAGGCGTGCGCCGTCTCCTTCCCGGGCACCCCCCTCCCCCGGGCGGTGGTCACGGGGAACCCGGTGCGGCGGGAGGTCCTCGACATCGACCGCTCCCGCGACGCGGCACCCGCCCGCACCAAGCTCGGCGTGGCGCCCGGCCGGCGGGTCGTCCTGGTCTTCGGCGGCTCGCTGGGAGCCTTGCGCCTCAACCGGGCGACCGTCGAGGCCGTGCGGCGGTGGGCGCACCGTGGCGACCTCCACGTCCGCCACGTCATCGGCACCCGCGACTGGCCCGAGCTGGGGGCGGCGCTCCCCGTGCCGCCGGGCTCGGCGCTGCACTACGACCCGGTCGAGTACGACGACGACATGCCGACCTCGCTGGCGGCGGCCGACCTCGTCGTGTGCCGCTCGGGGGCCAGCACCAGCTTCGAGCTGCTGGCCGCCGGCCTCCCGTCGATCCTCGTGCCCTCCCCGTCGGTCACCGCCGACCACCAGACGGCCAACGCCCGCCACCTCGAGGCGGCCGGTGCCGCCGTGGTGGTGCCCGACGCCGAGCTGGACGGTGCGCGCCTCGCCGCCGAGGTGGACGCCCTGCTGGCCGATCCCGGGCGCTTGGCGGCCATGGGGGCCGCCGCCCGCGCCGCCCGGGTGCCCGACGCCGCCGACCGCATCGCCGACCTGGTGGAGAGGTACGCCCGTGGCTGAGCTCCCCGTCCCCGATCCCGCCACGCCTGCCGCCCTGCGGTCGGCGGCGACGCTCGACCTGTCGCGGCCGCGTCGGATCCACGTGGCCAACGTCGGTGGTGCCGGCATGAGCGCGGTGGCCACCCTGCTGGCCGAGGCCGGCCACCGGGTCAGCGGTCACGACCCGGCCCCGGCCACGCCGTTCCTGCCCATGCTGGCCGGCCTGGGGGTGGAGGTCACCACCGGGGGCGCACCGGACCTGCCCGGGGAGGTCGACGCCGTGGTGGTGTCCACGGCCACGCCGGCCGACGACGCCACGGTGGTGGCGGCCCGGGGGCGCGGGGTGCCGGTCGTGCACCGGGCGGCGGCCCTGGCCGCCCTGTGCGCCGGTCGGACGACGCTGGCCGTGGCGGGGACGCATGGCAAGACCACCACGTCGGCCCTGCTCGCCACCGTCCTGGAGGCCACCGGCCGCCACCCGGGGTGGGTGGTGGGCTCGCCGGTGCCCGTGCTGGGCCGCAGCGCCGCCTGGGGCGGCGACGGTCCGCTGGTGGTCGAGGCCGACGAGAGCGACGGGACCTTCCTGGCCTTGGGTGCCGACGCCGCCATCGTGACCAACGTCGAACCCGACCACCTCGAGAGCTGGGGCGGGGAGGAGGCGCTGGAGGCCGCCTTCCGCCGCTTCGCCGCCGCCGTCCCCGGGCCGCTGGTGGCGTGTGCCGACGACCCCGGCGCCCGGGCACTGGAGGCGGTGGCCGCCGAGCCGGTGACCTACGGGCAGGCGCCGGACGCCGACTACCGCGTCGTGGCCCCGGTCCCCTGGGAGACGGGTGTCGCCTTCGAGCTCCACCACGGCGGCGAGCGCCAGGTGGTGCGGCTGCCGGCCGCCCCGGGGGTCCACAACGCCCTCAACGCCGCGGCCGCCCTCGCCCTCGCCGACCGCCTGGGGGTGCCCCTGCCAGCGGCGGTGGCGGCGTTGGCCGGCTTCGCCGGCGTGGCCCGGCGGTTCGAGCGGCGCGGCACGGCCGGCGGCGTCACCGTGGTCGACGACTACGCCCACCTCCCGGCCGAGGTGGCGGCGGCGATCGGGGCCGGGCGGTCCGGCCCGTGGTCACGGGTGGTCGCCGTGTTCCAGCCGCACCGGTACAGCAGGACGGCGGCGCTGTGGCGCAGCTTCGCCGACGCCTTCGAAGGCGCGGACGTGGTGGCGGTCACCGACGTGTACGCCGCCGGCGAGGCCCCGCGTCCGGGGGTGTCGGGGAAGCTGGTGGTGGACGCCGTGCTCGACGCCCACCCCTGGCGGCCGATGGCGTGGCTGCCCACCCTCGACGACGTGGTCGTGTGGCTGCGCGCCACCCTCCGGCCGGGCGACCTGTGCCTCACCCTGGGAGCTGGCGACCTCACGACCCTGGCGCCCGGGATCCTGGCGATGCTCGAGGAGCGGGGGTGACGGGTCGGCTCGGTCCCCGGGCCGCCACCTCCCGGGACGAGGCGTTGGCGGCGGCGGCCGCCCTGCTGGGCGAGCGCGCCCGGCGCGACGTCCCGCTGGGACCGCTCACCACGTACCGGGTGGGAGGGCGGGCGGCGCTGCTGGTGGTGGCCACCTCGGTCGACGACCTGCTGGCGGTGGCGGCCGCCGTGGCGGCCACCGCCGTGCCCACCCTCGTGGTGGGCAAGGGCTCCAACCTGCTGGTGGCGGAGGCGGGGTTCCCCGGCCTGGCGGTGACCCTGGGCGCCGGGTTCGCGGAGGTGGCGACGGTGGGGACGACGGTGCGGGCCGGCGGGTCCGCCGCCCTCCCCGTCGTGGCCCGCCGCACGGTGCGGGCCGGGCTGACCGGCTTCGAGTGGGCGGTGGGCGTGCCGGGCTCGGTCGGTGGCGCCGTCCGCATGAACGCCGGTGGCCACGGGTCCGACGTGGCGGCCTCGCTGGTCCGGGTCCGCCTCGTCGACCTGCGGACCGGTGCCGACGAGCAGGTGCCGGCGGCCCGGCTGGGACTGGGGTACCGCCGGTCGGAGGTGGGCCCCGCCCAGGTGGTGGTGGAGGCCACGCTCGAGCTGGCCGAGGGGGACCGCCGGGCGGGCGAGGAGGCCCTGGCCGAGATCGTGGCGTGGCGCCGGGCGAACCAGCCGGGCGGGCAGAACGCCGGGTCGGTGTTCACCAACCCGCCCGGCGACTCGGCCGGCCGGCTGATCGACGTGGCCGGGGGCAAGGGCCTGCAGGTGGGCTCGGCCCGGGTGTCGACCAAGCACGCCAACTTCTTCCAGGTCGAGCCGGGAGGCTCGGCCGACGACGTGGTGGAGCTCATGCGGCGGGTGCGGCGGCTGGTCCGGGACCGGACGGGGGTGGACCTCCGGCCCGAGACCCGGCTGGTGGGTGTGGGATGGGACGACGAGCCTCGACCTCTACCTGAGGCCGAGGCCTGAGGGCCGGTGGACGACGACCAGGGGCGGCGGGGGCGAGGGGCTGTCGTCGGCCCGGCGGGCGGCGACGCGCCCAGGGCCGCCCCGGTGCCCGCGGTCGTCGCCGTCGACCCCCGCATGCGCCGGCGTCGCATCCACGTCCGCCGCACCCAGGGGCGGCGCCGGCTGAGGCGGGCCCTCGTCGCCGTCGCGGGGGCGGCGGTGCTGGCGGGAGGGTTCGGGGTGACGCGGACGCCGCTGCTGGACGTCGACCGGGTCGAGGTCGACGGCGTGGGAGGCGCCCGTGCCCGGGAGGTCGTGGAGGCGGCCGCGGTGTCGCCCGACCAGCCTCTGGCCTCCCTCGACGAGGGTGCGGTGGGGGCGGCCGTCGAGGAGCTGCCCTGGGTGGCGTCGGCCACGGTCCGACGGTCGTGGCCTGCCACGGTCCGTGTGGAGGTCCGGCCCCGCCGGGTGGTGGCGGCGGTGCGCCTCCCCGGGGCCGTGGCCCTGGTGGACGGGGGCGGCGTGGTCGTCGCCGTGGAGCCCGGGGGAGGGGACGGGCCCCCGGGGGGCGACGGGGACGGTGCCGGTGGCGGCCCCGGGCCCGCCCTGGTGCTGACGGGGGTGGAGGGCGCGGTGGTCGAGGGCCGCACCTTGGGCCGCGACGCCCGGGACGCCCTGGCCGTGGCCTCGGCGATGGCCGACCGCCTCCCGGGGGCCGTGGCGTCGGTGTCCACCGCGTTGGAGGCCGAGCTGCGGCAGGGCGGCGTGGTGCGGTTCGGGTCGACCGACGACCTAGAGCGGAAGGTCGTGGCCGTGGAGACCGTCCTCGACGAGGTGGACACGACCTGCATGGCCGTCCTGGACGTGCGCGTGGCGGGCAGTCCGGCCTTGACCAGGAACCAGGGGTGTCCGTAGTCTGCGAGAACTACCAGAGATCGAGGAAAATTATCGATCTTAGCCTGAGGTTGAGCCGCTGTCGAGGGGGCCCTCCGCCCTGGTAGCGTCTGACGATTCGCTCGGGTCTGGCGGTCCGGCAGTCGTCTTCTCCCCGGAACCCTGAAACGTGAGGTGGCGCGATCGATGGCCGGCAACCCGCAGAACTACTTGGCCGTGATCAAGGTGGTCGGGATCGGGGGCGGCGGCGTCAACGCCGTCAACCGCATGATCGACGCCGGCCTCAAGGGCGTCGAGTTCATCGCCGTCAACACCGACGCGCAGGCGCTGCTCATGAGCGACGCCGACGCCAAGCTGGACATCGGCCGCGAGCTGACGCGTGGCCTCGGGGCGGGCAGCGACCCCGAGGTCGGTCGTCAGGCCGCGGAGGAGCACCGGGACGAGATCGAGGAGATCCTGAAGGGCGCCGACATGGTGTTCATCACCGCCGGCAAGGGGGGCGGCACCGGCACCGGCGGTGCCCCCGTGGTGGCCGAGATCGCCAAGGGGCTCGGCGCCCTGACCATCGGTGTCGTCACCCGGCCGTTCAGCTTCGAGGGGCGGCGCCGTGCGGTCCAGGCCGAGCAGGGCATCCAGCGCCTGAAGGAGAAGGTCGACACCCTCATCGTCATCCCCAACGACCGGCTCCTCAGCGTGTCCAACGAGAAGACGTCGATGGTCAACGCCTTCAAGATGGCCGACGAGGTCCTGCTCCAGGGCGTGCAGGGCATCACCGACCTCATCACGACGCCCGGCCTCATCAACACCGACTTCGCCGACGTCAAGATGATCATGAGCAACGCCGGCTCCGCGCTGATGGGCATCGGCTACGGCTCGGGCGAGGGGCGGGCCCTCCAGGCGGCCCGCAACGCCATCTCCAGCCCCCTGCTGGAGGCGTCGATCGAGGGGGCGCGGGGCATCCTGCTCACCATCGCCGGGTGCAGCGACCTGGGGCTGTTCGAGGTGAACGAGGCGGCCGAGGTGATCCACGGCGTGGCCCACCCCGACGCCAACATCATCTTCGGCTCCATCATCGACGACGAGATGGGCGACGAGGTCCGCGTCACGGTGATCGCCGCCGGGTTCGACCGCTGGGACGACCACGAGGCCACCGCCGGCCACGCCCGCTCGCGGGTGGCGGGCGGGCCCTCCGGCCGGGTGGAGGACGAGCTCGAGGCGCTCACCCGTGGGCCGTCGGTCGACGACCTCGACCTCGACGGCGACGACGAGTTCGACGTCCCGTCGTTCCTCAAGTAGGGAGTGGTGGCCCCGCCGGCTCCGACGGGCGCGGAGTTGACCCTCGCCGGGCGGCTCGACGCCCTGCGCCGCCGCATCGCCGGGGCGGCTCCCGACCCGTCGGCCGTCCGCCTGGTCGCCGTGACCAAGGGGTTCGGCATCGCCACCGTGCGGGAAGCCCTCGGCGCCGGGCTCGTCGACCTGGGCGAGAGCTACGTGCAGGAGCTCGTGGGCAAGGCGATCCAGGTCGAGGCCGAGCGCGACGAGGCCGAGCGGGCGGGGCGACCGGTGGCCGGACCGCTGCCGCGGTGGCACGCCGTCGGCCGGCTGCAACGCAACAAGGTCCGTCGCGCCGCGCCCTTCGTGGCGCTGTGGCACAGCGTCGACCGCCTCTCCCTGGGCGTGGAGATCGCTCGCCGGGCACCGGGGGCGGCGGTGCTCGTCCAGGTGAGCTCGGGGGAGCCGCAGAAGGGTGGTTGCGAACCGGCGATGGCACCGGGGTTGGTGGGGGGCCTGCGCGACCTGGGGCTCGACGTGCGTGGCATCATGGTGGTCGCGCCGTACGGGCCACCGGAGCTGGGACGCCCGGCGTTCCGTGCGGCACACGACCTCCGCGACCGGCTGGGGTTGACCGAGCTCTCGATGGGCATGACCGACGACCTCGAGGTGGCCCTCCAGGAGGGGGCCACCCTCGTGCGCGTCGGCCGCGGCCTCTTCGGTCCGCGTCCATCGCAGGGCGGGGTGGGAGACTGAGGACCAGCACCGGCCGGTGGAGGGCACATGGCATCGATGTGGCGCAAGGCGATGCTCTACCTGGGGCTCGGCCCCGATGAGGAGTACGACGACTTCGATGTCACCAGCGAGGCCTCGCGGGCTGCGGCAGCCCGCCCCGTGGTGCGTCGCCCGCCCGACGTGCACCTGGACACCGAGCCGTCGGGCGCGGTGCGGACCCTGCCACCGTCGGGTGACGCCGTGAACGGGCGATCCCTCACCGGGCGCAACGGCCACGACGACCTCGGCCCGGCCGAGGGCCGGGCCGAGCGGGACGGCGCCGAGGCCCCGGCCTGGCACGAGCCCCGCCGCGTCCCGCCCGGGGTCACCATGGCCGCCGAGCGGCCCGGGCGCGAGCGGGGCGCCGTAGTGCGGCCGCTCCATGCCGCCGTCGCCCCCAAGCCCTTCGTGGTCAGCCCGGGCTCGTTCAACGACGCCCAGGAGGTGGCCGACCGGTTCAAGGTCAACGTGCCCGTGATCCTCAACCTCCAGGGCGTCGAGCGCGATCTGGCCCGCCGCATCATCGACTTCGCCAGCGGCCTCTGCTACGGGCTGGGGGGCCACATGGAACGGGTGGCCAACCAGGTCTATCTTCTGACGCCCAGCGACGTCGAGGTCTCGCCCGAGGAGCGCCGGCGCCTCCACGAGCGCGGCTACGAAGCCTGAGCACCCCACCGCCGGGAGCGTCCCCACCAATGGTCATCGTCTGCCTCCTCATCCAGCTCTACCTGTTCGTCGTCTTCGTCCGCATCCTCATGAGCTGGTTCCCACCCACCCCGGGCACGACCTACGCCCAGGTCTACGAGGCGCTCGACCGCGTGACGGAGCCGGTCCTGGCCCCCATCCGGGCCGCCATCCCCCCCGTCAACATGGGGGCCGCCCGGCTGGACCTCTCCCCCATCGTCGTCTTCCTGGCCGGCGCCCTCCTCACCCGGTTCCTGTGCTGAGCTGGGCGGTCGCCGCGCAGGGTGGCGATCCCGCACCCGCTGGCGAGCATTCGTTACTCTCTCCGTCATGGATCTGACCCCCCAGGCCCTCCATGCCGTCGAGTTCCGTGAGGCTCGGCGCAACGGCTACAACACGCGCGACGTCGACGACTTCATCGAGCGCGTGGCGGCCGGGGCCGGGCAGCTCCAGGACCGGCTGCAGGAGGCCGAGGCGCGGGCCGAGGAGGCCGAGGCCCAGGTCGCCGACCTGCGGCGCCAGGTCGACGAGCTCCACCGCCGGCCGCCGGCCGCCGAGGCGTCGGAGACCGACGAGACGTTGCGCCGCACGTTGGTCCTGGCCCAGCGCACCGCCGACGCCACCATCAAGGAGGCCAAGGAGGAGGCGAACCGGGTGCTCAGCGAGGCTCGCGAGGAAGCGGCCCGCACCCGCGCCGAGGCGGAGGCCGAGGCGCGCCGCGGGGCGGAGGCGGCCCGGGTCAACGTCCACGCCGAGATCGACTCGCTGCTCGTCGCTCGCGACCGGTTGAAGGTCGACCTCGAGTCCCTCGGCCGCCGCATCGACGACCAGCGGGCCCAGCTCCGGGCGGGCCTCGAGGAGATGCAGCGCCTGCTCGACGATCCCCACGCCCTGAAGCCGCTGCCACCGGTCGCCCTGTCCGAGGTGGCGCGTCCCGGGCCGCTGCCGCCCGAGCTCGTGGCCCGCGACCCGGCGGGCAACGGTCGCCAGCCGGCCGGTGGCGAGGCCACCGTCGAGCACGTGCCGGCTCGCCGGGAGCCGGGGGGCGGGCCCGTCCTCGGCCCGCCGCCCACCCGGCCGCTGCCCTTCGCCATGGCCGCGGAAGGCGATCGCCCCTGGTCCCCGGCCGAGCTGCAGCCGCCGGGCGACGAG
>DASUJB010000084.1:0-5681 GCA_036279475.1 Acidimicrobiales bacterium | reverse complement strand
GCGGCCGCGGCAAGGTCCACGTCCACCGCCGCTCGTCCCCGGGCGCCGTGAAGGACCTCGACGACTCGTTCGACATCGTCCGGATGCACAACGGCGAGGAGGTGGAGGTAGTCGAGGGCATGGCCGCGGGGGCCTACGCCGTCAGCCAGCTCACCGGTGTGCCGGTCGTGCCGCTCGCCTGCCCCCACTGCAGCGAGGTCCACATCGACGAGCTGATGTTCGCCACCAACCAGCACGTCAAGCACCTGTGCAACGCATGCGGCCGCAACTTCCGCGACAAGCAGCCCTCGATCTCCAACCCACTCGGCGACGCCCAGGCCCGCCTCGGACTCGCCCCCGCCGTCGGCGAGAAGCAGGTCGACCGGCCCCTGAAGCTCGTGTCCGACGACTACTCCGGCATCGCCATGTGGCCCTCGAACCCGGCCATCATCTCCACGATGACCCGCCCCGAGGATCGCGGGGTGCACGTGCACGCCTGGTCGAACGACGGCGAGCTGGTCATCGACGAGACCCACTCCCCGGTCACCCTCGACGGCGAGGAGCTCGACGAGTCCGCCCTCCGCCTCCTCGCTGTGCAGCGAGAGCTCGCCGACGGTGCCCCGATCGTGCGCCTGCCCTGCGAAGAATGCGACCACCCGATCTTGAGCCCCACCACCGGGTGGATGCAGCCCTCGACCACCCATACCTGCGACGCCTGCGGAGCCGAGAACCGCACCCGCCGGAAGACCTTCCTCAACCCCCTGGCCCGCCAGGCCGCCTAGGCCACCTGCACCATGAAAAAGGAGACCAAGGTCCTCAAGGAGAAGGCGCTCAACTCGCTGACGCTGTGCGTCGGCCACTTCAACAGCACGTCGGACACGGGCCGGGTCGAGGCCGTCCTGCACTTCCTCGACCACTCCTTCGAGATGCTGCTCAAGGCGGCCATCCTTCACCGCGGCGGCAAGATCCGCGATCGCGGCGAGAAGAACACCATCGGCTTCGACGCCTGCGTCCGCCGAGCGCTCTCCGACGGCCAGGTCCAGTTCCTCGCCGACGAGCAGGCCCTCACCTTGCAGGCCATCAACGGCCTCCGAGACGCCGCCCAGCACCACCTCGTCGACATCTCCGAGGGCCACCTCTACCTCCATGCCCAGGCCGGCATCACCTTGTTCCGCGACCTGCTCGACGACGTGTTCGACGACAGGCTGCGCGACTACCTGCCCGACAGGATCCTGCCGATCTCGACCATCGCCCCGCTCGACCCGATCGCCCTCTTCACTGAGGAGATCGACGAGGTCGCCCGCCTGCTCAAGCCCGGCACGCGCCGCAGGATGGAGGCCGCCGCGCGCCTCCGCTCCCTCGCCATCGTCGATGGCGCCCTCCGGGGCGAGAAGCTGCAGCCCAGCGAGGCCAACCTTCGCAACCTGGGCAAGAAGGTCGCGCAGGGCAACGGCCTCTCGGACGTCTTCCCCGGCATCGCCGCCGTCGACTTCGTCACCGAGGGCACCGGCCCCACCGTCAGCCTCCGCATCGCCAAGAAGGAGGGTGTCCCCGTGCACCTCGTGCCCGAGGGCGCCGAGGACGCCGGCGTCGTGGCGGTCAAGCGGGTCAACGAGCTGGACTTCTATAACCTCAGCCACGCCGACCTCGCCCGCCACGTCGGGCTCACTGCGCCGAAGACCACGGCCGCCGTACGGTACCTCGACCTCGCGAGCGAGCCCGACTGCTACCGCGAGGTGACGATCGGTAAGTCGTCCTTCAAGCGCTACTCGCAGAAGGCCATAGCCGCGATCCAGACGGCCGTCGACGAGGTCGGCATCCACGAGATCTGGGAGGCCTGCGGCACAGGCAAGGGTCGCCCGTCCGCCTGACGATCACGCCGGCCTTCCCGCCCCGGGGGCCCAGGCGGAGGATGCGCACCCCGGCCTTCCGCAGAGCCCGGTTGACGGTGCTGGGCGACATGAAGCGCCCCGAGTTCGATGACTGCTCGGGCGATTGGGTGACCGGTTCTGGCGCCGGGGTATCTGGGTGCTTCAGTCCACCATGAACCGGGTCCACACAGTCCTCCCTCCCGTCGCTTGCGATCATCCTGCGATCACATCGCCCGCCCAGCAGAAGAGCCGGCCCTTTCGGACCGGCTCTGACCTGCGGTTTCACTGGTCGGGCTGGCGGGACTTGAACCCGCGACCCCTTGACCCCCAGTCAAGTGCGCTACCAAACTGCGCCACAGCCCGACGGGGAAGAGATGCCATCGTAGCAGGGGCCCTCCGCTCCCCTGCCATTTCCGACGGGCGCCCACGGGCGACGGCGGTGCCTGCCGGGGAGGCCGGCAACGCCGTCCCGTGGCAGCAGCGCCGTCAGGTCACGATCCAGCCGATGATCTGCACGAACCGCCAGCCCAGGTAGAGGATCACCGCCACCAGCAGCAGCTTGAAGTGCCACGGGGTCCGCAGCTCCTCGTCGCCGCCCTCCCCCCTCGGCTCGGCGACGACCCGCCCGCAGGCAGGGCACGACCCGTCTGGTCCGAGGGAGTTGGGGTTCAGGAAGCGGCTGCAGGTCTCGCACCAGGGCATGGGCTGTCGGCCGCGACGGGTGTGGCGGGGGATGCCGGACCGGGCACCTCGACGGTGCGGACGGCGAGGGGCCGGACCCGAGGTTCGCCACGGCGCACCGCGACGGTACGGCCTCCGGGTACGAGGGGCCAACCCGGCAGCGGCAGCCGCCTAGCGGTCCGGGTGCACCCCGGTGCACCGGATGGCCAGGATGGCCACGTCGTCGCCCATGGCCTCGGAGGCGAAGTCGCGGGCCGTCTCGAGCAGGCTCTTGCACAGCACGCCGGCGGCCACGTTCGGGTCGCGGCGGACGGCGTTGGCGATGCGCTCCTCGCCGAACATCTGCTCGCCGTTGCGCACCTCGGCCAGGCCGTCGGTGTACAGGAGCAGCAGGTCCCCCGGGTCGAGGCTGATCTCCCGGCTGTGGTAGCTGCCGGCGGGGTCCAGCAGCAGCAGCGGCCCGGTGGCCCGCAGCGGCCGCACCTCGCGGTCGTGCCACAGCCAGGCCGCGGGATGGCCGGCCGACGCGAAGCGGAGGGTGCCGGCCTCGGTGTCGAACACCACCACCACCAGGGAGACGAACTCCTCCAGGCGCTCGGGGGCCGCCATCTGCGTGTTGAGCACCTCCAGGGCCTGGGCCGGGTCGCGGTACTGGCGGAGGAACACCCGCAGCAGGTACTTGGCCTGGAAGGCGGTGATCGAGGCGTCGATGCCCCGGCCGGTCACGTCGCCGATGACGGCGACGATGCGCCGGGGCCCCACCCGGAACACGTCGTAGAAGTCGCCGGCCATCACCCCGGTGCCCGGCTGGTAGACCCGGCCGAGCTCGAAGCCGGCGAAGTCCGGCAGCTCTTCGGGCGCCAGGCGCTCGGCCCACCGCTTGGGGGCCAGCTCCTCCTGGTTCAGCACCTCCTCCGCCTTGCGCTCGATGGTGGTGCGGTCCTCGGCCAGGCGGGTGTCACGGGCGAAGTCGCGACCGAAGGCCACCGACAGCCCCACCGGCAGGAGGATGAGGAGGAACAGCAGGCTGGGGATGCGCTCGCCGGCCAGCACCACGCCCGAGGCGGCGACCGCCAGCACGCCGTAGAGGCACGTCGTGTGCAGGTCCTTCCGGAACGCGGAGCGGGCCAGCACCGAGACGTCGGCGGCAGGACCCCTGTCGCTCTCGATGCGCTTCCACACCACGTAGTGGCGGCGGGTGGAACGGGCCCACACGAGGGCGGCGACCAGTGAGGCGACCGCCACGAGGGCCAGGCTGGGCTTCATGTGAGTGGCGATGCTACATCCGCGGAGGGACGGTGGGGTACAGCCCGTCGCGGCGCCGTCACGCACCGCGCCGGCGCACCCGGAGCTTCACCGGGGTGGCACCCAGGTCGAAGGCCTCCCGCAGGGAGCGCTCGAGGTACCGGAGGTACGTGCGCGGCAGCTCGTGGTTGACGAACAGGGTGAAGGTGGGCGGCTCGGCGGCACCCTGGGTGGCGTACAGGACGCGGGCCCCGCCGGGGGCGGGATGGGCGCCCTGCGCGGCACGGAGGACGGCGTTGACGCGGGCGGTGGGGATCCGCCGCTGGTAGGCAGCCACGCTGGTGCCGAGGGCCGGGAACAGCTTGTGGACGCCCCTACCGGACAGGGCGCTGACCGGCAGCACCGGGGCGTCGCCCACGAAGCGCAGCTTGTCCCCCACCTGCCACCGCACGTCGGCCCGCTGCTCGGCGTCGAGCAGCTCCCACTTGTTGAGGATCACCACGATGGGGCAGCCGGCGGCGTCGATGCGCTCGGCGAGGCGCTGGTCCTGGCCGGTGACGCCCTCGGTGGCGTCGATCACCAGCAGGGCGACGTCGGCCTGGTCGACGGCCTGCAGCGCCCGCACCAGCGAGTAGTACTCGGTCCCCTCGCTGATCCGGGACCGGCGGCGCATGCCCGCCGTGTCGACCAGCCGGACGGGGCCCAGCTCGGTCTCCACCACGGTGTCCACCGTGTCCCGGGTCGTGCCCGGCATGTCGTGGACGACGGCCCGCTCGTCCCCGGTGAGCCGGTTGAACAACGTGGACTTGCCGACGTTGGGCCGGCCGACGATGGCCACGGCCAGGCCGGCGTCACCGTCCCCACGTCCGGCGGCATCGCCCGACGCTCCCCCCTCGGCGGCGGCCCCCGACCCCTCCGCGCCCTCGTCGGGGGGAGGCAGCCGGCGCACGACCTCGTCCAGCAGGTCGCCGGTGCCCCGGCCGTGGAGGGCGCTCACCGGTGCCGGCTCGCCCAGGCCCAGGCCGAGCAGCTCCCACATCTGGTGCTCCCGGCCGCTGTCGTCCACCTTGTTGGCCACCAGCACCACCGGCTTGCCGGAGCGGCGGAGCTGCTCGGCCACCTCGGCGTCCCCCTCCGTGACGCCGGTGACCACGTCGACGACGAACAGCACGACGTCGGCCTCGGCGACGGCCCGCTCGGCCTGGGCCGACACCTTCTCGTCGAGGTCGCTCCCCCGCGCCGTCCACCCCCCGGTGTCGGCCAGGCGGAAGGACCGTCCCCCCCACTCGGCGTCGACGTCCTTGCGGTCGCGGGTGACACCCGGTCGCTCCTCGACGATGGCGGCCCGGCGGCCCACCACCCGGTTGAGCAGCGTGGACTTGCCGACGTTGGGCCGGCCGACGATGGCGACGACGGGACGGGTCATGTGGTGCCTCCCTCGGCCGGGGGGGCAACGGCAACGCCGGCCCGGGGCGACCGGAGCGGCGCCGCCACGGCCGGCCGGACCGGCACCACCGAGCCCGGCACCGCCGGGGACCGCGGCGTCGGGGCGGGGGCGAGCCCCAGGGCCTCCCGCAGGGCGGCGCCGCCGGTGGGCACGACCTCGACCGGCCGGGGGAGGTCGGCCGGGCGGGCACCGTCGAGGAACACGCCCTGGGTGAGGCACACGTCGGGCAGCAGGTAGCGGTGGCCGTCCGGCTCGGACGCCAGCACCCGGGCGAGGTCCTCGCCCACCATGAGGCCGGCGACGCCCACGTTGCCCCCGAAGTAGCGGTTGGCCACGGCCACCACCCGCACGTCGGGCCGGCCGGCGCGGTCGAGCAGCGGGCGGAGAACCCGGGCGCCGTACGTGCCGGTCAGCACGGCCACCGGCGTGCCCGGGCCGGGAGCCACGGGCGGGGCCGG
>DASUJB010000083.1:0-47632 GCA_036279475.1 Acidimicrobiales bacterium | reverse complement strand
AGCGGCCCGGCGCCCGGGAGGCGGTCCCCCTCCCGGGATGGTCGTGGCAGCGGGTGGAGGTGCCGCGGCTGGAGGTCTCCAGCACCGACCTGCGGGGCCGGGTGGCGGACGGCCGCCCCCTCGACTACTTGCTCACGCCCGAGGTCATCGCCGTCGTGCATGAGCGGGGCCTCTACCGGGCAGGAGTCCGGCCGTGACCCCGGGTGCAGTGTCGGAGGGCGCCGACGGTGCCGTGCCCGACACGTCGGCGCCGGCGACCGAGGTCGTGGCGCGCCCGCCCGGAGCCGCCGCCCTGGCACCGGGGTCCCCCGGCCCGGCGGGGTCGGCGGCGGCGGCGTCGGCCGGCCCGGCGGCGTCGGCGTCCCCGGCGGCGTCGGCCTCTCCCGCGGCGTCCGCCGCCCGGTCGGTGCCGGCTTCTCCCGCGGCGCCTGCCGAGCGCCGTCCCACCAGCCGGCGCGCCCGGGCACGTCGCCGGGGCCGCACCGCCCGGCACCCGTCACGCCTGGGCAAGGGGGCGGTCCCCGAGCTGGTGGGCCCTCTGCCGGCGGGGCCCGGGGGAGCCCCTCCGGGGTCCGCGGCGGGCGGTCGCCGGCTCACGGCCGCCTCGGTCCGGCGGCGACGCCGTGCCGTCCTGGTCGCCATGGGCGTCCTCACCCTCGTCGGTGCCGGCCTCGCCGTGGGCGGGCTGTCGGCCGTGCGCAACAGCACCGCCGGCCGCTACCAGGTCGAGGCGGGACCGGGGGAGCCCGGCTACCGGGCGAGCGTCGTCCCCACGCCCACCATGGGCGTCCTGGTACGGGGCGACGACGGGGCGCTCGCCGGCGCGGCCGTCCTTGCCCTCGCTCCCCGGGACGAGGGAGGCTCGGTGGTGCTGGTGCCGTCCACGGTCGTGACCCGGTCGGCCGCCGAGGCGGCCCCGGGCGCGCCGGCCACGCTGGCCGAGGTTGATGCGGCCGAGGGGTCGGTGGCCACGTCGCGGGAGCTGGCACGGTCGCTGACCGTCGCCCTCGACCAGACGGTCGAGCTCGGCCCCGAGGAGTGGCGGCGGCTGGTCGCTCCGGTGGGGGGTGTGGACGTGACCCTCGACCGGCCGCTCGGCCGGTGGTCCCCGGGCCAGGTGCTGGTGCCGGCCGGCGAGGTGGGCACGTTCCTGGCGGCCCGGGGAGGCGGCGAGGAGGAGCTGGGCCGGGTCGAGCGCCAGCAGGCGTTCTGGAACGCCTGGCTGCCCCGGGTGCGCGACGGCGGCGAGACCGCCCTCCCGGGCGAGGTGGACGACAGCCTCAACCACTTCCTCCGGGTCATCGCCGCCGGCGACGGGGCGGCGGCCACGCTACCGGTCGTCCGGCAGCCCACGGACTCCGGGGTCGTGTACCGGGTGGCGGAGCGCCAGCTCGGACCGCTGGTGGCACGGGCCATCCCGTTCCCCCGGGCGCCCGAGCCCGGGCAGCGCATCCGGGTCCGGCTGCTCGACGGCTCCGGTGAGCCCGGCCTGCTGCCCGAGGCGACCCGGGCCCTGGTGGCGGGAGGGGCCGAGATCGACGTGGTCGGCAACCCCAACCCCCTCCGGCAGCCGCGTACCACCCTCTTCCATCGGGGAGGGGCGCGCACGGACCGGGCCGAGCGGCTGCGGGCCGTCCTCGGAGGCGGCCGGCTGGAGGTCGTGGGACCCGACCGCGACGATGACATCGACGTGACCGTCGTCCTCGGCCAAGATGCCGGGGAGCTCCTCGAGAGGGAGAGGACCGCTG
The DNA here is from genome assembly GCA_036279475.1 of Acidimicrobiales bacterium. Taxonomy (GTDB): domain Bacteria; phylum Actinomycetota; class Acidimicrobiia; order Acidimicrobiales; family VFJN01; genus ZC4RG19. Next base: position 45,884 of record DASUJB010000083.1, on the reverse strand, counting down.
GCTGACCGCATCGACAGCAACCCCGGTACCGACCGTGCCGCCGCCCGCGACCTGGCGGTGACCGCCGCCCGGGCCGCCGCCAGGAAGGGCGGCACCGACGTCGTGGTGCTCGAGGTGGGCGACGTGCTGGTGATCGCCGACGAGTTCGTGGTCGCCTCCGCCTCCAACGACCGGCTGGTGCGGGCCGTGGTCGACGAGGTCGAGCGGGCCGTCCGCGACGAGGGGCACGGATCGCCGCTGCGGGTCGAGGGCACGGACGACCGGCACTGGGTGCTCATGGACTACGGCGACGTGGTCGTGCACGTCTTCCTGTCCGAGACGCGGGCGTACTACGAGCTCGAGCGGCTGTGGAGCGACGTCCCCCGGGTGGCGTGGGACGAGGCAGCCGCCTCGCGCCCCGGCGGCACCTGAACCGCCCCGGCCGCCCTGGGGGCATGGCCACCCGGGGGCCCGGGGCGGCCCGAGGTGGTGGCCGCCCCCAGGACCGGTGGGTGGAGCTAAGGGGAATCGAACCCCTGACCTCTTCCATGCCATGGAAGCGCTCTACCAACTGAGCTATAGCCCCGCGGTGGAGCACGAACCCTAGCAGGGCCGGGGAGGTCCTCAAACCGGCGGGACGGGCGCCGGCGGGCGATGCCGCCTCAGCCCACGACGAAGTTGACCAGGCGCCCGGGCACGGTGACCACGCGGCGTATGGCGGTTCCCGCCAGCAGGTCCGCCACCCTGGGGTCGCGCCGGGCCGCGGCCTCGACGGCGTCGGCGTCGGCCCCGGCCGGCACCTGCACCCGGGTGCGGACCTTGCCGTTCACCTGCACGGGGATCTCCACGGTGTCCTCGACGAGCAGGGCGGGGTCGGCCGTGGGGAAGGGCTCGTCGACCAGCGAGTCGGGGTGGCCGAGGCGCGACCACAGCTCCTCGGCCACGTGGGGTGCCAGGGGGGCCAGCAGCAGGACCAGCGGCTCGGCCACCGCCCGGGGCACCCCGCCCTCGGGGTGACGGGTGGTGAGGTGGTTGTTGAGCTCGGTGATGCGGGCGATCGACACGTTGAACCGCAGGGCCTCCATGCCGCCCCGCACGGCGTCGACGGTCCGGTGGAGCAGCCGCAACGTCTCGACGGCCGGGGCGTCGTCGCTCACCGTGACCGTGCCGGTGCGCTCGTCGACCACGTTCCGCCAGACGCGCTGCAAGAGGCGGTACACGCCCACCACGGCCTTGGTGTCCCACGGGCGGCTCTGGTCGAGCGGGCCGGTGAACATCTCGTACAGCCGCAGGGTGTCGGCGCCGTAGGCCTCGTAGAGGTCGTCAGGGGTGACGGCGTTGCGCAGGCTCTTGCCCATCTTCCCGAACTCGCGCCGCACCGGCCGGCCCTCGTACCAGAAGCCGCCGTCGCGCTCCTCGACGGCGGCGGCGTCGACGTAGAGGCCCCGGGCGTCGGTGTAGGCGGCGGCCTGGATCATGCCCTGGTTGAACAGCCGCCGGTACGGCTCGAACGAGGACACGTGCCCCAGGTCGTGCAGCACCTTGTGCCAGAAGCGGGCGTAGAGGAGGTGCAGGACGGCGTGCTCGGCACCGCCGACGTACAGGTCGACGCCGCCGCAGTCGCCGGGGAACTGCGGGCCCATCCAGTAGCGCTCGTTCTCGGGGTCGACGAAGGCCTCGTCGTTGGTGGGGTCGAGGTAGCGCAGCTCGTACCAGCACGACCCGGCCCACTGCGGCATCGTGTTGGTCTCGCGGCGGTACCTCTTGGGTCCCTCGCCCAGGTCGAGCTCCACCTCCACCCAGTCCTCGGCGCGGGCCAGGGGCGGCACCGGCTCGGACGTCTCGTCGTCGTCGGGGAAGGTCGCCGGGGAGTAGTCGTCGACGTGGGGCAGCGACACCGGCAGCATCGACTCGGGCAGGGCGCGGGGCAGCCCGTCGTCGGGGTCGTAGACGATGGGGAACGGCTCGCCCCAGAACCGCTGCCGGCTGAAGAGCCAGTCGCGCAGCTTGGTGGTGACCGTGCCCCGACCCGCCCCGGTGGCCTCGAGCCAGGCGACGACGCGGCGCTTGGCCTCGGCGACGCCCAGCCCGTCGAGGTCGACCTCGGCGTTGGCGCTGTTGATCGCCGGGCCGTCGCCGACGTAGGCCCGGCCCTCCCAACCCTCGGGGGGCTCGACGGTGCGCACGATGGGCAGGCCGAACGCCTCGGCGAAGTCCCAGTCGCGCTCGTCCTGGGCGGGCACGGCCATGATCGCCCCCGTGCCGTAGCCCATCAGCACGTAGTCGGCGGCGAACACGGGGATGCGCTGGCCGTTGGCGGGGTTGACCGCGAAGCTGCCGAGGAACACGCCGGTCTTCTGGCGACCCTCGGCCTGGCGCTCGACGTCGGACCGGGCACCGGCCTGCCGCCGGTAGGCGGCCAACGCCTCCCCGGGGGTGGCGTGGCCGCCGGTCCACCGGTCGCGCCACCCCTCGGGCACATCCGGTGGCCAGTCGGCCGCGGTGAGCTGCTCGACCAGTGGGTGCTCGGGGGCGAGCACCACGTAGGTGGCGCCGAACAGCGTGTCGGGCCGGGTGGTGAAGACCTCGATGGCGGGGCCCGGTTCCCCCTCGGCGGTGACGGTGGGGAACGACACGGCCGCGCCCTCGGAGCGCCCGATCCAGTTGCGCTGCTGCAGCTTGATGGCCTCGGGCCAGTCGAGGGTGTCGAGGTCGCCGATCAGCCGGTCGGCGTAGGCGGTGATGCGCATCATCCACTGGCGCAGGGGGCGCTTGAACACCGGGAAGTTGCCCCGCTCGCTGCGGCCCTCGGCGGTGACCTCCTCGTTGGCCAGCACCGTGCCCAGGCCGGGGCACCAGTTCACCGGGGCCTCGTGGACGTAGGCCAGGCGGTGGTTGTCCACCACCACCCGACGCTCCGTGGGGGACAGCTGGGCCCAGGGCCGGTCGTAGGGGTTGGTGCCCTCGCCGGGCTGGCGCACGCCGGCGTCGAGCTCGGCCACGAGCTCCCCGACGGGGCGGGCACGGTCGGCCGCGGTGTCGTACCAGGCGTTGAAGATCTGCAGGAAGATCCACTGCGTCCAGCGGTAGTAGCGCTCGTCGATGGTGGTGACGGACCGGCGGGGGTCGTGCCCCAGCCCCAGTCGGCGGAGCTGGCGCCGCATGGTGGCGATGTTGGCCTCGGTCGTCGCGCGCGGGTGCTGGCCGGTCTGCACCGCGTACTGCTCGGCCGGCAGGCCGAAGGCGTCGTAGCCCATGGCGTGCACGACGTTGCGGCCGTTCATGCGCTGGTACCGGGCGTACACGTCGGTGCCGATGTAGCCCAGCGGGTGGCCGACGTGCAGCCCGGCGCCGCTGGGGTAGGGGAACATGTCGAGCACGTACAGCTTGGGCCGGTCGGCCACCTTGTCGAAGCCGGTGCTGAGGTCGCCCACCGGGTTGGGCGTGAAGAAGGTGCCCTCTCGTTCCCAACGGTCCTGCCACGCCGTCTCGATGCGCCCGGCCAGGGTGGCCGTGTAGCGGTGGGGCGGTGCCTCGGCGGCGCCGGCGCGGGCGTCGGCGGGAGCGCTCACGCCGGTCGTGGCGCCGCGGGGTGACGGGTCGGCCATGACGTCCCAGGGTACCGGCCGCCGGATGGCAGCCCGGACCGTGGCGGCACCTGGGGGAGCGGCCGATGTAACCTGGCGCGGGGTCGGCGGGTCGGAGCGGCGATGCCGTCTCTCCTGGACCGGATCGAGCGCGCCGCCACGCGGGGCACGGCCGTGACGTTCGTCGTCGGTGGCACCGAGGACGTCGTGCCCTGGAGCCGCCTGCACCGGGACGCGATGGCGGGCGCCACCGCCCTCCAGGCCCGGGGCGTGCGCCCTGGCGACCACGTGGCCCTGCTGTCGCCCACCACGCGCCAGCTGGTCACCGCCATCCAGGCCACCTGGCTGGCCGGCGCCGCCATCGTCGTCCTGCCCCTGCCGATGCGGCTGTCCTCGATCGACGAGTTCGTGGCCCAGACCCGCCGGCGGCTCCACGACGCCGACGCCGCCCTGTGCCTGGTCGACCCCGAGCTGGCCGCCGTCGTGACCCCCCGGGCCGACGATCCGCCGATGGTGCCGCTCGCGGCGCTGGCCGGGGGCGACGCCCTCGCCTGGCGGCGCCCGCCCGACGATCCGGAGCGGCTCGCCATCCTCCAGTTCACCAGCGGCTCGACCAGCGATCCGAAGGGCGTGATGGTCCCCGACCGGGCGCTGCGGGCCAACCTCGACGCCATCGTGGTGGCGGCTCGGCTGGACGTCGACGACGACGTGCTGGTCTCGTGGCTGCCGCTGTACCACGACATGGGCCTGGTCGGCCTCCTCACCCTGGCGATGACCACGGGCACGGCCCTGGTGCTGGGTGCCCCCCAGGACTTCACCGCCCGCCCCGCCCGGTGGATGGAGTGGGTCTCCCACTACGGGGGCACCGCCACGGCCGGGCCGAACTTCAGCTACGTGCTGGCCACCCGGGCGCTGCGCCGCGATGCCCCGCTCGACCTGTCCCGGCTGCGCCTGGCCCTCAACGGAGCCGAGCCCGTCGACCCGGACCAGGTCGAGGCGTTCGTCGAGGCCGGGGCCCGGCACGGGCTGCACCCCGGAGCCGTGTTCCCCGCCTTCGGCATGGCCGAGGTGGGCATCGCCGGGACCTTCCCCGAGCCCATGAGCGGGATGGCGACCGACCGCGTCGACGGCCGCGTGCTCGAGACCGAGGGCTACGCCGCCCCGGCGGAGGCCGGCAGCCCGGGCAGCCGGCGGCTGGCCGTGCTCGGTCGACCGGTGCCCGGGCTGGAGGTCCGCATCGTCGATCCCCAGTCGGGGCAGCCCCGGCACGACCGCGAGGTGGGCGAGCTGGAGATCCGGGGCACCTCGGTGACCCCCGGCTACTACCGGCGACCGGACGTCAACGCCGAGCTGTTCCACGACGGCTGGCTCAGGACCGGTGACCTCGCCTACACGCTCGAGGGCCAGCTGGTGATGTGCGGACGCATCAAGGACGTCATCATCGTCGGAGGGCGCAACATCTTCCCCGAGGACGTGGAGCGTGCCGTGGGCGACCTTCCCGGCGTCCGGGCCGGCAACGTCATCGCCTTCGGGGTCGCCGGCGACCGGGGCCGCGAGGCCCTGGTGGTGGTGGCCGAGACCCGGTCCGACGACGGGGCGGCCCTCCGCCAGGCGGTGGGCGAGCGGGTCAGGGACGCCGTGGGCCTACCGGCGCGGGACATCGTGCTGGTGGCGCCGGGCAGCCTGCCCAAGACCAGCTCGGGGAAGCTCCAGCGCTCCCTGTGCCGGCGGCGGTACGAGGACGGGCAGCTCACCCTGGTCGACGCCTGACCGCACGGGGCAGCGGGGCACGTCCGCCCGCTATGCGGCCCTGACCTCGGCGACGACGCGGTCCCACTCGCCTTCGTCGAGCTGGTAGGGGGCGTAGAAGCTCAGCCGCGACAGCACGCCGCCCCAGCGGGCCGTCACCGCCCCGGCGACCTCGTCGAGGGGAGCGACCACGGCGAACTCCTCCAGGATGTCGTCGGTGACCAGCTCGCCCATCTCCGCCCACCGGCCCGCCTTGGACATGCGGTTGAGCTCGTCCTGCAGGTCGCCCCACCCGTGGAGCTCGAGCACCTTCCGGTAGGCGGGAGTGGACCCGTAGAAGGCGATCTGGCGACGAACCCCGACGGCGGCCCGGGCCATCTCGGCCTCGTCGTGGCCCGTGACCACGAACATCGGCCCCGTCAGCTCGAAGCCCTCCAGCGCCTTGCCGGCCCGGGCCCGGCCCTTGGCCAGGCTGGGCAGGGTCACCTCCTCGACGAACCGGCGGGTGGTGAAGCCGTGGCAGATGAACCCGTCGGCCACCTCGCCCGCCACCTCCGTCATCAGCTCGCCCACCCCGGCCAGGAAGATGCGGGCGTTCCCGTGGGGGTTGGGACCGGGGTCGAAGAACGGCGTCATGAGCGTGTGCTGGTAGAAGTCCCCACGGAAGTCGAGCTTGGTGCCGTCGTCCCAGGCGGCCCAGATGGCCCGGATGGCCTGGATCATCTCCCGCATGCGGGGCGCGGGGTGCGACCACGGCATCGAGAAGCGCCGGGTGATGTGGGGCCGGATCTGGCTGCCCAGGCCCAGGACGAACCGCCCGCGCGACGCCGCCTGCAGGTCCCAGGCGGTCTGCGCCAGGGTCATGGGGTTGCGGGCGAAGGCGACGGCGATGGCCGTCATCAGGTCGACCCGCTCGGTGGCCTGGGCAGCCAGCAGCAGCGGCAGGAAGGGGTCGTGGCTGGTCTCGGCGGACATCACCCCGTCGTACCCCCGACCCTCCAGCGCCGTGGCCATCGCCGCCGCCGAGTCGAGCCCCCCGATGCCCCCGTCGATCTTCATGGCGGCAACGTAACCGGCCGGCCGGGCCGATGCCCGGGCCGTCCGGCGCGGGCCGGACGGCCCGGACGGGTGCCGTCCCTCCGCCGTCACCCCCCGTCGGGGCGCTGGTCGCGCAGGAACTCCTCCAGCTCGGCCACCAGCTCGTCGCCCGTGGGCAGGTCGGTGAGCACGAGGGGGCCGGCGGTGGGCCCGGACCGGTCCCACGCCGCCTCCAGCTGGTGGAGCATGGCCACGTGCTCGGGGTTCTGGGCGATCAGCTCGTCGAGCCGCTCCCGGATGGCCTCGGCCCGGCGGGGCAGGTCGCCGACGGGCAGGTGGAGTCCCGTGACGGCGTTCAGGCTCTCCAGCAGCGCCAGGCTGCCCGCCGGGAACGGCATCTTGGTGGGGAGGTAGTGGGGGATCTGGGCCCACAGCCCGAGGGCGGGGATGCCCCGGTGGTCGCACTCCTGCTCGATGGCCGCCTGGATGCCCCCGGCGAACTCGAACGACGCCCGGAGGAGGCTGCGGTCGGCCAGGCGGTCGGTCGACGCCGCCGACGCCACGCGGGGCGGGCGGGTGTGCGGTGCCGCGAACGGGTAGGCACCCATCCCCACGCAGAGGCGGACGCCCAGGTCGAGGGCCAGCGTCACCACCTCGTCGGTGAACCGGTGCCACAGGTGGTCCGGCTCGTCGCCGGTCAGCAGCAGCAGCTCGTTGCCGTCGGTGTCGACCGCGGCCCGGAGCTCGATCTCGGGCCAGGTCAGCCGGCGCACGGCACCGTCCTCGAGGTGCACCACGGGGCGCCGGGCCCGGTAGTCCAGCAGCTCGTCGGTGGAGAACCGGGCCACGGTGACCGTCTCCAGGGCCTCGGTCAGGGCGGCGGCGGCACCGACGGCCGACAGGCCGGCGTCGATCCAGCCGTCGAGGGCCAGGACCAGGACCGGCTCGTCGAGGTCGGGTCGTTCGATCAGCTCGTACAGCGCCATCTGCGCCTCTCGTGGTGGCAGGGTGGGTGTGGCGTCGGTCAGCCCAGGGCGTCGAGGGTGGCCCGGGCGGCGCCGACCAGTATCTCGACCTGCCGGGCGAACCCCTCGTGCCCGGGGGAGTCCCCCATCACGCCCCCCCGGTAGCGGGCGTGGACGCCCTCCAGGATGCAGGCCAGCTTCCAGTAGCCCAGGGCCACGAAGTACCCCAGCTCGCCGGTGTCACGGCCCGAGGCCGCGGCGTAGCGGTCCACCAGGGAGGCCCGGGACGGGAAGCCGTCCAATGCCGTGGGCGCGTCGAGCAGGGCAGGGTGGGCGTCGCCCGGCTCGCTCCAGTAGACGAGGAGCAGCCCGAGGTCGGCGAGGGGGTCGCCCAGCGTGCACAGCTCCCAGTCGAGGACGGCGAGGATCGTGCCGTCGGGTGCCAGCAGGCAGTTGTCGAGCCGGTAGTCGCCGTGCACGATCGTGGCCGGCCCCTGCGGGGGGACGCGGGCGGCCAGCGCGGCGTGCACCTCCTCGACCAGGGGCAGGTCGCGGGTCTTGGACCGCTCCCACTGCCGGGACCAGCGGGCCAGCTGGCGCTCGACGTAGCCCTCCCGGCGGCCGAGGTCGCCCAGGCCCACGGCGTCGGGGTCGATGTCGTGGATGCGGGCCAGCACGTCGGCGACCTCCTGGCCGGCCCGGGACCGGGCGTCCCGCCCCAGCGTGCCGGCTGCCGCCGCGTCCCGGGCCACCAGCCCCTCGACGAGATCCATCACGTAGAAGGGGGCGCCCGTGACCGAGGTGTCCGTGCACAGGCCCACCGCCGGGGGCACCGGCACGGCGGTGCCCGCCAGCGCCGAGATGATGCGGTGCTCGCGGGCGACGTCGTGGGCGGTGTCCAGGACCTGGCCCAGGGGCGGCCGTCGCAGCACCCACGCCCGACCGTCGACGTCGGCGACGCGGTAGGTGAGGTTGGACCGCCCCCCGGCGATCAGGTGGAAGGACAGCGGGGGCCGGAGGTGGGGCAGGCGGGCGGCCAACCACCCGGTCACCCGGGCCACGTCGACCCCGGGCGGCGCCGCGGTGGCGTCGGCCGGCTCGGCGGTCACCGGTCCGCTCGGCCCGGCGGGGGCGACGGGGAGGTCATCGTCCGTTCACCGTAGAAGGTCCTCGCCGCCGGTGCCGGGCGGGTGCCGGTACCCTGGGTGCCGTGAGCATCGACGTCACCGACGCCTCCTTCCAGACCGACGTCATCGACCGGTCGGCCACGACGCCCGTCGTGGTCGACCTGTGGGCACCGTGGTGCGGACCGTGCCGCACGCTGGGCCCGATCCTCGAGGAGGTGGTCGGCGACACCGGTGGCCAGGTGGTCCTGGCCAAGGTGAACGTCGACGAGAACCCCCAGGTGGCGCAAGCCTTCCAGGTGCAGGGCATCCCTGCGGTGTACGCGGTGGACAAGGGTAAGGTCGTCAACGGCTTCGTCGGCGCCCAGCCCGAGCCCGCCGTGCGCCAGTTCGTCGACGCCCTCGCTCCCAGCGAGGAGGACCGGCGGATCGCCGCCCTGCTGGCGGCGGGGGACGAGGCGTCCCTCCGGCAGGTCCTCGAGCTGCAGCCGGACCACCACGACGCCATCGTGGCCCTGGCGGAGCTGCTGGCCGGTCGACCCGACGAGGGTGCCGCCGACGAGGCCCTGTCGCTCCTCGGGCGCATCCCCGAGACCCCGGAGACCCGCCGGGTGGCGGCGCTCGTCCGCACGCGGGGCAGCGTGGGCCACGACGGGGACGCCGAGATCACCACCAAGCTCGACTCGCTGCTCGACCGGGTCAAGACCGACGAGGGCGCCCGGCAGGAATACGTCGACCTGCTGGAGGTGCTCGGTGCCGACGACCCCCGCACCGCCGACTACCGCCGGCGGCTGACCCGGCAGCTCTTCTGAGCCGGCTCGGGCCGGGCCGGTGGCCAGGCTGCGGATCGAGCGTCACCGGGGCTACTGGCTCCTGGTGGGGACGGCCGCGCCCGGGGCAGTCGCCACGACGCTCGGGCCGCTGATCATGGTGCGCGAGGCATGGGCCGGCGATCCCCGGCTGCTCCGGCACGAGCTCGAGCACGTCCGGCAGTGGCGCGACCAGGGCGTGGCCGGCTTCCTCCGGCGGTACCTGGGGTCGTACCTGCGGTGGCGGCTGGAGGGCATGACCCACGACGCCGCCTACCGCCGCATCCCCCAGGAGATCGAGGCGGAGTGGGTCGCCCGGCGGGCAGAGGTCGTGCCGCCGGCGGCCGTCCCCGTGCCGTCGGCCGGCTGAGCTGTCACCGGGCGTCGGGTATGCTCCCGCCGCGCCCGTCACGGCTGGGGACACCGCCCGCCGGGTCGCCCCTCGGCCCTCGGGCCCGCCCACCTGCAGCAATCTCCGGCCGGGCCATCTCCGGCCGTGGCCTGCCCCGGTCGACCGTGACGCCTCGGCGATGCCCTGGCCACGGCGATGCTCCGGCCCTCGGCAACACCCCCTCGGCGCGTGCCACGCCCCCGTGACGTCGCCGGTGGCCGTCGCTCGCTGCGCAGCAGCCGTGATCCCGGCGTGCCGCCCGCGACCGGCCGCCACCAGCCCGGAGGCCGGCCATGCCGCAGCCACGTCCCTCTCCCCTCGAAGAGCGCCGGCTCCCCGGCGTCGACGACGACGACCCCGGCCCCGGACGGCCCGACGGGCATCCCGTCGCCGACGGCCGTGACGGGGCCGCCGGCGAGGTCCCGGCCCCCGGTCCCCCACGCGACGTGCTGGCCGGCCTGCGCCCCCTGCCGCCCCGCTCGTGGCGCGACCGGGCCGAGGACCTCCTCGCCGAGCCACCGAGCCTCGGGCGCGTCGTGGCGGCTCTGGCCGTCGTGGTCGTCGCCGGGGTGGTGGCCTGGCGGCTGCTGGCCCCGCCGCCGGGCCCCCCCGAGGCCGGGCTGCCGCAGGCGCAGCCCGTGGCCGTCGATACTACGGCGGTGGGCGGCACCGGGGGTCCCCCCGCCTCGGCGGCCGGCCCCCCCGGCGCGGTGGCGGGGCCGGGCGCCGGGGGTGCCGGCGGGCCCGCGGGGTCGGTCGCCTCCGAGGTGGTCGTGCACGTCGTCGGAGCCGTGGCATCGCCCGGGGTGCAGCGGCTGCGGTCGGGCGCCCGGGTGGTGGACGCCATCGACGCCGCCGGCGGGGCGGTCGCCGAGGCCGACCTCGCCCGCGTCAACCTGGCCGCCGTGCTGGTCGACGGCCAGCAGGTCGTCGTCCCCCGCCCGGGCGACGCCCTGCCGGTCGCCGCGGGGGTGCCGGCGCCCGCCGGCGGGCCGGGGTCGGGACCGGGCACGGCCCCCGGTGGCCCGCTGGTCAACCTCAACACCGCGGGGGCCGCCGAGCTGGAGGAGCTGCCCGGTGTCGGACCGGCCACGGCCGAGGCGATCATCGCCCACCGCCAGGAGGTCGGGCCGTTCGCGGCCGTGGACGACCTGCTCGACGTGCGGGGCATCGGCGAGGCGAAGCTCGAGCAGATCCGCCCCCGGGCCACGGTGTGAGCCGTGGGCGACCGGGGCGTGGCGCTCGGGGCCCTGCTCGTGGCGGCAGCCGCGCTGGGAGCGGTCGAGGGGCGCCTGGCACCGGTGCCCCTCGTGGCCGGCCCGGTCGTGGTCTTGGCGGCCAGCGCCCTGCGAGGGGTACCGGCGGGCGGGCGCGCCGCCCTGGTGGCGTCGGGGGCGGCCCTGCTGGCAGCGGCGCTGGGGCAGCGCAGCGTGGCCGGCCTGGACGCCCCCCTGGCCACGGGTCCGGTGCGGGCGGACGTGGCCCTGGCGGGGGATCCGGTCCCCGTGCCCGGCGGCGTGGCCGTCGAGGTGGGCCTCGGCGGCCGGCGGCTGCGGGCGGTGGCCCGGGCGGCGGCGGCGGCCGCCCTCGACGACCGCTTGGCCGGCGAGCGGGTGGTGGTCCTCGGGTCGGTGCAGCCGCCGGGTCGCTACGAGAGGTTGCTCCGCCACCGTCACATCGCCGGGCGGCTCGTGGTGGACACGGTCGTCGGCTGGCGCCCGGGCGGGCCGGCCAGCCGGGCGGCGAACGGGCTCCGGCGCACCCTGGCGGCCGGGGCCGAGGGGCTGCCCCCGCGCCAACGGTCCCTGCTGGCCGGGCTGACGCTGGGCGACGATCGCCGCCAACCGCCCGACATGACGGCGGCGTTCCGGGCCTCGGGCCTGACCCACCTCCTGGCCGTGTCGGGGCAGAACGTGGCCTTTGCCCTCGTCGTGGCCCGGCCCCTGCTGACCCGCCTCGGGCTCCGCTCCCGCCTGCCGGCGACCGTGCTGGTGCTGGGGGCCTTCGCCCTCGTCACCCGGGCCGAGCCCTCGGTGCTCCGAGCCGTGGCCATGGCGGCCGTGGCCGCCACGGGCGTGGCGCTCGGCCGCCCGGCGTCGGCGCGTCGCGCCCTGGCCCTCGGCTCGGCGGGGGCCATCCTGGCGGATCCCCTCCTCACGACGTCGCTGGGGTTCCGGTTGTCGGTCCTGGGGGCGGCGGGGATCGTGGCCGCGGCGGTCCCCCTCGAGAGGGCCCTGCCCGGCCCCCGCTGGCTCGCCGCCCCCGTGGCGGTGACGGTGGCGGCCCAGGCCGCGGTGGCGCCCCTGCTCGTCGCCACCTTCGGTGGCGTCCCCGTGGCCTCGGTGCCGGCCAACCTGCTGGCGGCCCCGGCGGCCGGCCCGGTGATGGTGTGGGGCCTCACCGGCGGCCTGGCTGCCGGCGTCGCCGGGGGCACGGTGGCGGACGTCGTCCACCTGCCGACCCGCCTGCTGCTGGGTTGGCTGGACGGGGTGGCATCGACGGCGGGACGGTGGCCCGAGGCCCAGGTGCGCCTGCCCCACCTGGTGTCGCTGGTGGCGGCCTCGGCGCTGGTGGCGGTGGGCCGGCGGTCGCGGTCCTCCGGCCGGGCCCGGGCGTGCACCGCCGTGGGCTGGGGCGTGGTGGCGGTCACGGTGGCCGTGGCGGTGGCCCCGGTGGCGGTCCGGCAGCCCCCCGGCGACCTCGTCGCCCAGCCCCTCGGTCCCGGAGCGACCGTGTGGCGGGCGGGGCGGGGGACCGTCGCCGTGGTGGACGGACGGGCCGACGGTCCGGCGTTGGCGTCGCGCCTGCGGGCGGACGGCCTCGGCCCGGTCGGCGTGCTGGTGGTGCGCACGGGCGCGCCGGCGGCGGCCGAGGCCGCGGCCGTGGTCCGGAGCGAGGCCGGTGCCGCCCTCGTCCTGGTGCCCCGTCGGTCGGCGGCCGCCCACGTGGTGCCGGGGGCGACGATCCCCGCCCGGGGGGCAGCGGTCGACGTGGGGGCGCTGCGGGTCACCGTGGGCAGCAACGACGAGGTCCTGGAGGTCGACGTCAGCCGGCGCGGGCCGGGTGCCGGCCCGTCCGCCGCCCCGTCCCGTGGCGTCCGGCACGACCGGGCCGGCGGCGCCCGGGGGCCGCGCCGCCGACGCTGCCACGGCCGCGGGCCACCCCTCCCGGGCCCGGCCGGCGAGCCGCCTCGCGGCCAGGGGGAGCGCGCCGGGGACCCGGCCGGCGGCCCTCGACGGGCGCCCGGTGCACGAACTCCTATCCTCGACGCCCGTGGTCCTCCCCCCGCCGCCCGACCCCTCGACGGGCCCGGTCCTGCCGTTGCCTGCCGGTCCGGTCGACCTGACCGCCCGGGTGCTGGTGGCCGGGGTCGTGCCCTCGCCGCGCTTCGGGCGCGAGGGCGAGGTGACGGCCACCGCCGCCGCGGTGGCCGCCCAGGGCGCCGACCTGGTCGACGTGTCGCTCGAGCCCCGCCTGATCGGCCCGGCGGTCGGCGCCGTCGACGTCCCGGTCGTCACCCGGGCGGCCACGGTCGAGGTGGCCGTGGCCGCCGGCACGGCGGGGGCGGCGGTCGTCCTGCTGCCCCCGGCGGTGGTGGCCGGCGCGCCGCCGGGTGCCCTGGGCAGCACCGGCGCGAGCGTGGTGGTCCTGGTGGACGGCCTCGGCCACCTGGCCGAGGGCATCGCCGTCGCCGCCCGGGCGGGGATCCCCGTGGGGATCGACTCGTGGGGCCTCGGGCGGGACGACGCCATCGCCGCCGAGTCCCTGGCGGTCAGCGCCGGCTGCCGGCTGATCCGCACCGGCGACGTGCGCCGCAGCCGCCGGGTGGCCGAGGTGCTGGGGGCGGTCCTGGCCGCCCGGGCCGGCCTCGACGCCGACGAGTCGACCTCCTCGGCGCGGTCGAGCCATGGGTGACGCCAGGCCGAGCGCCCCCGTCCACCTGGTGAAGGGCGACGACGACGTGCTGCTGCGGGACACGGCCCGGCGCGTCGTGCACGAGCTCGCCGCCGGCCTCGACCCCGGTCTCGCCGTCGAGGAGGTGGGGGCTGACCGCTTCGCTCCCGCCGACGGAGGCGAGAGCTCCGTCGTGCCCCTGGTCGAGGCGGCCCAGACGCCGCCGTTCCTCACCGATCGGCGGGTGGTCGTCGGCCGCGACGTGGAGGTCTTCACCCGGGCGGCCCAGGTCGCACCCCTCGTCGACTACCTCTCGGACCCCCTGCCCACCACCTCGCTGGTGCTGGTGTGGTCGGGAGGCCGGATCCCCCGGTCGCTCACCGACGCGGTGGTGGGCGCGGGCGGGGTGGTCATCGACACCGGACCGGGCCGCAAGCTGGCCGGATGGGTCCAGGAGCGGGTAGCCGCCTCGGGGCTGGACCTCGACCATGCCGCCGTGGACCACGTGTCGCGGTGGCTGGGCGACGACCCCCAGCGCCTCGTGGGCGTGCTGGCCACCCTCGTCGGCTCCTTCGGAGAGGGAGCCCGCCTGGGCATCGAGGACATCGAGCCGTTCCTGGGCGAGTCGGGGGGCGTGCCGCCGTGGGACCTCACCGACGCCCTGGACCGGGGAGACGTCCGGCTGGCGCTCGACAACCTCCACCGCATGACCTCGGGAGGCGGGCGCCACGCCCTCCAGGTCATGGCGACGCTGCACGGCCACTACGCCCGCCTGCTGACGCTCGACGGCGCCGCGGTCACGGGCGAGAAGGACGCCGCGACGTTGCTGGGCCTCAAGGGCTCGACGTTCCCGGCCCGCAAGGCGCTCTCCCAGGCTCGCCTGCTGGGCCACGACCGCGTGGTGCGGGCCATCGAGCTGCTGGCCGCCGCCGACCTCGACCTGCGGGGCGGCAAGGACTGGCCCGACGGGCTCGTGCTCGAGGTCCTGGTGGCCCGGCTGGCCAGCCTGGCCCGGCGGGCACGCTGACCCTCGGCGACCCCGACGGCCCGGGGTCGAGGGGGGTGACCGCCGGGTGGGGGTGACCGCCGGGTAGGGGTGACCGCCCGGCGGGAGGGCTCAGCTCTCGGGGGCGGCGGACCGGGCTCGGGCCACGAGGCGCGACTTGCGGCGGGCGGCCTGGTTCCTGTGGATCACGCCCTTGGCGGCCGCCATGTCGAGCCGCTTGATGGCCAGGCGCAGGCGCTGGTCGGCGTCGTCCGCGCCGGCTTCGGCCGCGGCGACGGCCGACCGGACCCGCGACTTGAGCTCGGAGCGCACCGCCTTGTTGCGCTCGTGGCGCAGGGCGTTCTGCCGGTTCCGCTTGATCTGGCTCTTGATGTTGGCCACGGGCGCTTCTCGCGTTTCGCTCGACTAGGACGACGGAAAGCCGGGACACACTACCGGCAACCACCGGACCTGTCACCTCCGGCGGGGAGCACCCGCCGGCACCCGGGGACCCCTCCCGGCGTTCGACGGGACCGGGAGGGCGCGCCGCTACGCTCGCAGGGCTCCCCTTATGGACCTCGCCCACATCCGCAACGTCTCGATCATCGCCCACATCGACCACGGCAAGTCGACCCTCGCCGACCGCTTCCTCGAGCTCACCGGGGCCGTCGACCCCCGCGACATGCGCAACCAGTACCTCGACTCGATGGACCTCGAGCGGGAGCGGGGCATCACCATCAAGCTGCAGTCGGTCCGGCTCGAGCACCGCGGCCACGTCGTCGACCTGATCGACACGCCCGGGCACGTCGACTTCGGCTACGAGGTGTCCCGGTCCCTGGCCGCCTGCGAGGGGGTGATCCTGCTGGTCGACGCGGCCCAGGGCATCGAGGCCCAGACCCTGGCCAACTGCTACCAGGCCCTGGAGCACGACCTCGAGATCGTGGCCGCCCTCAACAAGATCGACCTCCCCGCCGCCGATCCCGACCGGTACGCCGCCGAGATCGAGAAGGTGCTGGGCATCCCCGCCGGCCAGGTCCTCCGCATCAGCGCCAAGACGGGCGAGGGCGTGGGTGACCTGCTCGACGCGGTGATCGAGCGGGTGCCACCCCCCACGGGCGACCCCGACGCGCCGTTGCAGGCCCTCATCTTCGACTCGCACTACGACCCCTCCCGGGGTGTGGTGTCCTCGGTACGGGTCGTCAACGGCTCGCTGCCGACCGGCGCCCGCCGGCGCTTCATGCAGGCGGGCGCCACCCACGACGCCGCCGAGGTGGGCGTGCGGACCCCGGCCCACGTGCCCGTGGCCGCCCGGGGCCCGGGTGAGACCGGCTACCTCATCGCCGGCATCAAGGACGTCGGCGAGGCCCGCTCGGGCGAGACGGTCACCGAGGCCGCCCGCCCGGCGGCCGAGCCGCTGGCCGGCTACCAGGACCCCAAGCCGATGGTGTTCTGCGGCCTCTACCCGGTGGAGGGCGACCAGTTCAGCGACCTGCGCGAGGCGCTGCAGAGGCTGCGCCTCAACGACGCCAGCTTCACCTACGAGCCGGAGACGTCGGGAGCGCTCGGCTTCGGCTTCCGCTGCGGGTTCCTCGGCCTGCTGCACATGGAGATCGTCCGGGAGCGGCTCGAGCGCGAGTTCGACCTCAGCCTCATCGCCACGGCCCCGTCGGTGGCCTACCGCGTGCACACGGTCAACGGTGAGGTCATCGAGGTCGACAACCCGTCGGCCATGCCACCCGCCGGCACGATCGACCGCATCGAGGAGCCGTGGCTGACCTGCACGATCCTCACCCCCGCGGCGTACACCGGCACCCTCATGGACCTGTGCCAGTCGAGGCGGGGGGAGATGGTCCGCATGGACTACCTCTCCCCGGAGCGGCTGGAGCTGGTGTACCGCCTGCCGCTGGCCGAGGTGGTCCGCGACTTCTTCGACCAGCTGAAGTCGCGCACCCAGGGCTACGCCAGCCTCGACTACGAGCCCGCGGGCTATGCCCCCTCCGACCTGGTCAAGGTCGACGTCCTCCTCAACGGCGTGGCCGCCGACGCCTTCAGCTCGATCGTCCACCGCGACCGGGCCTACGACTACGGCCGGCGCATGGCCGAGAAGCTGCGGGAGCTCATCCCCCGTCAGATGTTCGACGTGCCCATCCAGGCGGCCATCGGCAGCCGGGTCATCAGCCGGGAGACGGTCAAGGCCAAGCGCAAGGACGTCCTGTCCAAGTGCTACGGCGGTGACATCACCCGCAAGCGCAAGCTCCTCGAGCGCCAGAAGGAGGGCAAGAAGCGCATGAAGAACATCGGCCGGGTCGAGGTGCCGCAGGAGGCCTTCATCAGCGCCCTCCGCCTCGATGGCTGAGGCCGCCGCTCCCGCCGCTGGTCACCGGGGGCCCGGGGTGGGGGAGCCGGGAGGAGCCCCGGTCCCGGCCCGCCCCCACCTGCCTCGAACGGTTGGCACTCGGTACACTCGGCTGCTAACTGGGGTCCTCGCAACGCCGGGTTGCGACCCCGGTGACGACGACGTGACGATGCTCGACGATCGCAAGGCAGCCATCCTGCGGGCCGTGGTGCAGGAGTACATCGAGACGGCCCAGCCGGTGGGCTCCGGACACGTGGCCCGGGCTCCGGGGGTCGACGTCTCGTCCGCCACCGTGCGCAACGAGATGGCCGGCCTCGAGGCCGAGGGCTACCTGCGGCAGCCGCACACGTCGGCGGGCCGTGTGCCCACCGAGAAGGGGTACCGCTTCTTCGTCGACCACCTGCAGAGGCCGGTCCGCCTCCCCGGGCGCTCGGCCGAGGAGGTCCGCGGCTTCTTCGCCCGGGCCCACGTCGAGGCCGAGCAGATGCTGGCCGAGACCAGCCGGCTCCTGTCGGACCTCACCAACCTCACCGGCGTCGTCGTGGCACCCAGCGGGCCGCCCGAGGCCGCCGTCCGCTCGGTGCAGCTCGTCACCCTGGGAGCGTCGGCCGCCGTGCTGGTCGTGGTGCTCAGCGACGGCTCCGTCGAGAAGCGGACCATCGAGGTGCCCGACGGGGTGGGCGACGAGCGGGCCAGCGCCGCCAGCGCCCACCTGACCCTGCACCTGGCGGGCACGCGGCGAGGGGCGCGGGCGGTGGTGCCGCATACGGGCGACCGGGCTGTCGACGACCTGACCGCCAGGGCGCTCGACGCCATCGCCGGTCCCCCTCCCGACGATCCCGACCTGGTGTACCTGGGGGGGACGGCCCGCATGGCCCAGGCGTTCGACGCCATCGAGACCGTGCGCGAGGTCCTCGCCATCCTCGAGCAGCAGATCGTGGTGGTCACCCTGCTCCGTGACGTGATCGACCGGGGCCTGGCCGTCGCCATCGGCAGCGAGACCGGCGTCGCCCCGCTCGCCGAGTGCGCCCTGGTGGTGGCGCCCTACGAGATCGAGGGCGAGCGGGCGGGCACCATCGGGGTGCTCGGCCCCACCCGCATGAACTACCCCCAGGCGTTGGCGGCCGTGGCCGTGGTGAGCAACCGCCTGTCGGACCGGCTCACCGAGAGATAGATGGATGGTGGTTCACCGCTGATGGCGACCGACTACTACGAGCTCCTGGGCGTGTCCCGCACCGCCACGGCCGACGAGATCAAGCGCGCCTTCCGTCGCCTGGCGCGAGAGCTGCACCCCGACACCGGCCACGGCGATCCCGATGCCGAGGCCCGGTTCAAGGAGGTGGCGCACGCCTACGAGGTCCTCTCGGATCCCGAGAAGCGGAACCGCTACGACCGGTTCGGCGCCGAGGGCGTGGGGGCGGGGGCGCCCGGCGAGCCGTTCGGCGGCTTCGGCGGGTTCGGTGACGTGTTCGAGGCCTTCTTCGGGGGCAGCCCGTTCTCGGGCCGCCCGCCGTCGGGTCCGCCCCGAGGCTCCGACCTGGAGGTCGTCGCCGAGCTCGGGTTCACGGACGCCGTCTTCGGCTGCGAGCACCAGGTCGTCGTGCACACGGCGGTGGCGTGCCCCGCGTGCCGGGCCACGGGTGCCGCCGACGGCACCGAGCCCGTGACCTGCTACGAGTGCCAGGGCACCGGGCAGGTGCGGCGGGTCCGCCAGTCCCTCATCGGCCAGATGGTGACCTCGGCGCCGTGCGGGAGGTGCGGCGGGTCGGGCCAGGTCATCGCCAGCCCGTGCCCCGAGTGCCACGGCGAGGGTCGCCTCGTCGAGGAGCGCACCTACACGGTGGACATCCCGGCCGGCGTGGACACCGGCTCCACGCTCCGGCTCTCCGGCCGGGGTCCGGTGGGTCCCCGTGGTGGCGCCGCCGGCGACCTCTACGTCCACCTGCGGGTGGCACCCCACCCCCGGTTCCAGCGTGACGGGGTCGACCTGCGCACCACGGTCCGGTTGCCGTACACGCAGGCCACGCTGGGCACCACCCTCCCCCTCGAGACCCTCGAGGGGGTCGAGGACCTGGAGGTGCCACGGGGCACGGCCTCGGGCACCACGTTCCGCCTGCGGGGCCGGGGTGTCCCCCACCTGGAGCGACGGGGCCGGGGTGACCTGCTGGTGGAGGTGGTGGTGGACGTGCCCACCCAGCTCTCCGAGGAGGAGGAGGCCCTCCTCCGCCAGCTCGCCGAGCTGCGGGGCGAGCCGGTGGCGCCGCCGCCCAGCGGCCTCGTGTCCAAGCTGCGGTCGGCGTTCCGGTAGGCCCGGCGTGGCGGGACCGGTGACGCCGGATCCGGTCACGCCGGTGACGGCCCGCGCCCACGCCTTCGTCGACGACCTCGACGCCCCGGTCCTGCGGGCCGGCGACCACCACCACCTGGCCCGGGTGCTGCGCCTGGCCGTGGGCGACCCGATCACCGTGGGCGACGGTGGCGGCCGCTGGCGGGCGGCCCGCCTGGGCGCGGGCCCCGACGTGGGGGTGGTGGGCCCCGTGGTGGCCGATCCCCGGCCCGAGCCCGCCCTCACCGTGGCCTTCGCCCTGGTCAAGGGCGACCGGCCCGAGCAGGTCGTGCAGAAGCTGACCGAGCTGGGCGTGGACTGCATCGTGCCGTTCGTCGCCGATCGCAGCGTCGTGCGCTGGGACCGGCCGAGGGCCGCCCGCCACGGCGAGCGCTTCGCCGAGATCGCCAGGGCCGCGGCCCAGCAGTGCCGCCGCACGTGGCTGCCCCAGGTCACGGCCCTGGCCACCTTCGCCGACGCGGCCCGGCGCCCGGGCGCCGCCCTGGCCGAGCGGGGGGGCCGGCCGCCCTCGCTCGACCGGCCGGCGGTGCTGGTGGGCCCCGAGGGGGGTTGGAGCACCGGCGAGCGGGCGTGCGGGCTGCCGCACGTGGAGCTGGCGGCACACGTCGTGCGGGCGGAGACGGCGGCGGTGGCGGCCGGGACCCTCCTCGCCGCCCTCCGCCACCAGATCGTCACGGAACGCACACAACACTGTGCGGGACGCTGAGGTAGCGTGCGGTGCAGACACCTGCGCCACTGAAAGTGGCCATGGCTGACCTACACGCGCAGTGATTGTTTCGGTCCTTGCTCAGTGCGTAGAGTAGGGAATTGGCCGACTCGACGGGTTCGGGTCGGTTGCCTGGGCATGGCCGGAACACTGGGGATCGGCCGAGGAGGAGCAGCAATGGAGACCGACTTCGAGGTCGAGCGCGACACCGGCTACGCCGTCAAGGTCGGCGCAAGGCTCCGGTCCATCCGCCGTCAGAAGCACCTCTCGCTCCAGGACGTGGAGGCAGCGTCCGAGCACGAGTTCAAGGCGTCCGTGCTCGGCGCCTACGAGCGCGGCGAGCGCGCCATCTCGGTGCCCCGGCTGCAGCGCCTGGCCCGCTTCTACCGCGTGCCCGTCGACCAGATGCTGCCGAGCGACGACGAGCTGGGGATCCGCTCGCCGAGCGGGTCCGACGACCACATCGTCGACCTCACGGAGAGGACGCAGGCCTCCCGTCGCGACGACCGCCCGGTCACCATCGACCTCGGCGCCGTGGACCGCCTGGGTGGCCAGGAGGGCGAGATGCTGTCCCGCTACCTGCGCATGATCCAGGTCCAGCGCGGCGACTACAACGGCCGCATGCTCACCATCCGGCGCGAGGACCTGCGTGCCGTGGCCTGCATCCTCGACTGCCACCCCGACCAGGTGCCGGCCCGGCTCGACAGCCTGGGCCTCTGCCTCGTCCGCTGAGCGCGAGGGCGACAGCCACGGCGTCCTGCTCCCCTCCGGTCCCGGAGTTCGGCGTCTACCTGCACGTCCCCTTCTGCGCGGCGCGCTGCGACTACTGCGCCTTCGCCACCTGGACCGACCGCCACCACCTGCAGGGCGCCTACCTCGACGCCTGTGCCAGCGACATCGCCCGGGCCGTGGCCGCCGGCTTGCCCGCCGCCACCAGCATCTTCGTCGGTGGCGGTACGCCGTCGCTGCTGCCGGCCACCGACCTGGCCGCCGTCCTGGCCGTCGTGCCCCGGGCCGCCGGTTGCGAGGTCACGGTGGAGGCCAACCCCGACACGGTCACGCCCGAGCTGGTCGAGGGGTACGTGGCGGCCGGCGTCACGCGGGTCAGCCTCGGCGTCCAGTCGATGGCCGGTCACGTCCTGCGCAGCCTGGGCCGCGCCCACGACCCGGGCAACGTGCGCCGGGCCGTGTCCCTGGTGCGCGGGGCCGGCATCGCCACCTTCAACCTCGACCTCATCTACGGCGGCGCCGGCGAGTCCGTCGACGACTGGCGCCGCACCCTCGAGGAGGCGCTGGCCCTCGACCCGCCCCACGTCAGCGCGTACGCCCTGACGGTGGAGCCGGGCACACCGCTGGCCGGTGACCCTGGCCGCCACCCCGACGACGACGACCAGGCCGACAAGTACCTGGTGGCAGTGGAGGTGCTGGAGGGGGCCGGCCTCGGCTGGTACGAGCTGTCCAACTGGGCGCGACCGGGCCACGAGTGCCGGCACAACCGCCTGTACTGGACGATGGGGGACTACCAGGCCTTCGGCTGCGCCGGCCACTCGCACCGGGGCGGGCGCCGGTCCTGGAACGTGCGGACCCCGGAGCGCTACATCGCCGCCGTCACCGCCGGGAGCTCGCCCGAGGCGGCCGGTGAGCGCCTCGACCCCGACGGCCGCCGGCTCGAGGGCCTCCAGCTGGCCTTGCGCACCAGGCAAGGGGTGCCGGCCGCCACCCTGCCGGTCGACCAGCTGGGCGACCTCGTCGAGGTGACCGACGGACGTGCAGTCCTCACCTTGCGCGGCCGGTTGCTGGCCAACGAGGTGGCGGTGCGCCTGCGCTGACACGGGGTGTGGTGCACCGGCGCCGGTTCGGGGTGTGGAGCGGCTCCACGCCGGCTGCGAGACTTTCGGGACGATGACCTTCCACCCCTCCGTCCAGGAGTGGGATGCCGATGTCCTCGGTGGCGACCCCCTCGGCTTCCCGGGCTACGACCAGCGCCGGCGCGCCCTGGCCGAGACTGGCGAGGCGGTCGCCACCGGGCGGACCGAGCACTACGCCTACATCGAGGGATGCTTCGACGTCCTCGGGGGGACGATGGGGGCCGCCGTCGGCGAGCGGGTCGTCAGGGCCTACGACCGCGCTCGGGACGCCCGCCTCCCCGTGGTGGTGTCGAGCCGGTCGGGCGGCGCCCGCCTCCAGGAGGGCATGGTGGCCCTGGCCCAGCTGGCGCGCACGGCGTCGGCTGCCAGCCGCCACGCCCGGGACGGGCTGCTGTCGGTGGCCGTCTACGGCTCGCCCACCACCGGGGGGGTGTACGCCTCGTACGCCTCGCTCGTCGACGTGCGCGCCGCGGTGGAGGGCGCGGTGGTGGGCTTCGCCGGCCCCCGTGTGGTCGAGGGGGCCCTGGGGGCGTCACTCCCCGCCGGCTCGCACACGGCGGAGGCCGCCTTCGACGCCGGCCGGCTCGACGCCCTCCTCGCGGCGGGAGACCAGGCAGCGTGGGTCGAGGCGGCGCTGGGGTTGGCCGATCGCCCCCTCGCCACCCGCCCGCTCTCCGTCTGGACCGACCCGGGTGGGGACGGGGCGTGGGCCGAGGTGCGCCGAGCGCGGGCCGTGGGCCGGCCCACCGGCATCGACCGGGCGGCCCGGCTCTGCTCGTCGTGGACCGAGGTGCGCGGTCCCGACCCGGTCGTCCGGGCCGGTCTGGCCACGATCTCCGGTCAACGGGTCGTGGTGGTGGCCACCGACCGGTACCACGAGCAGGGCCGACCGTCCCCGGCCGGCTTCCGCCTGGCGCAGCGGGCCGTGCACATGGCAGGCCGGCTCGGCCTGCCGGTCGTCACCCTGGTCGACACGCCGGGCGCCGACCCGTCGCCCGCGTCCGAGGCGGACGGGCTGGCCCTCGAGATCGCCCGCACGCTCCAGGCCTTCGCCGAGTGCCCGACGCCCGTGGTCTCGGTGTGCGTGGGCGAGGGTGGCAGCGGCGGGGCGCTGGCCCTCGGGTACGCCGACCGCCTGCTCGTCACCGAGCACTCGGTCTTCTCGGTGATCGCCCCGGAGGGGGCGGCGGCCATCCTCCGGCGGGACCCGTCCCGGGCGCCGGAGGTGGCCGAGTCGCTGGGTCTGACCTCGTCGGACCTGCTGGACCTCGGCGTGGTCGACGGCATCGTGCCGGAGGGCCAGTCGGCGCTGGCCGCCGCCGTCGTCGACGCCCTGGGCGCGGCGGTGGCGGGCGAGCGGGAGGCTCGGTTCGACAAGATGACGGCACGCTGGCTGACCTCGGCCTGAGGCCGGGCGTTCAGCCGAGTGGCGGGACGGCGAGCTCCTGGCCGGGCAGGAGGAGGTCGGGGTCGTCCGGATCCACGAGGTGAGGTCGGTTGGCGGCCACCACGACCCGCCAGTAGGCCGCGACCTCTCCCTCGGTGGCGGCGGGGTGCGCCTGGTGCACGACCTCGTCGGCGATCGACCACAGGGAGTCGCCTATTGACACCCTCCACGTCGCCGGGTCGGCGGCAGGCAGGGGAGGGAGGCGGCGTGGTCGGCCGGGTGGCACCGGCCTGGCCTCGTCGGTGGCGGCCGGCCCTGCTGGACGAGGGTGCCGGGGGAGGTGCCCGTCCGCGGTGGCGGGCTCTGCCGGTCGGGCGGGCTCTGCCGGTCGGGCGGGCTCCGGCAGGCGGGCCATGGTGGCGCGCCCCCCGCCGTCGCCGTCGGGCGTCGGGGGCCGTGGGGGATCCGCCGCCCGGGTCATGGTGGCGGTCGGGGGTACCGATGGTGCGACGCTGCTCGGCGTCCCGCCGGGCCCGGCGGGGACCCCTCCGGCGGTACGGGTCATGGTGGCGGCGTCGGAGGGCGCCAGGGGGACCGTGGCCACCGGCCCGTCATCCGGCGAGCCGGCGGCCACGGCCGACCGCCAGGGGGTGGCGCCGGCCGGGACCGTGGTGGCCAGGGTGGCCACGGCCAGCCCCGAGCCGCCGGCCACCATCCGGCGCACGACCGCCGGCGAGAACCGATCGACGGCGCGGGCCAGCACCTGTCCCCGCAGGGCCTGGGCGGCCACGGCGAGGGCGGTCGCCGCCAAGAGGTGGCCACAGGCCAGGAGACCGCCGAGCCGCAGCAGTGCCACCGCGACGTCGGCCGGTGGGGCGTCCCTCGACCAGCGGGCCAGCTCGCCCGCCGAGGCCAGGGGGGCCGAAGGGACGTCGGCACCGGCCAGCACGGCCGAGGCTGCGGCGAGACCGGTGCTCCACAGCACCAGCCGGAGGGGGGCAGGGTGCACTAGCCGACCCCCTCGACGGCCACGGGGTCGCCTCCGGAGACGGCGACGAGCAGCCGGTCGCATCCGGTGTCGGCGTCGGCCTCGACCTGCAGGGCGGTCCCGCCGGCCACGCGCTGCACCGGCCGGACGGTGATCGGCTGGCCTGCCGCCGCCCACCCGGGGAAGACGAACACCTCGCCCGAGGCCGGCCGCAGCAGCGCGGCCGCCGCCTCGCCGTCGCAGTCCCAGTCGCCCACGGCGGCGACGTCCCCGGGCGTGCCCAGGGACCACCGGGCGTCGCCCGCCACGACGCTGGCACCGTCGGCGGTGACGGCCTCTCGGCAGCCGTCGCCGTCGACGTCGGCGGCGGGGGCGACCACCGGGGGGCATCCGGCCGTCGGGGTGGTGGCCCGGGGTTCGCCGTCGCCCTCCGCTCCCAGGAGGGCCACGGGCACGAGGACGCCGGCGCCGGCCACCAGGGCCACCAGGGCGGTGGCTGGTCGCACGCGTCGCCGGGCTGGCGTCGGGGCGACGGCGCCGGGCGGCGTGCCGGCCGGGCCGTGGCCGGCCGGGCCACGGCGGGCCGGGACGCCCGAGCCGATGCCGAGGTGGCCGAGGTCGCCGGACCCGGCCGGCACGCCGAGGCCGAGGCCGAGGGAGCCGAGGCCGAGGCCGAGGGAGCCGGGGTCGAGCCCGATGCGGCCGGCGGGACCGGTGGGCTCGTCGCCACCACCCGTCTCGGGCCACCCGGTGGCGGGAGTGGGGGCAGCGCTCTCGCCCCTCTGCCCCTCCAGGTCCGGCGGCCCGGGACCGAGCGCCGCGGCCCACCGCTCGGCTTCGGTGGGCTCGCCGGGGTAGGACCAGATCCGGTCGAAGGGATCGGTCGGGGACCCCTCCTCGGTGGCATCCGGGGCCCGGCTCCCCCCGACCGAGGCGGCGAGGTTGGCGTCGGGCACCACGGCCAGCACCCCGTCGGCCAGGGCCCGTGCCGCCGGCCGACGCTCGGGCACCGGGTCGAGCGCCGGTTGGACGGCGGCGCGGAGCGCCCGGAGCGCGGCGGAGCGGCCTGCCGGGCGAAGCCGTCGGCGGGGTGCCGGCGTCCGCTCGGCGAGGTCGATCACCAGGCGGGCCCAGGCCGCCACGTCGTCGGCCGGCGTGGCGGCGCCCGGGTCGGCGAAGCCGCACAGCCGCGGGCGGCCGTCCCCGGCGACCAGCACGTGGGTGGCGTCGAGCCGCCCGTGGACGATGCCGATGTCGTGGAGGTCGGCGAGCGTCGTGGCGACGGCCACCGCCAACCCTGCGACGGCGCTCGGGGGGCCGGACCACCGGCTGACCGGCTCACCGGCGTACGCCAGCCGCAACCGGGAGGTGGGCCCGCCCGCGACGTCGAGGACGCCGGCGGCGGGCCCGGGCGGGCCGTCCGGCTCCGCGGCGGGATCCCGTGGCGTGGCGTCGAGCAGGGTCACCACCCCGGGATGGCTGGCACGGCGGAGGCGGTGGGCCTCGCCACCCAGGCGCGTGGCGGCCTCGGCCCCGTCGGCCGACTTGGTCACCACCAGCTGGTCCCCGTCCAGCTCGACCGTGACGTGTACGTGCATGGAGCGAACTCTGACGGGAGGGAACGAAAGTTGTCAAGAGTGGGTCAAGAACATCGAGTGGATGAACGATCGGCCTTGCCGCCCTGCCGCGGCTCAGGGCCCAGACCCAGCGCTCGGGGCTCAGGTCGCCGGCGAGGGCCCACCGGACGCGGCGACCGCCGATGCCACCGCCCGGACGGTGCGGCCGTCGGGGGTGCCGGGCACCACGCCGGCGAAGATGTAGTCGGCGTGCAGCGCCAGGGCGACCTCCACGCCGTCGGCCGTCACCCGGACCTCCGGCGGCCCCACCACGTGGGGAGCGAGGTCGCTGGCCGCCACCATGCGGCTGACCACCCGCCGGGCCGCGGCGCGGTCCACGACGTAGGTCCCGGTGCGAAGCACCCCCCGGTCGGCACCGGCCGTGACCGCGTCGTTGGCGGCGGCCGCCGCCAGGTCGTGGGCCTGGCGCTGGCGGAGGTGCAGGAGCGACATGTCGACGGCGACGGACGCCAGCACGAGGACGATCAGGAGGGCGGCCGGCACCAGGACCAGCACGCTGCCCCGCTCGTCGCTCCGCCCGCCCCGCCCGAGGAACGTCGCCGTCACGCCCCACAGCTCTCGGCCGAGCCGGGCACGCCCGAGCGGTAGGGGTCGACGATCTCGCTGTGCCGGCTGGTGACGTCGATCCCCCGTCCGAAGCCGCCGATCCACGGCAAGGTGAGCGCCGGCACCTCGTAGCGGGCGACGAAGGTGGCCCGCGCGCAGCGGCTGAAGCCCTGCTGGCCGCCCGATCCCTCCAGCCCACCGAGGCCGACCCACGCCTTCGCCGGGTCGCGCCCGTGCGCATCCAGGGCAGCCAGCCCCGCCGCCACCGCGGTGGCCTCGGCGCCGTCGGCGCCGTCGCCGTCGGGCACCTCGGCCTCGACGTAGGCCCGGGTGGCCTGGCGGGCGGCCGCGTCCACCGCCAGCTTGGCGTCGACGACCGCCCAGGCGTTGGCGACGAGGAGGGTCCCCACGACGAACACGAGCAGGCCGAAGGGCAGCGCCTCGACCCCCCCGGCCAGGCCGTCGTCTCCGGCCAACCGGTGGCCTCGCCGAGGCTGGGCCGGCCCGCCCGCCGGCGAGGGCGGCGGCCCGGTGCCGTGCGTGCCGCCCGCCGGCCCGGGGGAGGCGGGCCCCGTGGGTGGTCCGGTCCCGGTGGGGCGGGTGCCCGCGTGACCGTGGGGTGGTGGTCGCTCGGTGGGGTCCGTGGGCGGTTCGGGGGCGGCGTCGTCGGGGACGATGCGGACCCGGCCGATGCGGCGACCCTGGATGCGCTGGGCGGTGAGCTGCCATCCGGCGGCGTGGACCACCTCGCCCTCCACCGGAACGTGGCCCAGGCGGTCGTACACCAGGCCGCCCACCGTGTCCCAGTCACCCTCGGGCAGTCGAGCCTGCAGCAGGTCGTTCACCTGGTCGAGCGGCATGCGACCGGGCACGCGGGCGCCACCGCCGGGGAGCGGCTCCACCAAGGGGTCGTCGATGTCGAACTCGTCGGCGATCTCGCCCACCAGCTCCTCGATGACGTCCTCCAGGGTGACGAGGCCGGCGGTCCCGCCGTACTCGTCGACCACGATCGCCATGTGGATCTTGTCCTGCTGCATCTCCCGCAGCAGCTCGGGCGCCCGCTTCGTCTCGGGCACGAAGCGGGCGGGGCGGACGAGCTCCCGGATCGGCACGTCCGCCTTGCCGTCGCGTTCGGCCCCCATCAGGTCCTTGGCGTAGGCCAGGCCCACCACGTCGTCGAGGTCCCTCCCGCACACCGGGAGGCGGCTGTAGCCGTTGAGGAGGAACACCTCCATGACGTCGGCCACCCGGAAGTGGTCGGCGACGGTCACCATGTCGGGCCGGGGCACCATCACCTCACGCACCAGCGTGTCCCCGAACTCGATGATCGACTCGATGAGGTCCCGCTCCCCCTCCTCGATCACACCCTCCTCCACGCCGATCTCGGCCACGGCCAGCAACTCCTCCTCGGGCGACACGAACGGCCCGTGCTGGAGCCCCTTGCCCGGCAGCAGCGCGTTGGTGACCCCGACCAGCCCGCGGGCGATCCCGCGCAGGGGGGTCACCGCGGCGAGGGCGCGGACCGGCCGGGCCACGGCCAGCGCCGTGCCCTCGACGTTGAGCATCGCCCACGTCCGGGGAACGCTCTCGGACACGACGAAGGTGACGGCGACGTCGGCCGCCACCACCAGCGCCGCCCCCGCCGGCCCCAGGGCCCGGTTGGCCACCACGCCGACCAGGGTGGCCTGCACCAGCTCGGCGGCGATCCGCAGGAAGGCCACCGTGGTGACGGCGCCGGCGGGCTGGCGAACGAGCTGCAGCAGATCCTCGCTGCCGCGCCGACCCTCGTCGGCCATCGCCTCGGCACGGGGCCGGGTGACGCGGGTGAGCGCCGCCTCGGCCGCGGCCAGGAGCCCTGCCGCCACCAGGCAGGCGATGGCGGCCACGCCCGCCCAGGCGTCGGCCGTCCCCACCGCCAGGACGTGCGCGGTGCCGGCCACCGTCACCCCCGGCGGTGCAGGCGTTCCAGGTGCTCGCGCTCGCGCGCCTGCATGGCCGCCGCCTCCTCGGGCTCGGCGTGGTCGTGGCCGAGGACGTGGAGGACCCCGTGCACCACCAGCAGGGCCAGCTCGTCCTCGTAGGAGCCGGCGTGGGAGGACGCCTGGCGAGCGGCCACGGACGGGCACACGACCACGTCGCCCAGCAGGAGGGGCAGGTCGTCCGGCTCGGGGTCCTCGCGGTCGGGGCCGGCGGTGCCGGCGTCGGGCCAGCGGCCGGCCAGCGGCGGGTCGTCGATGGGGAAGGCCAGCACGTCGGTGGGGCCGTCGCCGCCCAGGAAGCGACCGTTGAGCTCGGCCATCGCCTCCTCGTCGACGAAGAGCAGGGACAGCTCGGCATCGCCGCGCACGCCCTCGGCCAGGAGCACCTGGCGGGCCAGGGAGCTCCACCGATCGACGTCGACGGGCGCGGCGTCCTGCTCGTCGGCACCGAACACCTGCACCTCCCCCTCGGGTCCCACCCGCGGCGCGGGGGGCGGAGGCCGGTCCTCGGCGCCGTCGCGGGGGCGGGACGGCCCGGGGGGCGGGTCGGGGGGCGTCACCGGACACCCGCGGTGACGTCGTCGGCGGCCGCCTCGGCACGGTCGTAGGCGTCGACGATGTCCTGGACGATGCGGTGGCGGACGACGTCCTTCGAGCCCATGCGCACGAAGGCCAGGCCGTCGATGCCGGCCAGCGTGCGCTCCAGGCCGGTCATGCCGCTGCGGCCCATGGGCAGGTCGACCTGGGTCATGTCGGCGGTCACCACGGCCCGCGACCCGAAGCCGATGCGGGTGAGGAACATCTTCATCTGCTCGGGCGTGGCGTTCTGGGCCTCGTCGAGGATGATGAAGCTCTGGTTGAGCGTGCGGCCGCGCATGAAGGCCAGCGGCGCCACCTCGACCGTGCCCCGCTCGAGCAACCGCTGGGCGCCCTCGGCGTCGACCATGTCGTAGAGGGCGTCGTAGAGGGGCCGCAGGTAGGGATCGATCTTGGCCGCCAGGTCGCCGGGCAGGAAGCCCAGGCGCTCGCCGGCCTCGACGGCGGGGCGGGTGAGGATGATGCGGTCGACCTGCTTGGCCTGCAGCGCCTGCACGGCCATGGCCACGGCCAGCCACGACTTGCCCGTGCCGGCCGGGCCGATGCCGAAGGTGACGACGTTGTCGCGGATGGCGTCGACGTAGCGCTTCTGCCCGGCCGACTTGGGGCGGATGGTGCGGCCCCGGGCCGAGCGCAGCACCTCGGCGGTGAGCACCTCGGAGGGCCGCTCGTCGTGCCGCACCATGTCGATGGTGCGGACGACGCTGGCGGGCTCGAGCCGCTGGCCCCGCTCGAGCAGCAGCACCAGCTCCTCGAAGAGGAGCCCGACGCGGTCCGCCTCGTCGCCGGCGATGGCGATCTCGTTGCCGCGGACGTGGATCTCGACCCCCTGGAACGCCGACTCGACGACGCGGAGCAGCTCGTCTCGCTGCCCGAGGAGGTCGGCCATGAGGTGGTTGCCGGGGACGGAGATCTTGACCTGCGCGGTGGGCACGAGGCCCACAGGTTAGGCCCGTCGCCCCCCGCCGCGGCGCGGCGACCGCGCCACCGGTCCCGCCGTCGCTGCCACGGCCCCCGGCCCCCGGCCCGGCGCCGCTACGGTGCACCCGGTGGAGCCCCCGCCGCCCGCCCCCGAGCCGCCGGCTCGCCTCGACCTGGGCCTGCCGGCGGGCGGGAGGGGAGCCGGGGGGTGGAGCAGCCAGCTCGACCGCTGGGCGGCCGACGCCCGTGTCGAGGAGGCGGCCCGGGGCCGGGCGCGGGAGCGGTCGCTACGGCGCCAGGCGGAGGAGGAGGGATCGGTCGCCGGCGTGCTGGCCGACCTCCTGGAGGCGGAGGCCACGGTGCGGATGGCGCTCCGTGGCGGCCACGTGGCGGTCGGCAGGGTCGCGGGCGTGGGCGCCGACGTGGTGGTCCTGGCTGCGGCGTCCCCGGCGGTGGCCTCCCCGGTGCTGACGGTGGCGGCGCTGGTGGCCGTGTGCACGCTCCGGTCCTCCCCGGGCCAGCCGGCCGTGACCGGCGACCGCACCACCCGCTCGCCGCTCCGGCTCGACGGCGTGCTGGCCGAGCTGGCCGCCGACCGCGAGCCGGTGCGGGTGCTGACCGTCGACGGCGGCACGGTCGACGGTCGGCTGCGATCCGTGGGGCGCGACGTCGTCACGCTCACGTCCGGCCCGGGCTCCGGCGCCCGCGCCGGCGGCGGGGCCTCCTACGTGGCCCGCCACGCGGTGGCCGCCGTGGTGGTGGGCGTCGGCGGTGGCGCCCCGGCGACGGCGGCCGGGCCACCATCCCGCTGACGGGGCCTGACCTCCGGGCGCGGCGGGCGCGGGGCCGCCCGGCGATCGACGATGCCGTCGGCGCGGCCCGTCGTGGCGTCGCACGGAGGCCCGGGATGGCGGTGGCGGGGGACCGGTGATGCGGGCGCGGGCCACCCGGCCAGGGCGCCGGGGTCAGGAGGCCAGGGCGGGGACCGCCAGCCGGCGGGCCTCGGCCGGCTCGTAGCGCCGGACGACGAGCAGGTCGGCCGTGCGGAAGCTGGCCATGCGCGTGCTCCACGAGTCGATCACGTCGCGGCCGTCGCCCCGCCGGAAGAACGTCGTCATCGGTCCCTCTTGCTGGTAGGCGTCGGCGCCCTCGACGACCTCCCGGGCACCGTCGCGCAGCGTGACCTCGAACGTCGGCATGGGGTCACCGTAGGACGAGGTCCTTGTGGGGGACGAGAGGGGGAACCCTGTGGATTGTCGATGTTGTCCACACCTGCGCCGTGGCCCAAGGGCTCGTGGTCCGGGCCCGGCCGTCACGGCAGCCGTGCGGGGCCAGGCCGTGCTCGGGCCGGGGGCGGTCGGTGGGGCGGAGCGGTGCGCTGGCCGAGGAGTGGCGCGGACGGGTCGGACGGCGAGGGCGGCCAGCCGCGCCGCGACGTGCGGTGGTGCGGGCGGCACCCCCGCGGGGTCAGGGCTCGTCGCCGCGGATGGCCGGCTCGGGGTAGAGGTGCTCGAGCTCGCCGGGCTGGATGCGGGACCGGTTGATGAACTCGTCGACCTCGTGAGCCCGCAGGCGGATGACCCGGCCGAATCGGTAGGCCGGGAGCTCGCCGTGGTCGATGAAGCGGTAGAGGGTGCGGGGGGTGATACCCAACCGGCGGGCGGCCTCCTGGGTCGACAGCCAGTCGGTCTCGTCACTGCTCACCTTCGTGACGATACCGCCTGGCGTGGTGTTTTGGCACTTTTCGGTCCCCTCCTGGCACGGCGCTCGTCATCACGTATGGTGTGTGTGCCGCCACATCCTCAGGGTGCGGGTGGCGCTGGGGGCGGCGTGCGGTCGAGGCGGCGGGCCTTCCCGGGATGACGGACAGCTGGGGGAGGACGAGCGGATGGTGACGACCCGGACCGACGACGCCGTCGTGCCCCGCGACCTCCGGCCCTCCGCCCCCTCCCGCCTGGTCGCCCGGGCGCCCGGCCTCCCCGGGGCCCGGGCGGTGGTGGGCGGCGCCCTGGTGGCGGCGGCCGCCGTCGGCACCTTCGCGTCGTGGCGGTCGGCCACCGGTGCGCCCAACCGGTCCTTCGCCGTGGCCGTGCGCTCCCTGGTGCCCGGCGAGCGCCTCGACGCCGGGGCCGTGCGCTTCGAGGCCATCGACCTGCCGGAGGGCCCGGCCGCCGCCGCCTTCGAGTCGATGGGCGAGCTCGACGGCAGGGTGGTCGTCGCCCCGATCGGCGAGGGCGAGCTGTTGCAGCGCGGCTCGGCGAGCGATCAGGTGGCGGGCCCGCCCGCCGCCGAGCTGTCGGTGGCCCTGGGCCGTGACCTGGCGGTCGACGGCCGGCTGCGACCGGGCGACACGGTGGACGTCTACGCCACCGACGAGGGCACCACCCTGGCGGCCGCCGGGCTCCGAGTGGTGGCCGTGACCGAGGGGGCTGGCTCTCTCACGGAGGGTGGCGATCTGACGGTCACCCTGGCCATCCCCGACCCGGCACAGGGCGCTCCGATCGTCGACGCCGCTCGCCAGGGCCAGGTCACCCTGGTGCGCACGACCCACGCCGGGCCCGCCCCCGTGCCGGCCGGCCCGGCCGCCGGGCCTGTCCCCGTCGGGCCCGACACCTCCGGGCCCGACACCTCCGGTGGAGGGGGTACCGGCACCGACCCCGGGGGTGGTGCCGGGGCGGCGGGGGGTGCCGCCGCCGGGTCCGGGGGCGGCGGGGACGCCGGTCCCGGCACGGGGGGCGAGCCTGCTGCCGAGGAGGGGTCGAGCGAGGGCGGTGGCCCCGGTGGGGGAGCCAGCGGCGAGGGGGACGGCGGGTGACGGGGGCCGACCGCTACGTCGTCCTGGGGTTGGCCGGGGTGAGGACGACCTGGTTCGGGGCCGTGGCCCGCTGGGCCACCGACGCCACCGTGCCGGTCGACTTCGTCAAGGTCGTGTCCGGCGCCGAGGCCCGGGCCCGCCTCGCCTCGGGCCGCCGGTTCTCCGCGCTGCTCGTCGACGCCGGGCTCGGTGCCCTCGACCGCGACCTCGTCGACGACGCCACCGCCCAGGGATGCGCCGTCGTCGTCGCCGAGGACGGTCGGAGCCGGGCAGCGTGGGACGCGCTGGGCGCGGCCGCGGTGCTCCCGGTGGGCTTCGGGCCCGACGAGCTGGTGGAGGCCCTGCGGGCGGCGGCCCGTCCCGTCCCGCGCCGCGCCCTCGCCGCGCACGTCGCCCGGGGGCCCGACGCCGAGGCTCCGCCCGGCGGGTGGCGGGGGCGGCTCGTGGCCGTCACCGGCGCCGGTGGTGTCGGCCGCTCCACGTTGGCCACGGCGCTGGCCACGGGGCTGGCGGGCGATCCCCGCCACCACGGCCTGGTCCTGCTGGCGGACCTCGCCCTCCACGCCCACCAGGCCCTGCTGCACGACGCCGGCGACGTGGTACCCGGCCTGCTCGAGCTGGCCGAGGCCCACCGCACGGGCGTGCTGGCCCCGCACGAGGTGCGGAGCCTGTGCTTCCGGGTGGCCGATCGGGGTTACGACCTCCTGCTCGGCCTGCGGCGCCACCGGGACTGGACGGCGCTCCGACCCCGCGCCGTGGCCGCCGCCCTCGACGCCACCCGGCGCGCCTACCGGTACGTCGTGGCCGACGTGGACGCCGACGTCGAGGGGGAGCGGGAGTGCGGGTCCGCCGACGTGGAGGATCGCAACGTGCTGGCCCGGCAGTGCCTCCCGGCCGCCGACCTGGTGCTGGTGGTGGGCGTGCCCGGCGTCGCCGGCCTCCACGCCCAGCTGCGGGTCCTGACCGACCTGGTCGGCCACGGCGTCGACCCCCGGCGCGCCGTGCCCGTCGTCAACCGGGCACCCCGGTCGCCTCGCCGACGGGCCGAGCTGAGCGCGGCGCTGGCCCGCCTGCTGCCGGCGGCGGTGGCCGGCGGGATGCCGGTGGCTTCGCCCGTCTTCGTCCCGGACCGCCGGCGCTTGGGCGAGGTGCCGCTCGACGGCGGGCCCCTGCCGCCACCGGTGGTCCGGCCGGTCACGGTGGCGGTCCGCGGCCTGCTCGACCGCACCCCGCCCCGGGCCGCCCCCACCGGTGGGCCCGCCCGGGAGGCGGTGCCGGTGGCCCCCGGCTCCCTCGGCAGCTGGAGCGACGACGGAGGCGAGCCGTGACCGCCGGCGGCTCGCCCCTGGCCGAGGTGGAACGTGCCGTGCAGGCCCGCGCCAAGGACATCTCCCTGGAGATGGCGGCACCGGGCGGCGAGGCCAAGCTGCGCGCCCTCATCGTCGACGAGGTCGCCGGGTGGAACGACGACCACCGCCGGGGCCGGCGGCCCACCGGCCTCCCCGACCCCGAGCTGGTCGTCGAGCGGGCGTTCCGCAACATCGCCCGCTACGGCCCGCTCACCACGCTGCTGGCCGACGACGACGTCTGGGAGATCATGGTCAACGCGCCCGACGCCGTGTTCGTCCGCCGCCACCGGGGGGCGTCGGGCTACCACGACGAGGTCTTCCACGACGACGACCACGTCCTCCGCACGTTGACCAAGCTCCTCGACGACGCCTCGGCCGCCCACCGCAGCCTGGACCCCGCCGAGGGGCTCCAGGACGCCCAGCTCGACGACGGGGCCCGGGTCCACGTCGTGCACGGCGACATCGCCCGGGGCGGCCACGTCCTCGTGAACATCCGGAAGTTCACCGGCATCCCCTTCCGCAGCCTGAGCGAGCTGGTCGAGCGGGACATGCTGACCGCGCCGGTGGCCCGGTTCCTGGCGGCCTGCGTGCACGCCCGGCTGTCCATCGTCTTCTCCGGGCCTCCCGGGTCGGGCAAGACGACGCTGCTCTCGTGCACCGCCGCCGAGGTCGACCCCGCCCTGCGCGTGGTGGTGGCCGAGGAGGTCTTCGAGGCCGACATCCCGGTGCCCAACGTGGCCCAGATGCAGACGCGGGCCGCCCGGGGCGACCGTCCGGGGATCGACCTGCGGCGGCTGGTGGCGGGCTTCCTCCGCATGGCGCCCGACGTGGCCGTCGTCGGCGAGGTGCGCGACCGGGAGGCCCTACCCCTGCTCCTGACCCTCTCCTCGGGCGTCACCGGCTACACGACCATCCACGCCGGTTCCGCCCGCCAGGCCCTGACCCGGCTCCGCTTCGTCTGCCAGCTCGCCGACACCTCGGGCGGCCTGCCCCTCACCGCCCTCAACGCCCTGGTGAGCGAGAGCATCGACGTGGTGGTGCAGTGCACCCGCACGCCGGCGGGGCCCCGGGTCACCGAGGTGGTGCTGGTCGAGGACCTCGCCAGCGGGGCCGACGCCACCCACTTCACGGTGACCGAGGCGTTCCGGCGGTCCGGCCCGGACCAGGCCCTGCGCTGGACCGGTGACGTGCCCGCCCGGCCGGCCCGCCCGCTGGCCGACGCCGGCTACGACGTGCGCCGCCTGCTGGAGGGGGCGACGTGACCGGGCTGGCCCTGGCTGCCCTGGCCGGGACGGGGGCCTACTACCTGTCCACCGCGCTGCTGCTGGGCTGGCGCGGCCTGGGTGTCGGGCCGGCCCGGCCGTCGGCCTCCGGCCGCCGCCGGGTGGCGGTCGGCGGTGGCCTCCGCCGGCGGGTGGGCGATGCGGAGCTCCGGCAGGTGGTGGCGACGACGGCGGTGGCGCTGCCGGCAGGTGCCGTCGTGGGCCTCGCCGTGTTCGGGGGCGTGCTGGCGGCGTCCACGCTCGGGGCGTGCGCCGGGGCGGTGCCGTGGATGTCGGCACGGGTGCGGCGGGCGGAGGCCCGCGCCGCCGCCCAGGAGGCGTGGCCCCACCTGCTCGAGGAGATCCGCGTCCAGACCGGCGCCCTCGGCCGGTCGATCCCCCAGGCCCTGTTCGAGGCGGGCCGGACCGGCCCCGTCAGCCTCCGCCCCGCCTTCGAGGCGGCGCGGCGGGAGTGGTCGCTGTCCACCGACCTCGCCCGGGCGGTGAGCGTGCTCAAGGCCCGGCTGGCCGACCCCACCGCCGACGCCGCGTGCGAGACCCTGCTGGTGGCCCACGAGGTGGGAGGCACCGACCTCGACCGGCGCCTGGAAGCGCTCATCGAGGACCGCGTCCTCGACGTGCAGGGCCGCAAGGACGCCCGCTCCCGCCAGGCCGGCGTGCGCTTCGCCCGCCGCTTCACGCTGCTGGTGCCGGCCGGCATGGCCCTCGTGGGCATGAGCATCGGTGACGGCCGGGCCGCCTACGCCACGCCCACCGGCCAGGTGCTCGTCGTGGTGGGCATCGCCGCCGTCGTGGCCTGCTGGCTGTGGGCCGGCCACCTCTTGGTGGTGCCGGCCGAGGGGCGGGTGTTCCAGGAGTGAGCGGGCGGACGGCGGCGCTGGTGGGGTCGGCCCTCTTCGTGGGGGCGACCCTGCTGCTGAGCGAGCTGCGGTGGTTCCGCCGGCGCCCGCTCGTCGACCGGGTGGCTCCCTACGTGGCCGGCGGCGTCGAGGTGCGGCGGCGGGGAGCGGTCCTGTCGGCGGCCTCCTTCGCCGACGCCGTCGGTCCGTTGGCCCGGGCGGTCGGCGGGCGGGCGGCCCGGGCCCTCGGAGTGAGCGAGCCGCTGGGCGCCCGGCTGGAGCGGGTCCACTCCCCGCTCGACGTCACGGCGTTCCGGGTGCGCCAGCTGGCCTGGGCGGGAGCGGGACTGGCGGTCGCCGCGCTGGTGGCGACGGCGGCGGGGCTGTCCGGCCCGCTCGCCCTGGGCTTCGTGGCCGGAGGCCCGGTGCTCGCCTTCCTCGTGGTGGAGCAGCGGCTGGCGACGCGGTCGGCCCGCTGGCAGCACCGGATCTTCCTCGAGCTGCCCGTCGTCGCCGAGCAGCTCGGCATGTTGCTGGGAGCCGGCTACTCCCTGGGGGCGGCGGTCAACCGCCTGGCGTCCCGGGGGGCGGGGGCCTGCGGCCAGGACCTCCGGCGGGTGGCGGGCCGCATCCACCAGGGACTGACCGAGGCCGAGGCCCTGCGCGAGTGGGCGGAGGTGGCGGACGTCGAGGCCTTGCGCCGCCTGGTCGGCGTGCTCGCCCTCGACCGCCAGGCCGGCGACCTGGGCCGCCTCATCGGCGACGAGGCCCGGTCGATCCGCCGCGACGTCCACCGCGACCTCCTGCAGACCATCGAGC
This sequence comes from Acidimicrobiales bacterium, assembly GCA_036279475.1. Taxonomy (GTDB): domain Bacteria; phylum Actinomycetota; class Acidimicrobiia; order Acidimicrobiales; family VFJN01; genus ZC4RG19. Next base: position 8,926 of record DASUJB010000083.1, on the reverse strand, counting down.
GTCGAGCCGAGCAGGTCTGGGTGCCCGTCACCGTGGCCGCCCTCGTGCCCGGAGCCATCTTCCTGGCCGTGCCGTTCGTCGAGGCCCTGCGCCTCTTCTCGGGGACGTGACGTGGCCCGTTCCCCCGGGCGGCGCCGCCCGGCAGCGACGGGGCGCCGGCCGTGCCGCCCGCTCGACCCCCGCCCCGGCGGCAGGCCCGGCCCTGCCGTTCCCGTGGAGGTCGTTCCGTTGGCGGCAGCCGTCCTGTGGCAGGGGTTCCCATGGGAGGTCGTTCCGTTGATGGCAGCCGTCCTGTGGCAGGGCTGGGCCGTGCCGTTCCCGTGGAGGTCGTTCCGTTGATCGCATCCGCAGTGCGCCTGACCCGGCGCCTCCCGCAGTTGGCCGCGGCCGGGTGGTCCGCCATCCGCCGCGCCGCTGCCCCCCTCCTCGGTCGCTCCCGCGAGGACCGGGGCGAGGGCGTCGTCTCGGCTGCCATCGTCGTCCTCATCATGGCGGCCCTGGGTGCCCTGATGTGGGTGGGCTTCCGGTCGATGTGGACCGACATCGAGTCCGACACGAGGGACCGCATCAGCGAGGTCGGCCGCTGAGCCGCTGGCCGGCGTCCCACCGGCGGGGACGAGCCGGTCCGGGTGGTCGGCCGGGACGAGCCGGTGGTCGCTCGGCCGGTGCTCGCCCGGGGGGTGGTCGCCCTGGGCGTGGGCGCGGTCGGCCGGGGCGAGGTTGGCCTGGCGACGACCGAGGCGTCGGCGTCTTCGGCACGTCCGTGGGCTTCGTCGCCTTCCTGCTGTTCCTGTTCCTCGCCGTGCAGGTCCTCTTCGGCCTGTACGCCACCTCGACCCTCCGGGCGACGGTCCACGACGCCACCGCCCGGGCGGCGGCGGGGAGGGGGGCGGCACCGGCCGGTCTCGAGTCTTTGGCAGCGGACGCCGAGCGGTCCCTGGGGGAGGTCGGGCAGCGCCCGTCCACCGTGGTCGAGCTCGAGCTGGTCGACGAGGACGGCGACGGGTCGGCCGACGTGGCGGTGGGCCGGGGGCGGATGGTGCCACCCCGGTTCGTGCCTCCCACCATCGGCGGCGTGCTGGGGTTCGACGAGGTGACCGCTGGGGCTCGCGTCCGTGTCGAGCGGCTGCGGTGACGCCAGCCGGCGCCACCGACGGGACCGGTGCGCCGGCATCGGGAGCGCAGCTCGGGCGCGGCACCGGGATCGCGCGGATCGCGGCTAGAACCGCGGCTCGAACCGCGGCACCGGGATCGCGGACGGCGGCACCGGCGGCGTGCGCGGCCCGTGGACTCCGGCGGTACGGTCGAGCGGTGGCCGTCACCTCCTCCGCCTTCTGCCCCCACGGCGTCCCGGTGACGGGGCGGTCGTGACCGGGCGGGGGGCGGAGCCGGGGCCGGGCGACTTCCGATCGGGGTTCGTGAGCCTCGTCGGTCGGCCCAACGTGGGGAAGTCGACCCTGCTGAACCGGATCGTCGGCCACAAGGTGGCGATCGTCTCGGACAAGCCGCAGACCACGCGCCGTCGGGTCCGAGGCGTGCTGACGCGCCCTGGCGCCCAGGCCGTGTTCGTCGACACGCCCGGCATTCACAAGCCCCGGACCCCACTGGGCGAGCGGCTCAACGCCACCGCCGAGTCGAGCATCTCCGACGTCGACGTGGTGGTGCTGGTCCTCGACGCCACCCGACCGCTCGGTCCCGGCGATCGCTGGGTCGCCGCCCGGGTGCCCCGGGACGCCGTGGTCGTGGTCAACAAGGTGGACGCCGCCCCGGCGGCGGTGGTGCTCGGTCAGCTCGCCACCGCTGCCGAGCTCGAGCTGTCCGAGTACTTTCCGGTGTCGGCCCGCACCGGTGAGGGCGTCGACGCCCTCACCGGTCACCTCGTCGGGCGCCTGCCGCCCGGTCCCCGGTACTACCCGGAGGGCACGGTGAGCGACGTCCCCGAGCCCGTCCAGGTGGCCGAGCTCGTGCGCGAGCAGCTCCTGGCCGTCGCCCACGACGAGTTGCCCCACTCCATCGCCACCCGGGTGACCGACTGGGAGTGGCCGGTGATCCGCTGCGAGATCCTCGTCGAGCGGGAGTCGCAGAAGGGCATCGTGATCGGGAAGGGCGGGGCGGTCCTCCGGCAGGTGGGCACGGCGGTGCGCCGCCAGCTGCCCGAGGGTGCCTACCTCGACCTCCGGGTCAAGGTCGAGCGGAACTGGCAGCGGCGGCCGGGTGCGCTCGACCGCCTGGGCTTCTGACCCCGGCCCTCAACCCCGGGGTCCCGCCGCGTCCCCGTCCTCCGGGTGTCGATCTTCCCGGGGCCCCTCGGGGTCCTCGTGCGCCCTGAGGGACCTCAGGAACGCCTCGACCTCGGCACGGTCCCGGGTGCGCCGCATCCGGGGCAGGGTGGCGACGATCTTGGGACCGTAGCGGGCGGTGGCCAGCCGGGGGTCGAGCACGGCGACGGCCCCGCGGTCGGTGCCGGCCCGGACGAGCCGCCCGACGCCCTGGGCCAGCAGGGTGGCGGCCCGGGGGACGTCGATGGCGAGGAACGCCCCTGCGCCGACGTGCTGGCGTCGGGCCTGCAGGAGCGGATCGTCGGGCCGGGGGAACGGGAGGCGGTCGATGGTCACCAGGGACAGCGACGGTCCGGGCACGTCGATGCCCTGCCAGAAGCTCATGGTGGCGAACAGGCAGGTGTCGAGGTCGCCCGCGAACCGCTCGACCAGTGCCTGCTTCGGTAGCTCTCCCTGGGCCAGGAGCGGGAAGGGCAGCCGCGGCCGCAAGGCCTCCAGGGCGCGGTCCATCGCCCTGTAGCTGGTGAACAGGGCGAGGGTACGGCCGCCGGCGGCCGCCAGGAGCGCGGCCAGCTCCTCGACCGCGGCCGCCTCCCACCGCGGGTCGCCGGGCCGGGGGAGGTGAGCGGCGCAGTAGAGGACGGCGTTGGCCCCGTAGTCGAAGGGGCTGCCCACGTCGAGCAGCTCGTCGGCCCGCTGGGGGAGGCCCAGGCGGGGACCGGAGCCCGGTGCCAGCGTGGCGCTGGTGAGCACCGCCGGGCGCCGGGACCACAGCCGCTCACGCAGGAGGTCGGCGACGTCGAGCGGCGCCAGGCGGAGGACCGGCGCGTGCGGCGGGCCGGTCACGAACAGGACGTGGGCGTCGTCGGGGGCGACGACGGCATCGAGGTCCTCGAGGAGGGCAGTGGTCGCCTGCCGGGCCCGGACAGCCCGGGCCCGGACGTCGTCGCCCACGTCGTCGGGCACGCCCCGCAGCGCCTCCTGGGCCGCGACCAACCGCCGGCGCACGGCGGCGAGGGCGCCGGCCAGGGCATCGGGCAGGGGAGCGGTGAGGCGCTGGTCGCGATGGGGCACCAGCGCCGAGGACAGCACCGTCCCCGCGTCGGCGACGCCCGTGACGGTGTCCCCGGTGTCGGCCAGGATGCCCCGCAGCAGCCGCCCGACGTGCGCGAAGCGGTGCGAGGTGACCTCGACGGCCGTCGTGGCCGAGATCACGTCCTCGAGGACGTGGGCCTCGTCGATGACCGTCACCTCGTGGTCGGGGAGCACCGCACCGTCGGACGCCAGGTCCAAGCCGTACAGGTGGAGGTTGACCACGACGACGTCGGCCGAGGCGGCCCGGGCCCGCGCCGCCTCGGCGAAGCACCGGTCGCCCCGGGGGCAGCGCGCCGCTCCCGGGCAGTCACGGGACGTGGTGCTGACCGCGGCCCACGCCGTGTCGCTGGGCTCGGCCGGCAGCTCGGCCCGGTCGCCCGTGGCGGTGGTGGCGGCCCAGCGGGCCAGCGAGGCGAGCTCGTCGGGGTCGGCCCGCTCGGCCAGGCCGTCCAGGGCGAGCTGGCCGGCGCGGCTCGGCCCGTGCCGACCTGGGGGAGCCGCCGGGGAGGGGGGGCCGCCGGAGGGCGCAGGGGCGGGCCTCGCCCCGGGCGCGGACGGCCCCGGTGGCGCTCCCCCCGGGCTCGGTACCACCTCGGCCAGGCGCTGCACGCAGACGTAGTTGGAGCGACCCTTCAGCACCGCCCAGGAGAAGGGCTGGTCGAGCACGTCCTGGAGGAAGGGGAGGTCCTTGGCCGCCAGCTGGTCCTGGAGGGCCCGGGTGGCGGTGGCGACCACCGTGCGCCGGTGGCTGAGCACGGCGGGGACCAGGTAGCCGAGCGTCTTGCCCGTGCCCGTGCCGGCCCGCACCACCAGGTGACGGTGCCCGGCGAGGGCGTCGGCCACCGCCCGGGCCATGACGTCTTGCCCCGGGCGGGCTTCGCCCCCGCCGGGCAGGGCGGCGACGACCCGGGCCAGGGCCGCGGAGGCGCGGGTGGCGGCGGCCGTGGCCACGAGGGAACGGTCGTGGCCCTCCGGTCGGCTCCGCCCGGGAGGATCGGCGGGCGGGGGCAGCGCTCGGGACCCGCCCGGCGCCGTCCCCCCGGTTCCGGTCACGTCTCGATCAGCCCGTCGCCACCGCCCGACACCAGGGCCTCGACGTGGGCCACGGCGCTGGGGAGGTCGTGGAGCGGACGGTCGACGGCTCCCTCTGGCGTGAGGAAGACGAAGACCACGTCGGTCACGGGACGCCCGGTGGCGCGGCCCGCGGCCAGCGCGTAGGAGGCGCCCTGCGTGCGGTAGCGCGCCACCAGGGGATCGAGGTCGTCGCCGGGTCCGGCCGGACCGGTCTTGTAGTCGACCACGACCAGGCCGTCGCCCCGGGCGAAGAGGAGGTCGACGTAGCCCTCGAGGGTGCGACCGCCGTCCAGGGGAACCCCGACGTACACCTCGCGCCAGTGCCGGGCGGCGGCCGCCTCGCGGACGGTGGGGGACGCCAGCGCCGCGTCCACCAGTCCGAGGACGAGGTCCTCGTGACCGGCGACGCCCTCGGCTGCCGCCTGGGCGGCGACGGCTGCGGCCACCTCCTCCCGGCCGGCGCCAGCGGCCAGGTCGACGGTCTGGAGGACCCCGTGCACCGCCCGCCCCACGGCCGAGCCGTAGCGACCCTTGCGCCACGACGGCAGGTCCAGGTCGCGGGGGCGCTTGTGGAGCCCCGGGTCGGCCAGCGCGTCGGGCCCGCCGTCCTCGGTGAGGGCGGTGGCCGACAGCGTGCGGGGGCGGCCGCTCGCCGCCAGCGCCTCCTCCCGTTGGCGGCGCCACTCGGCGAAGGACGGTAGCGGGAGGTCCTGCCCCGGGGACCACCCACCGGCGGGAGCGGGCGTGGTGACGGATGGATCGACGGTGGGCCGGTCCCTCCGAGCGGGGGCGGCGGGGCCGGGAGCGCCGTCCGGTCGCCGCCCCGCCGGCGACGAGGCCCCGGGGGCGGCGTCGACGGGCCCCTCGGCAACGGCCAGGCCGAGCTCGGGCAGGTCGTCCAGGGAGCCGGCCAGGGCCTCGGCGAGCAGCTCGGCGTTGGTCAGCCGGGCCGCGTCGAACGATGCGGCGGAGCGCCGGCGTCGGTGGAGCGACACCACCAGGTGGTCCTGGGCGCGGGTCCAGGCCACGTAGAGCAGGCGGATCCGCTCGTCGTGCGACATCTGCTCGTCCATGGGCCGCCAGGCCTCGAAGGCCTCGCTCACGACGGTGCTGCCCACACGGATGATGCACTCCTCGCCCGGTGGCCACGCCACCTCGGCACCGGCCCGCTGGCGGCCCGGGAGGGTGGACATGCCCGAGAGGACGGTCACCGGGAACTCCAGGCCCTTCGAGGCGTGCACCGTCATGATCCGGACGGCGTCGTCGTCCGTCTCGGGCAGCACCGCCTCGGCGACCCGGGTGCCCTCGGCGGTCTGCCGGCGCACCCAGGCCAGGTACCGGCGCAGGGTGCCGTGCGTGGCGTCCGTCCAGGCCCGGGCCTGGTCGGTCACGAACCGCACCCTCCGCCACAGGTCGCGAGCCCGGCCGTCGGCCTCGCCCAGCTCGAGCACCCGCCGGTCCCGCACGACCGCGTCGACCACCTCGCTGGGCGACAGCCACCGGCTGCGGGCGTGCATGTCCCGCAGGTAGGCCAGGCCCTCGACCACCGGGTCGGGCGGATCCCCGGGGGAGGAGGGGGCCGGCGGGCGGCTGTGGTCGAACGACGTCCCGCGCTCCCGGTGCGAGCGGTACAGGTCGTCGTCGCCGCAGCCGAGCAACGGCGACCGCAGCGCCGACACGACGGCCAGCTCGTCGGTGGGATCGTCGACGGCCCGCAGGACCATCAGCAGGTCGCGCACGAGGCGGCTGGCGTACACCAGGGAGGCCGACTCGGCGCGGTAGGCCACGCCGGCCTGGGTGAGGGCGTCCTCCAGGGCGGGCAGCGAGGTGCGGGTGGGGAGGAGGATGGCGACGTCGCCCGCCCGGGCGGGCTCCCACCGGGGGCCGCGGGCGTGAGGTGCCCGATCGACCAGCCATCCCTCGTCGAGGATCCGCACCACGGCGGCGGCGACGTCGTCGGCCTCGGCGCGGCGGAGGTCGGCGGCGGTGGGGGACCCGTCGTGCGCCGTCCCACCAAGCACCGCCACGGGCGGGCCGACCGGGGCGTCCGGTCGCACCGCCACGAGCGGCTCGTAGGCGGGTTGGGAGGGCCGGGCGTCGTGCCCGCTCTCGACGATGAGCTGGTCGAACACCGCGTTCACCGTCTCGACCAGGCTGGTGCCGGTGCGGAAGTTGGTGGTGAGCGACACGGCCCGCCCGCCCGCCCCGAAGCGGTCGGCCGCCTGCAGGAACAGGGAGATGTCGGCCCGGCGGAACCGGTAGATCGACTGCTTGGGATCACCGACGAAGAAGAGGTGCCCCGGTCGGGTGTCGATGCCGTCCCATGCCGCGCCGTCGTCCCCGTCCTCGGCGGGCGGGCCGGCGATGAGCACGGCCAGCTCGAGCTGGATGGGGTCGGTGTCCTGGAACTCGTCGACGAGCAGGTGGCGGTAGCGCCGGTGGAGGGCCGTGCGGACGGCGGGCCCGTGGGCGGGATGGCGGAGCAGCTGCCGCGCCAGCACCAGCAGGTCGTGGAACTCGAGCTGGCCGGCGTCGCGGCGCTCGGCTGCCGAGTCCAGGGTGAAGCGCCGCAGGTCGACGGCGAGGCGACGGACGGCCTGGTCGACCACCCGCTGCCGCAGCCCGTCGATGCGGGGGCCCAGCGCGTTGTAGCGAGCCTTGAGGTCGGCCAGCGCCACCGTGGGCCAGTTGGCGACGCGCCCGAGGGCCGAGGCGCGGGGTCGCCCTCCGGTGGCGCCGAGCATGGAGAGTCGCGAGAGCTCGTCCCCCGCGTCCCGCACCCGGCGGGCCCAGATGGCGAGGTCGTGGAGCTGGGCCACCAGCTTGTCGTCGTCGTCGCAGCAGTGGTGGGCCTCCGCGCACACCGCGTCGATCTCGTCGAGGATGGCGTCCAGCTCGGCGGTCCACGGCGCCACCTCGGGGGCGTGGGCCGGGGCACGGTCGAGGGCCAGATCCCAGTTCTGGCCGAAGGCCAGGGCGACGAGCCGGAGGTGGTCGAGGCGGACGCCGGCCGCCGTGGCCAGGAGCAGGGACCGCTCGACGGCCGGGTCGGCCAGCAAGCTCTCGACGAAGCGGTTCCAGCGGTCGTCGAAGGCGACGGCCGATCCCACCTCGTCGAGGACCTCGATGCGTGGTGGGAGCCCGGCCTCGACGGGATGCTCGGAGAGGAGGCGCCGGGCGAAGCTGTGGAGCGTGCCGATGGCGGCACCGTCCAGGCTGGCCAGGGCCCGGGTGCACCGCTCGACGACGGTGAGGTCGGCCTGGTCACGGCCCCCGGTGCCCCGGGCCGCGGCCAGCTCGTCGTCGAGGCGCCGGCGCACCCGGTCGCGCAGCTCGGCCGCCGCCTTGTCGGTGAAGGTGATGGCGGCGACGGCATCGAGCTCCGACGTGCCGCTGACCACCAGGTGGACGATGCGGTCGACGAGGGTCCGGGTCTTGCCCGACCCGGCCGCGGCCTGCACGAAGAGCGTCTCGTCGAGGGCGGTCACGATGCGCTCGCGCTGCGCCTGGTCCGGGGGCGGTGCCGGGGCGGTGTGGGAGGTCATCCCGCCGCCCCCTCGCCCAGGGGCTCGGTCAGCTGGGCGTAGGGCGCCAGCGCCGGGTCGTGGCGCATGCGCTCCCAGCCCCGGCGTGCCTCGGCGACGCCGAGCCCGTCGGGGTCGCACCACGGGCAGGTGACGAACGGGCCCCCTCCGTCCACCGGGTGGTGGGGGAACCGGCCCTCCTCGATGCCCCGCACGATGGTCCCCAGCGTGGTGGTGACGCGGGCGACGACGCCGTCGTCGACGGCGTAGCCTCGGTGGGCGAAGCCGCCCCTGTCGGACACGAACCAGTACTCGGACCGGACGGGAGCTGCCGGATCTCCCGCCCGTGCCCGGGCCGCGAAGGCGTAGACCACCAGCTGGAGGTGGGTTCCACCGCCGTCGGGGGCGTCGGCGCTGAGCCCCGAGTAGGGGGCGGGCGTCCCCGTCTTGTAGTCGAGCACGACGAGGCCGGCGGGCCCCTCGTCGATGCGGTCGATCGCCCCCCGGAGCGACAGCGAACGGCCGTCGGGCAGGGGGATGCGGACGGGCGGCGGGCCGTCGGGATGGACGCCGAAGGCGTGCTCGGCGGCCGCCGGCCGGGTACCGGACGCCGACCGGTGCCTGTCGTCCTCGAACAGGAACCGGTCGGCCAGGGCCACGACCTGCGCCCGGTCCCGACGCCAGAACACCGGGCGGCCCGTCACGCCCTGCGCCTCGTACTCGGCGCACACCTCGGCGGCGATGGCCCTGATGCGGGCGTGGTCCCCGGCCGACCACGGCTCGGCGGGGGCGGGCCGGCGACCGGGCGGGCGGGCCAGCACCTCGGAGACGAACCGCTCGAGCACCTCGTGCACGAGGCTGCCCCGGGTCATCGCCGACATCTCGAGCTGCTGGGAGGGGTCCTCGGCGGGGACGACCTCGAGCAACCGCTCCCCCAGGTAGGACCACGGGCAG
>DASUJB010000082.1:0-33759 GCA_036279475.1 Acidimicrobiales bacterium | reverse complement strand
CCCGGACCGCGGCGCCGGCGATCCGCGCCCCCGGCGGCCGCCCGGGCGCCGGTCCACCCGGGGGGCAACCGGTTGGTAGCGTCCGGCGGATGACCGCAGACGCCACCCTCGACGTGGTCGGCATAGGGAACGCGCTGGTCGACGTGCTGTCGCACGAGGCCGAGGAGTTCATCGCCACCCACGGGCTGGTCAAGAACGCCATGACGCTGGTCGACACCGAGCGGGCCGAGGAGCTGTACGCCGCCATGGGCCCGGGCCTGGAGGTGTCGGGCGGCTCGGCCGCCAACACGGTGGCCGGCGTGGCCAGCTTCGGTGGCGCCGCCGCCTACCTGGGACGGGTGTTCGACGACCAGCTCGGGTCGGTCTTCGCCCACGACCTCCGGGCCCAGGGGGTGCGGTTCGGTGCCCGGCCCGCGACCGACGGCCCGCCCACGGGCCGCTGCCTCATCGTGGTGACGCCCGACGCCCACCGCACGATGAGCACCTACCTGGGTGCCTCGGCCCTCTTCGGGCCGGCCGAGGTCGACGCCGACGTCGTCGCCTCCGCCCAGGTGACCTTCCTCGAGGGCTACCTGTTCGACCGGCCCGAGTCGATGGAGGCCTACCGCGCGGCCTCGGACCACGCCCACGCCGCCGGCCGCAGGGTGGCGCTGACGCTGTCGGACGTCTTCTGCGTCGAGCGCCACCGCGAGGCGTTCCTCCCGCTCGTGCGGGACCGGATCGACATCCTCTTCGCCAACGAGGCCGAGGCGTGCGCCCTGTGGGGCTGCGACGAGGCCGGTGCCGCCGTCGAGCGGGCGCGCTCCGAGGTGGCGGTGGCCGCCGTCACCATGGGGGCCAAGGGCTCGGTGGTGGTGTCCGGGCCGGAGACCTACGAGGTGCCGGCCCACCCCGTCGAGGTGGTCGACACCACGGGTGCCGGGGACCTGTACGCCTCGGGCTTCCTCTACGGGCTCACGGCCGGCCGTCCCCTGGCCGAGTGCGGCGAGCTGGGCTCGCTGGCGGCGGCGGAGGTCATCAGCCACCTGGGGGCCCGCCCCGAGGTGTCGCTGGCGTCGCTCGTCGGCTGACCCCGGCATCGGGCCCGCCGGCGCCCGGGCGCGCGCCCGGCGAGCGCCCCGCCGGGCGCCGGCCCGCCCCCGACGCGCGAGACTCCCGGCATGGTCGACGATCTGACCGATCCGCGCCGCGTCGAGCCGGACTACCTCCTGCCCGAGCGGCGGATGCTGGAGGCGTGGCTCGAGTTCCACCGGACGACCCTGCTCCTGAAGTGCGAGGGCCTCACGGATGCCGATCGCAAGCGACGGCCGGTCCCCACGTCGCAGCTGTCCCTGCACGGGCTGCTCCGTCACATGGCCGAGGTCGAGCGTGGCTGGTTCAGGCAGACGCTCCTCGGCGAGGCCGACGCCCCGGGCATCTGGCGCGACCCGGCGACGGAGGACGGCGAGCTGGTGCCCCTCGACGATGCCGACTGGGCCGCCGATCTCGCCGCCTGGGAGGCCGAGGTCCGGGCCAGCCGGCAGGCAGCAGCGTCCCGGCAGCTCGACGACACGGGGCCGCGGTCCGGCGAGCCGTGCTCGTTGCGGTGGATCTACGTCCACATGATCGAGGAGTACGCCCGCCACAACGGCCACGCCGACCTCATCCGGGAGCTGGTCGACGGGGAGGTCGGCTGGTAGCGGAGCGGGCCGCCGGGGGAGCCCCCTACGGGAGGTCGACGGTGACCGGCCGGCGGCCGGCGGGCGTCACCACCAGGTGGCCGTCGGGGGTCGCGGCCACAACCGACCCCGGTGGCACGGTCGTGCTGGCGACGACGTCGGCGGCCCGGCGCACGGCCCCACCGGTCCCGAAGACGACGGTGCGGACGGTGCCGTCGCGCCCCACGGCGACGTAGCGGGCGGTGCCGTCCCGCTGGGGGACGCTGGCGCAGGCGGCACCGGCGATCTCGTCCGGGCCCAGCTGGCCGGGGACGACCTCGCACTGGACCGGCCCGGCGTCCCAGGCCGGTCGGGCGGTGCCCTCCCCAGGCGGGGGCGGGGCCGGGCCGCCACGGGCCTCGGCAGCCCGGGCGGCGTCGGCCCGGGCGATGCGCTCGGCGACGCCGGCGGCGCCGGGGTCGGGCGGAGGGTCGGCGGCGGCCCCCGCCTCCAGGTCCTCGACGGCGTCCTCCAGCATCTCGACCTTGGGATCGCCCGGGGGGACGCCGGCATCGGCCATGGCGTCGATCTCCTGGCGCATGGCCCGGGCCAGGGGCGGGGCCGGGTCCGGCGACGGCTGGGCCCGGGCAGCCGTCACCGCGGCCCCGGCCGCGGCGAGGGCCAGCGCCGTAGCCAGCAACGGGGCTCGGGGCCGGAGCGCGCCCATCAGGAGTTCCACCACATCCCGGTCATGGTCCCCACCTCGTCCTGGGCGGTGCGCGGGTCGGAGTTGAGCAGCCACAGGAGCTGGTCGTGGGCCTGGTGGGGGGTGTTGTCGGTCCCCGTGCACCCGCCCACCTGGGCGCACGCCCCGCTCTGGGCCAGGGCACCGTAGAAGTAGATGCCGTCGGCCCGGTTGACGGTGCCCCACAGGTCGATGTTCTTCCACTGGGCCGCCTGGGCGGCGTCGGTGCGGTAGATCTGGGGGATCGGCAGCGAGGGGTCGTGCTCCCAGGCGACGTGCCAGAGCGCCCATTGGTTCCAGCCGTTGTTGCACGGCCGGTTGGTGGCGTCTCCCGTCGAGCAGCCGTCGGCCGAGGCGTTGACGAAGAGGGCCCGGCGACCGGAGGTGGCGTCGTAGCCGTTGATCCAGGCGTCGGCCTTGGCGAAGCTCGACCAGGACGGCTCCGGGTCCCAGGCCCCGTACACCTGGACGACCCCCGGGTGGTACCGCTGGGCCCAGGCGGCGAGGTCGCGGACGGCCCCGGCCCAGGCGGCACCGTGGGCCGACGCCCACTGGGTGGTCCGGGCGTCGAGGCCGCTGTTGGACGTGCCGACGCCGATCTGCAGCACGAACGAGCTGTCCGAGCGGCAGTAGGCGTAGCCGCGGGCGAAGTTCTTGACGGTCTCCTGGATGTCCTGGACCGGCATGTCGGGGCGGCTCCACACCGTGGCGCCGTAGCTTCCCCCGACGGTGGTGGGCGCACCGAACAGCATGGTCATGCGCCCGGTCTTGACGCTGTTGGCACAGCCCAGGGACGACGCGTCCGAGGAGCCGTTGCGGGCCATGTAGTAGCTGTTCGTCTCCCGGCTGGGGGGCACGTGGCAGGCGCCGGCGGCGCCCACCGCCAGGAGGGCGAGGCCGGCGGGCAGCCAGCGGGCGAGGCGACCGGGCATGCGGGACTCCGTTCGGCCGGGGGAGCGGACGGCAGAGGACCGGTGTCGGAGAGGGTTCCGCGCCGCCCGGGACGTGTCAAGCACGTTCCGAGGCGGATCTACCTCTCAGCGTGGTATCAGGGGTGGGTGCGGCCAGCGCCGCCCGCCGTCGCCCTCAGGAGCTGTCCTCGACGGGCGGCAGGAAGGGCAGGGTGAGGTCGCCCAGGCGCACCAGCGTCGACGCGATCCACCCGCCCATGGCGCTGAGGTGGTCGTCGAGGATGGTGCCGTCCTCCAGGGTGGCCTCGTCGAGCTCGTAGCTGCCCTCGTAGGACACCTCGATGGCGTACTCGCGCTCGTCGAGGTCGGCCGAGCACACCGTCTCGATCGTGGGGCCGGAGCGCTCCAGCCGCTCGGAGCCGATCGGGGCGCTGGTCTCGGGCAGCGCCGCCAGGACCAGCTTGGGATCGGGCGCCTCGGCCAGGCGTTGCACCCGCACCACCAGCTCGATCTCGATGCGCGGCGGGTCGTGGAAGGCCTCGCCGATGTACCACGACCGGTAGGCGGTCTGCGCCCAGGTGGGCCAGTCGAGGCTGAGGTCGGCCTGCACCCGGGGCGGGAGGCCCTCGCCCGGCAGCCCGTAGGAGGTCTCCCAGGTCACGTCGCCCAGCAGCACGTCGACCTGGAAGCGCTCCTCGAAGGCCTGACGCTCCAGGAACGCCTGCTCCAGCGAATCGCGCAGGGCTCCGATGGCGTCGGTGAACACGTGGTCGAGCATGGCCGGCTCGCAGGCTACCGGCCGGCTGCCGCAGGCCCGCCGGGCCCAGGGGACATCATCGCCAGCGGGACCGACACCGCCTCGTCGGCACGCACCGTGGCGATGCGGCGCCCGGGCTGGACGGCGGCGTGTGGCCGGCCGATGCGGTCGCCCAGCAGGGCGACGATGGCGTCGAGGTCGGCGACCGTGACGGCCAGGCCCCAGAACTTGGCCGGACCGTCACCGGCCGGGGCGGCCGGCCCCACCACCTCCAGCACGACCTCGCCCACCCGGAAGAACCGCTGGAGCCGGCCGCCACCGGCCTCCCGGGTGCGCCGGGGGGCGAGGCCCACGGCGGCCAGCGCCGCGGTGGTGCGGTCGAGGTCGGGGGTGGCCACCACGAGGTGGTCGAGGCCGACGGCACCGTTGGGGTGGCCGCCCGGTGGCGTCGGTCGGTCGCCCGGTGCCCCTGGCCCCGGGGAGGCGTCGGCCGGCGACGTGGGCAGGCCGTCGACGTCGCCGGGCACGGCCGGTCCGCCACGCAGGGACCAGCCGAGGATGCCACGGCCGGCACCAGCCTCGGCGCCCGCCAGGTGCAGCCGTACGGCGCCCACGGTCGCCACGCCGGCCGTCACGTCGAACCCGAGGGCCCGCCAGCCGCCGGGATCGTCGCCCACGTCGAGCCGGGCCAGGACCGTCGGACCGCAGGGGTCACCGGTGGCGGGGGCGGTGGCCGGCGTGGCGGCGATCGCCCCGTCCGTCCCCGCTGCCGCCTCGCTGCTCCGGTCGCTCCCCACCCGGCCGACGCTACCCCCGCCTCAGTACCACGGGCAGCGGCACCGGTGGCGGGGCACGGCCTTGATCTCGGGGGCCTGGCCCCGCTGCCAGAGCTCGTGGTCGATCGTCGCCGGGGCCACGCCCCGCGCCGTCGCCGCCAGCTCGACGGCGTGGAGGGCACAGGCCCGGATCTCGACCTCCTCGGCGCTCCCCGGTCGGAGGAGGTCGCCGCGGCCGATCCGGGCGGCGAGGTGGGGGTCGTAGGCGAGCACGCCGGCCATCCGCAGCACGTGGGGCACGAGGTTGTCGGCGAAGGCGGTGAGGTGCCCGATGCCGGCGAAGGACCCCGGCCCCTGGTCGCCGAACGCTCGGGCGAGGTGGGACACGGTGATCTGCGCCCGCTTGTGGAAGGGCACCTCCACCGCGTCGGCACCCTCGCCGTGGACGGCCACGTCGGCGAAGGACGGCACCGCCCCGAGGGTGGCGACCAGGGTGGCCGCCGAGCCGCCGGCCGAGGCCACCAGCGTCGTCGCCGACCCCTCGGCGCCGTCGAGCAGGAGGGCGCCGAGGTCGTTCCACGCCCGGGCGAACAGGTCGAGCAGGTCGTCGACCGGCCCGGGGTGGGGCTGGCCGAAGACGGTCGCGCACGTGGCCGCGTCGACCCGGGACAGCCACTCGGCCGTGGGCGCGCCGGTCCGGGCCACGTGGTCCGAGAACGCCAGGGCCAGCGTGCGCGAGCCCGAGAGGCCGGGGCGCTTGCGCAGCTCCGGGAACCAGCCGGAGCCGAAGTTCACGGCGTTCCACGCCACGATGGCGGCGACCATGTCGTCGGCGTCGCCCGCCGGGACCTCCTCGGGGAGCAGGGCGGGCGCCCGGGCCGGCAGCGTCCCGGCCAGGCGCCCGAGGGCGTCCTCGTCGATGCGGACGTGGCGGGCTCGCCCCGCGACCGTGGCCGCCCCGGCGCGGAGGCGGGCGAGCACGTCGCCGGGCCCTGCCGGAGCGCTGGCGGCCGCGCCCTCAGCCACTGCCCAGCGCCACCTGCCACCGGAGGAAGGTGTGCACGTCCGCCGCCTCCTCGGCCTGCTTGGACGCCGGCTTCCCCTGCCCGTGGCCGGCCTCGGGCTCCACCCGCACCAGGATCGGCCGCTCGTCGCCGCAGCTCGTGGCCCATGCCAGCGCGGCCCCGAACTTGCGGGCGTGGGCGGGGTCGACGCGGCTGTCGCGCTCGCCGGTGAGGATGAGGGTGGCCGGGTAGCAGGTGCCCTCGACCAGGTGGTGGTACGGCGAGTAGGCCCACAGCCAGGCCAGCTCGTCGGGCACGTCCGGATCGCCGTACTCGGGGACCCACAGGCGGGCGATCAGGAAGCGCGGGTAGCGGACCATGTCGGTGAGCGGCACGGCGCAGATCACCGCCCGGGCCAGGTCGGGCCGCTGCGTCAGCGTGACCGCCACCAGCAGCCCGCCGTTGCTGCCCCCTCGCAGCGCCAGGCGGTCGTGGCTCGTGCGACCCCGGGCGACGAGCCAGTCGCCGGCGGCGGCGAAGTCGTCGAACACCTGCTGCTTGCGCTCCCGCATGCCGGCCCGGTGCCACTCCTCGCCCTCCTCCGCGCCCCCGCGGATGCAGGCGGCGGCGAACACGCCCCCGTCGTCGGCCACGGCCACCGCCGTGGGGCTGTAGCCGGGGCTCGTCGTGACCGAGAAGCCCCCGTAGCCGGTGAGGAGCGTGGGGGTGGCGGGGCCGGGCACGGTGCCCGCCCGCCGGACGGTGAACAGGGTGACCACCGTGCCGTCGGTCGACGGGTAGCGGTCGACGCCCACCGCGTAGTCGGCCGGGTCCACGGGCGAGGGCAGGTCGCTCCAGCGCACCAGGCCCTCGTCGGGCTCGCCCGGGAGGGACCCGGGGTCCGGCGTCCATCGCCACAGCTCGGCGGGGCGGGCCCAGGAGGTGAACGCCACCACCGCGGTGTCGCTGTCCCGGTCGCCGGCCAGCCCGGCCAGCGACCCCGGCTCGGGCAGGGCGATGTCGGTGGCGGGTGGGTCGGGGGGATCGGTGGTGGCGGTGGCGGCCGCCAGCGGCAACCGGGCGAGGCGGGCCAGCGCCGAGCGGGTCGAGGCCACCAGCAGCGACGAGCGGGTGACGGCCACGCCCTCCACGACGTCGGCCGACTCGGGCACCACCGTCGACCACCGCTCGGGGGTCGGGGTGGCGAGGGGTGCCGACACGACCCGCCCCCGGGGGGCGTCCAGGGTGGTGGTGCCCACCAGGTGACGGTCCACGATCGTGAACGACGACACCGCGTCGACCCCCTCGACGACGGTGGTGCGGGCACCGGTGGTGCGGTCGATCAGGTGGGCGTCGACCCGGGTCCAGCCCAGCGACACCTCCACCAGCAGCCAGCGCCCGTCGCGGGAGATCTCCACCGACGGCCAAGCCGTGCGGTCCGGGAGGTCGTCGAACACCAGCCCGTCGCGCCCGGGGTCGTCGCCCAACACGTGCCACCACACGGTGCGGTCGTACTGGGCCGCCTCGTCGCCCACCACGGCGGGGTCGGGGTAGCGGGTGTAGGCGAAGGCGGTGCCGTCGGCTGCCCATGCCACCGAGGCGGCCCGGGTGTGGGGGATGGCGTCGGCCAGGAGGTCACCGGTGGCCACGTCGACCACCCGCAGGGTGCTGCGCTCGTCCCCGCCGGTCGATGTGCCGAAGGCCACGAGCCGCCCGTCCTGGGAGGGCGCGTACCAGTCGATGGCGGCGGTGGCGTCGCCGGTGAGGGCGTGGGGGTCGACCACGGGGCGGGCTGCGGGCGCCCCCTCGCCGTGGAGCGCCCGCACCACCAGCACGGCCTGCTCGTGGTCCCCGCCGCGGTCGAGGGAGAACAGGCGGCCGCCCCGGATCGCCGGTGCCGCGGCCGTGCCCGCCCCGAAGAGCTGGGCGTAGCGGCGCACCAGGGCGGGCCGGCGGGGGTCGGCGTCGAGGGCGGCGCGGGTGCGGGCGTTGCTGGCCTCGACCCAGGCGACGGTGTCGGGGTGGTCGGGGTCCTCCAGCCACCGGTACGGGTCGGGCACGGACACGCCGTGGAGGACGTCGGTGGTGGCGTCCCGGCGTGCCGGCGGCGGTGCGGTCAGTCCCATGCCCCTCCCAGGTCGGCGAGGGCGGGGACGGGGGCGACCCGCACCCTGGCCTCGGCGGCCAGGCGGTGGAGCAGCGGCCCGTCCACCGCCTGGGGCCGTCCCCGGGCCCAGCGGCGCCGCTCGCCGGCCGCGCCGAACAGGGCGAGGGCCCGGGATCCCCCCGGGTCGTGACGGACCCGGTAGCGCACGCCCCCGTGGCCGGCGGCGGCGAAGGCGGCGGCCCACCGCTGGGGGAGGTCGTAGGGCGTCGTGGCGGCCAGCTCGGCGGTGACCCCGAAGCCACGGGAGGCTCGCACGGTGGTGTCGGCCGCCGTGCACCGGTGGGGCAGGCCCAGGTGCCAGAGGCGGAGGCGGGCCGCCCACCGCGGGCTGAGGACGGTCACCGGTCCCAGCACCTCCAGCAGGGCGGTGACCTCGTCGTCGGCCAGGTAGCAGGTGCCCCGGGGCGGGCGCAGGTCGAAGCGCCCGTGGGCGTCGCTCGAGAACCACCACGGGCCGAGGCCCGCCGGGGCGATGCGGCACAGCACGGTGCCGGCGTGGACGTGCCACACGGGGAAGCCGGCCAGGTCCTCCGGCGCCGGGGGCGGCCCGATGCTGGGCCGTTGCCGGTCGCCGGGAGGCCGTCCGACGTCGTCGGTCACGCGCCGGGGCCCGCCCCCGGGCGCGGGGGGGACGGGGCGGAGGCCGGCACGGGGGACATCCTAGGGACAGGGGCGAGCGGCTCGCCGCCACCCGGCGGCCCGGCGGGTGGTGACACCTCGGCCGGTGACTCGGCAACCCGGCGGCCCGGGTGACTCGGCAAACCCGGTGGCCCGGCGGCCGGGGCGAAGGTGCCGCGGCTACGGCGCGGCCGACCAGCGCTGGGCCCGCTCGTCGGCGAGGGCCACGGCGTCGGTCACGGCGCCACCGGCGCGCAGGTGCTCCACGATGGTGCGCCCGCCCAGGGCCGGCTGGGGGGCGGCGACGAAGGCGGCGACCATCCACTCGTCGTCCGGACCGTCCGGCCGGAAGCGGGCCAGCACGTCGGCGAGGCCGGCCACGACGCGGTTGCGCTCGTCGAGCTGGAGGGCGGGGTAGACCCAGGCGCCGTCGGAGGTGCGGAGGGCGAGGATGGTGCGGCGCCGTCGCCGGTCCTCGATCGCCTGGCGGCTGACGTCGCCCAGCACGCGGGCGATGCCCGAGGTCGAGTAGAAGGGCCCCAGCTCGGCCCACGGCGACGGCTCGGGGACGGCCGCCAGCATGCGGTCGGCCAGCGAGTCGGCGTCACCCAGGGCCTCGGCAGCACTGCCCTCGGCCCGCAGGACCTCGACCCGCCGGGCCAGCTCGCCGCTGACCAGGGCTGCCACCCGCTCGACGTAGGGATCGAGCGCGGTGGCGGTGCCCGGGGTGCGCGGTGCTCCCCGGGCACCGGGAGCACCGCGGCCGCGGCCGGCGTGCCGCCGTCCGGCCGCAGGCGAGCTCCCGTCGGCCCTGGCCTGCGCACCGGCCCTGGCCTGCCGTGACGTCGTCATGAGGGACAGCGTAAGGTCGTCGATCTCCCGACGCAAGGGCGTCAAGGCGCTCCTGGACCGGAGGTCGGGGTGCCGGAGGGCGGAGGGCCGGAGGGCCGGAGGGCCCGGCCTCACGGGGCGTGGGACGCGGCCCAGGCCACCAGGTCCTCGGCGGCCAGCGCGTTGACCACCCGGTCGGCGCCGATGCCGTGCCGGGCCGCCTTGTCGCACCCGAGGGCCTGCCACTCCATCTGCCCGGGGGCGTGGGCGTCGGTGTCGATGGCGAACCGCAACCCCCACCCCGCCGCCAGCTCCAGCAGGTCGTCCGGCGGGTCCTGGCGCTCGGGCCGGCAGTTGACCTCCAGGGCGGTGTCGAAGCGGGCGCAGGCGGCGAAGACGACCTCGGCGTCGAACGCCGACGGCGGCCGCCCCCGCCCGACGAGCTTGCGGCCGGTGCAGTGGCCCAGGACGTCGACGTGGGGGCTGGCCACGGCGACCACCATGCGGCGGGTCATCTCGCCCTCGGCCATGCGCAGCTTCGAGTGCACGCTGGCCACCACCACGTCGAGGCGGGCCAGCAGCTCCTCGTCCTGGTCGAGGCGGCCGTCCTCGAGGATGTCGACCTCGATGCCCGTGAGGATGCGGAACGGCGCCAGCCGCTCGTTGAGCGCGTCGACCTCGGCGAGCTGGCGGCGCAGCCGGGCGGCGTCGAGCCCGTGGGCGACGGTGAGGCGGGGCGAGTGGTCGGTCAGGACCATGTACTCGTGGCCCAGGTCGATGGCGGTGCGGGCCATCCGCTCGATCGACGCCCCACCGTCGGACCAGGTGGAGTGGGTGTGGCAGTCGCCCCGCAGGGCGGCCCGGAGGTCGGCCCCCTCGCCCAGGGGGACGGTGGTCTCCTCCTCCAGCCGGGCCAGGTAGCCGGGGACCTCGCCGGCCAGCGCCTCGGCGATGACGCGGCCCGTGCTGGGCCCGATGCCGGGGAGGTCGGTGAGGGAGCCGGCGGCGTGCAGCCGCTCGACCTCGGCGTCGCCCACCTCGCCCACCACGTCCCGGGCCCGGGCGAACGCCCTCACCTTGGCCGGCTCGGCCAGGCTGCGGTCGAGCAGGTAGACGATGCGGTCGAGGGCGTCGGCGGGGCGCACGGGGCCCGATGATCGCGGATCGACCGCTGGCGGGGGCGAACGGGAGCGAAGGTCGGGGTGGTCGGGTCGAGCGCCGGCCGACCACCCGCCTCGTCAGGCCGGTGAGCTCACCACGTGATCTCGACCTCGATCTCCGAGCCGTCCTCGCCGACCTCCACCTCCAGGGTCAGCTCGACCTGGTCCGGGACGTCGACCCGGTAGCGGAGGCCCTCCCTGGCGAAGGTGACCTCGTTGTGGCGCGACAGCTGGTCGGCCAGCGCCCGCAACCGCTCGGCGACGGCCTCGCGGTCGAGGCGCTCCTTGGTGGCGTGCTCGATCAGCTCCATCGGGTGCCCTTCCTCCCTCTCCTCGGGCGCGGGGCCCGGTCCGCCCGACAGTGTGCCTCGCCTCCACGCTCGGCGGCGGGCGGCCGTGGCTAGCCTCGCAGGGTGGAACGGTTCGGGTTCGTCGGCCTCCCCAACGCCGGCAAGTCGTCGCTGTACAACGCGCTGGCGGGTGGGGGCGCCCTCGCCGCCCCGTACGCCTTCGCCACCCGCGACCCCAACGTGGGGGTGGCCAAGGTGCCCGACGAGCGGCTCGACGCCCTGGCCGCCATGTCGGCCAGCCGCAACGTGGTACCGGCCGCCGTGCAGTTCGTCGACATCGGCGGGCTGGTCGAGGGCGCCAGCAAGGGCGAGGGCCTCGGCAACCGGTTCCTGGCCAACATCCGCGAGGTCGACGCCGTGGTCTACGTGCTGCGGGCGTTCGCCGACCCGGACGTGCCGGGCCCGTCGGACCCGCTCGAGCACCTGAGGATCGTCGAGCTCGAGCTCACCCTGGCGGACCTCGAGGCGGTCGAGAACCAGGTCGTGAAGCGACGCAAGGCGGCCAGGGCCGACCGGTCGCTGGCCGACGAGGTGGCGGCCCTCGACGCCGCCGAGGCGGCGCTCGCCGCCGGTGTGCCCCTGTACCGCAGCGATCTCGACCCCGCGGCGCGCGCCCTGCTCCGCCCCTACTTCCTGCTGACCAACCGACCCGTGCTCGCCGTGGTCAACGTGGGCGAGGACCAGCTGGACGACCTCGCCGCCGTCACCGGGCCGGTCGAGGAGGAGCTGGCCGGCCGGGCCGAGGTGCTGGGCATGTGCGTCCAGCTCGAGGCCGAGGCCGCCGAGCTCCCGGTGGAGGACCGGGCCGAGATGCTCGAGGCGCTGGGCCTGGGCGAGGGAGCGCTGCCCCGCTTCGTGCGGGCCGCCTACCACCTGCTGGGGCTGCGCACCTTCTTCACCACCGGCGAGAAGGAGAGCCGGGCGTGGACGTTCCGGGCCGGCTGGAGGGCGCCCCGCTGCGCCGGCGTGATCCACACCGACTTCGAGAAGGGCTTCATCCGGGCCGAGGTCATCCGCTGGGACGAGCTGCTGGAGCTGGGCTCGTGGTCCAAGGCCCGGGACGTGGGCAAGCTGCGCATCGAGGGCAAGGACTACGAGGTCGCCGACGGCGACGTCGTCGAGTTCCGCTTCAACGTGTAGCCGGCGCCGTCCGGTCGCCCGGCCGGGCCCGTCATCCCGCGGGGCCCCGCGCCGGTCCCTCGTCGTCGGGGTCCCGCTGTTGCCACGGCCAGCGGCCGGTGATCTCGACCTCCAGGGTGAAGGAGAGGAACGTCCGGATGGCGACGATGACGGCGAGGACGCCCACCGAGGTGAACGTCGGATCGACGACGACCGTCCGGATGATGTCCCCGGCGACGAGCAACACCGGGAACGCTAACCGGGGCCGGTGGGCCGGGCCGGGAGGTGGGCCGGGCCGGACGTGGCCGGGACCGGCGGTGGCGGGTGCCGCCCGTTCGACGGCGTGCCGGCCGGGGGCGGGCGTCGCCGGCTGCACGTGTGCCATGCGCCACACGTGCAGGCACCGAGCCGCTACGCTCACGGCGCCCGACGGCCACACGAGGGGGGTCCATGGGCGACACCAGGCCGCTCGCCGGGGTGCGGGTGTGCGAGCTGTCCATCGCCATCGCCGCGCCGACCTGCGGGAAGTACCTGGCGTACTTCGGCGCCGACGTGGTCAAGGTCGAGTCACCCCAGAACCCGGACGTGATCCGGCTCGTGGGCCGGGACACGGGAGCGGCGCTGGGAGAGTTCAACGCCGGCAAGCGCTCGGTGGGCCTCGACCTGAAGACGGCCGGCGGCAGGGAGGCGATGCGCCGGCTGCTGGCGGCCAGCGACGTCTTCCTCACCAACTACACGGCACCTGCCATCGCCCGGCTGGGCCTCACCTACGACGAGGTGGCCGAGGCCCGCCCGGACATCGTCTACGCGGCCCTCCCCGGCTTCGGGTCCGATCCCGCGGCCCCCTACTACGACTTCGTGGCGTGGGGGCCCAACCAGGCCCCCCTGGTGGGCCTCGAGGGGCTCACCGGCTACCCGGGGGAGGACCCCGCCGGCATCGCTACCATCTCCTACCCCGACTACTCGAGCGGGGTCCACGCCGTCGCCGCCGTGCTGGCCGAGCTGCGGCGACGTGCCGCCACCGGTGCCGGGTCCTGCATCGACCTGTCGCAGATGGAGGCGACGGTGTCGCTCCTCGGCCCGCTGGTGCTGGCGCA
The DNA here is from genome assembly GCA_036279475.1 of Acidimicrobiales bacterium. Lineage (GTDB taxonomy): Bacteria > Actinomycetota > Acidimicrobiia > Acidimicrobiales > VFJN01 > ZC4RG19. Next base: position 20,587 of record DASUJB010000082.1, on the reverse strand, counting down.
CCAGCGAACCGGTGCCGTCCCCGGCCCCACCGGCAACCGGGCGACCGGCATCGCCCCCCAGGGGGTCTACCCGTGCGCGGGCGTCGACCGGTGGGTGGCGATCAGCGTGGCCGACGACGACCGGTGGCGGGCCCTGGCCCGCGTCGCGGGCCACCCCCAGTGGGCGACCGACGAGCGGCTGGCCACCGTGGCGGACCGCCAGCGCCACCACGACCTCGCCGACGAGGTGGTGGGCGGTTGGACGGCGGCGCACACCATGGCCGAGGTGGCGGCGTGGCTCCAGGCCGCCGGCGTGGCCGCCGCCCCCGTGGCCGACAACGAGGCCCTCACCGTCGACCCCCAGCTGGCCACCCGGCACTTCTGGGCGCTGGCCCCCAACGTCCGCGTCGGCCCCGACCTCTTCACCGGTGTGCCGGTGCGCCTGTCGTCCACGCCGGGATGCTTCGCCTCGGCGGGCCCGCCGTTCGCCGAGCACACCGTGGACGTCCTGCGCGACGTCTGCGGCTACGACCAGGGCGAGGTCGACGGGCTCGTGGCGGCCGGCGCCGCCCACCTGCCCTCCGTCGACCCCACCGAGCCCACCGACCGGCCGTGGCGGCAGTGGCTGAGGGTGGCGCTGCCCGACCTGGACTGGGAGGCGGTGGCGGCCGAGGCCCCGGCACCGTCGACCGGGCCGGCGGTGCCCGCCGACGGGGGCCGGCCTACGGAACCGGTGGCGCCGGGCGGGGCGGGGGCGCGCCCGGACGGGGCGACCGCCGGTCCACCGGTGGACGGCACCACGCCGGCGACGAGCGGGCCGGCGGCGCCACCGGTGCTCGACGACCCCGACCTCGCGCTGTCGGGGCTCCGCGTCGTGGCCGTCGCCGGACCGGAGCTGGCCCAGGCGGTGCGGATCTTCGCCGGGCTCGGGGCCGAGGTCACCCTGGTGGAGCCACCCGGCGGTGGCCGCCTCCGCACCCAGCCCTCCGAGGGGGTCGGGCCGGGGCTGTGGCACGCGGCGTTCGCCGGCGGCTGCGGCAGCGTCGTGGTCGATCTCGACGCGCCAGGAGGCGCGGCGCGCTTCGCTGACCTGGCCGCCGGTGCCGACGTGGTGCTCGACGCCACCCCGCCCCGCTGGCTCGACGACCGGGACGCCGGCTACGCCGCGGTGTCGGCCCGCAACCCGTCGTTGGTGTGGACCTCGGTGACCCCCTTCGGCCGGGGTGGGCCCCGCCGCGACTGGCAGGGCTCTGACCTGGTGGCCTGGGCGGGCTCGGGCGTCCTCTACACCACCGGCCACCCCGGCTCGCCCCCGGTGGTGCCCGGCGGCCAGGCGCTGCTGGCCGACCACATCGCCGCCGCCAACGCCGCCGCCGGCACCCTGGTCGCCCTGGCCGCCCGGGCCCGGACGGGGGAGGGCCAGGTTGTCGACGTCTCGATGCAGGAGGCGACGGTGGCCGTGGCCTGCGAGACGGGCGTGCCGGCCTACGTTTCCGACCTCCAGCACCGGCCCCGGCAGGGGAACCGCCGCCCCCTGCTGAGGCCCTGGGGCCTGTACGCCTGCCGGGACGGGTGGGCGTCCATCGTGATCCTGCAGCCGGCCCACTGGGACGCCCTCGCCGCCTGGATGCACGAGCGGTGCGGCAACGAGACCTGCACCGAGCCCATCTTCCGCGAGCTGCTCACCCGGGTGGAGGTCCCGGACCTGCTCGACTCGTGGGCCGAGGAGCTGGCCGCCACCTACACCAAGGCCGAGCTGTTCGTCGAGGGCCAGCGCCGCGGGGTACCGGTGACGCCGGTGACCACCGTGGCTGACCTGCTGGCCGACGCCCACCTCGCTGCCACCGGGTTCTGGCTCGACGTGGTCGACGGCGACCTGGGCCCCGTGCGGTTGCCCGGCCCACCGTGGCGGCTGCCCGGGCGGGCGTGGCGGACGGCCCCGGCACCCGCCCTCGGCGCGCCGGCGTCGCGATCGCCGGCGCCGGGGGCGTCGCCGGTGCCGGGCCCCCCGTCGTCCTAGCCATGGCCCGCCGCCGTCGCATGCGATGAGCACGGTGCCGGGAGCACCGCCGCCGGTGCCGGCCCCGCCGGACGGGGTCGGCTCACCGTGAGCCACGACGGCGACGGGACCTGGGCCCGCCGGCTGGGCGACGCCGTCGACGCCGGCGACGAGGCGGCGGCCCGGCGGTCGGCGGCGGCCGTCCCCGCCGGGCGCGCCGCCCGCGACGCCGGCCTCGAGCTGCTCGCCCGCCGGGCGGCGGGGGGATCGCTGCTCGCCGCCGACCTGCTCGCCACGGTGGTCGACGACGTCGGGCTGGCCCGGGCAGGGGTCCGACGGGTCCTCGTCGACGAGTCCGAGGTGGACGACGTCACCCAGGACACGCTGGTGTCGATGACGGCGTCGCTGGGCTCGTTCACCGGCGAGGCGAGCTTCGTGACCTGGCTGTTCACCATCGCCCGGCGCCGAGCCATCGACCACCTGCGCCGCCGCCGGGCCACCGAGCCGCTCGCTCCCGACGAGGTGGGCGAGGCGGCGCGGATCAGCTCCCTCGTGGCCACCCGGACGGCGGTGCGCGCCATGGTCGCTCGCCTGCCCGACAGCTACCGCCGCGCCGTCGAGCTGCGCGACATCGAGCGGCTGCCCTACGGCGAGGTGGCCCGCCGGCTCGGGCAGAACGTCAACACGGTCAAGTCGCACGTGGCGCGGGGCCGGGCGCTGCTGGCCCGGATGCTGGCCGGCGCCGGCGGTTGACGGCAGGGAGATCCTGCCGGGCGCGCAACCCGGGGCCTCCCCGCTGCGAAGGACGTGGTGTCCCATCTCCGCTCAGCAGGAGGGCAACCCCATGTCCACCACCCCCTCGCACCCCGGGCCCCGCCGGGGGGCCCGGATGGCGGCGGTCGCCGCCGTGACGGCCGCGCTCGTCCTCGCCACGGCCTCGACCGACGAGAGCGAGCCGGCACGCGTCGAGGACGGGGGCACCACCACGACGGGCGCTCGGCCCGAGGTCTTCGCGGTGGGCGACCTCGTCGAGCTCGGCGACTGGCAGGTGCGCGTCCACGGCGTCACCGATCCCGTCCGGCCCGCCGCCGAGTCGATCGTCACGCCGGCACCGGGCCACCGGTGGGTGGCGGTCGACACCGAGGTCACGAACACGGGTGCCGAGCCGCAGGACGTGTCGTCCCTCCTGTGCTTCGAGGTCCTCGACGAGCAGGATCGCAGCTACACGCTGACCGTCACCGGGGAGCCCGGCTCGTCGCCCCCCGACGGCGAGGTGGCGGCGGGCGGCTCCCGCCGCGGCACCCTCACCTACGAGGTGCCCGCCGACGCCGCCGGGCTGCGCCTCACCTTCCAGTGCGACCTCCTGTCGACGGGCTCGGCCACGATCGCGCTGGGGTGACGGTGACGACCGACCGGGCCCCCGGGGCGGTGATGCTCGACCCGGCGATGGTGCTCGCCGTGGGGGTGCTCGCCCTCAACGACCACTGGCTCGGGGACCGGTTCGGGTCACAGCCGGTCGTGGGCGTGGTGACCGGCAAGGTCTCCGACGTCGCCGGGCTCGCCTTCTTCCCGGCGCTGCTGGCCTCGGTCCTCGAGGTGGCCCGGTGGGCCCTCCGACGTGACGGGTGGGCCTGCCGGCCCCGCGAGCTGGTGGCCGCCATGGCGGTGACGGCCACCGGCTTCGCCGCCGTCCAGTCGCTCCCCGTGGCGGCCGCGGCCTACGAGGCGGCGATCGCCGCCCTACGCTGGTGCCCGGCGGCCGTGGCGGCGGTGACCGGCGGTGGACGGTTGCCCCCGCTCGGCGAGGTCGGCCACGTCATGGACGCAACGGACAGCCTGTGCCTCCCGGCGGTGTGGGCCAGCTACCGGGCGGCGGCTCGGGCAGGGTGGCGGGCCGGAGCGCCGACCGCGGCGACGACGGAGGGAGCGAGGGTTGGGACCTGAGCGGCGGGCGGGTCCGGGCACGGCGGCGCTGCCGGAGCGGATCGGTCGCTACCGGGTCGAGGAGGTGCTCGGCACGGGGGCGTTCTCCACCGTGTACCGGGCGGTGGACGAGCGCCTCGAGGACGTCGTGGCGGTGAAGGTCCTCGCCGAGAACCACAGCCTGGCCCTCGACCTGCGCGAGCGGTTCCTCGCCGAGGGTCGGGTGCTTCGCCGCATCGCCAGCCGCCACGTGGTCACCGTGCACGACCTGGGCGAGACCGGTCGGCAGCAGCCGTACCTGGTGCTCGAGCACGCCGACCGGGGAACGCTCGGCCGCCGGGTGCCCGACCTCCTGGCGAGGGGCTGGCGGGCAGGCCTGGCCGACGTGTGGGCGGTCGCCGGCCCCCTGGCCGAGGCGCTGGCCGCCGTGCACCGCGCCGGGGTCGTCCACCGCGACCTCAGCCCCGGCAACGTCCTCCTCACCACCCGTGGCGCGTGGGCGGAGGGTGGGCCGGCCACGGTCACGGCGTGGGACGAGCGGCTGGTGCTGGCGGACCTGGGGCTGTGCAAGGACCTGGCGCTGAACTCGGGCCACACGTCGGCCGGGGGCACCGAAGGGTTCCGGCCCCCGGAGCTGCGCCGGGGCCCCGCCGTCATCGACGGCCGGGCCGACCTGTGGTCGTTGTCGGCCCTGGTCGTGTGGCTGGCGACGGGCCGCCCGCCCGGCGACGTCCCCGCCCGCGTGGCCCTGGCCGGCACCGGCTTCCCGGAGGGGCTGGCCCGGGCGCTCGACCGCAGCCTCGCCCACGACCCCGCCGCCCGCCACCCCGACCCCCACGCCTGGTGGGCCGACGTCGCCACCGCCCTGGGCGGGCCGGGATGGCCCCGGGCCGGCACCCCCACGCCGTGGCCGGTGCCGGTGGCCACCGCCCCGTGGCCGGCGCCGTCCCCCGCTCCCGGGGCGTCCGCGCCGCCGTCCGTCACCGCGCCGCCGTTCGCCCCTCTCCCCGGCTCGCCGGAGCCTGCGGTGGCTGCCGGTGCGGCTCCGGGCGGGCCAGCGTGGAGGGGGGCGCCGCCCGTGGGCGGTCCCGAGGTCACGGGGCCCCCGGCGCGGGCGCGCCCGTGGACGTGGCGGCTGCGGCACAGCGCCTGGATGCTGGCCGCCCTGCCGCTGGGCCTGACGACCTGGGCTGGGTTCCTCTACATCGCCCTGCGCTCCGGCCGGCGGGCCTGGGGTTGGGCGGCGGGCGCCTACGGCGTGGCGGTGATCGCCGTCCTCGTGCTGGCTGCCACCTCCCCGGTGGGGGCGGACGGACGGTCCGACGCCGGGTCGTGGCAGTCGACGCTCGGCGCGGCGGTCCTGGTCGCCACGTGGCTGGTCGGGTGCGCCCACGCGCTGATCGCCAACCGCAGGTGGCTCGGGTGGCGGTCGCGAGGACCCTGACTCGACACGGGTGGTCCCCCAGCGCGCGGGCGGGGCCGCACGGTCGGAGGCCGTTGACAGGCCGGCGGGGATGGGGGATGGTCCCCCACCGTGCGGTGGCGGACGGGGCGGGGCGGGCGGGCGGCGCCGGGGCACCTGGCGGTCGCGCCGGTCGTACTGGCCGTGCTGGCCGCGCTGGGGCTCGTGGTGGGCGTGGCGGGGCCGGAGGTCGCCTCGCCGGTGGCGGGAGCCCGGGCGCCCGGTCCCGGCCCGGGCGTCGCCCGCACCGCGGCCGCACCGTCCTACCCCGACGCCGCGCCGGCGGTGGCGGCGCAGGCGGGGACGTCGCTGGTCATCCGGGGCGCTCCCGCCGACGACGCCAGCCTCCACGACCTGGCGACGGGCGAGCTGCTGTGGGAGGGGCCCCTGCCCTTCCGCGCCCCGGTGGTGTACCCCGACGTCGCCGCCCTCGACGGCGGCACGTACCTGCTGGCGGCCGTCCCGTGCGCCACGATCGTGGCGCTCGAGGATGCCGGTCCCGAGTGCGCCCCCGGTGGCGTCACGGTCGCCACCTTCGATCCCGTGGCCCGGCGGTTCGAGGTGCTGGCCGCCCGGGGCGTCGAGGGGAGGACGCCCTACGTCGGCGTCCTCGGCCGTCGCGGCGTCGGGTCCCGGGGCGGCGGTGCCGGCGACGTGATCCTGCAGGTCGACGGCACCGTCCACCGCCTCCCCGCCGCCGGCGGCGACCTGGTCCCCTTCCCGTCGCCGCCGCTCGACCACCTCAGCGCCGCCTGCCTCGGCGGCGACCGTGTCACCGTGGTCGAGCAGCGTTGGGGCGCGGGCGACCCCAGCCCCGCGCCCGGCACGGTGTCGTCGACCCCGGCCGTGCCCTTCGCCCCGCTCGCGGGGGCCTCGCTCGACCTGCGCTCGGGGCGCTGGACCGGCCTCGGCGGCCCTGCCGCCACCTACGGCACCGGCGACACGTTCGTGGTGGGTTGCGCCGGTGGCGACGTGCTCGCCGCCCCCGCCGAGGCGCCCCGGTCGCCGGCGTCGCCGCACGTGAGCCACGTCCTCGACGCCGACACCGGCGCCTGGGGCGCCGCCGCGCCCCCGCCGGCCGCGTTCGTGGGCTCGGCGCCACCGGCCTGGGACGGCGACGGCACGGCGCTGTCGGTGTCGACCGGGGCCCGGGGCGCCGACGCCGCCGTGCTCGTGTTCGACGTCCGGTGGCGGGCGTGGTCGACCCGTCCCGGCGGCGATGGGGCGCACGCCCGCGCCGTGGCCCTGGACGGCGTCCGGCTCGTGACCGTGGCGGGCGGCGGGGGCCCGGAGGTGGTCGACCTGCGCCCGGGCCGCGCCGGCGGGGAGCCGGGGGCGGGGCCGGCGCCGGACCCGCCCTCCCCGGCGCGGGACCGGAGCTCCGAGGTGCCGGCGTCGGCCGCCCGGTCGGGGACCGTGCCCGAAGGGGTGCCGGCAGGCGTCCACGTCGCGGGCGCCGGCACCGGGAGCGTCGACGTCGCCGCCCACGAGTGGAACATGTGCGGCAACGTCTGCAACGCCGGCTCGGCGGCCCCGGCCGACGTCGTCGTGGCCGAGGTCCCCCTCGCCGTCCCCCGCCCCTGGACCGTGGCGCTCACCGAGGTCTGCCTCAGCGGCACCCAGCACGCGCGCGTGGTCGACGCCCTGGACGACCTCGGCTACCACGCCGAGGTCTACGTCGCCCGGTCGGTGGTGGCCGGGTGCGGCGGCACGCCGTTCGGCAACGTGGTGCTGGTCGCCGGCGCCCCGGTGTCGACGACCACCTACGCCTTCCCCACCCAGGACGGGTCGGCCGAGGTGCGCGGCGTGGTGTGCAGCCAGAGCACGGCGGTGGCGGGCGGGTGGCTGGCGTGCGCCACGCACCTCGACAACTCGGCGGTCGCCGCCGGCCAGGAGGACGACCTGTTCGCCCACCTCGCCCTGGCCGGTGGCACCCGTCGGGTGGTCGGCGGCGACTACAACCTCACGCCCGACGTCGCCGACCTCGACAAGTGGCGCGCCGCCTACGACGAGCTCGACGAGGCGCCGCCCTTCCTGCCCACGATCGACGACGGGCGCAAGCTCGACTACGTGTGGATCAGCGACGCCGGCGACACCCGGCCGCACCGCGGCACGTCGTCGCGGCCCACCGGGGCGTCCGACCACCGCTACTACCGGGGCCGCTTCCAGGTGTCGCCCTGAGCCGGGACGAGGCCCGCCCCGGGGGTGCCGGTCCGCCCGTCGGGGGCCGCCGCGCCGTGGGCGCGCCCGGCCCGGTTGCGGTGCGGGGCGCCACGTGGCAGCGTGCGACCGGCGGGGGGTGAGGGTGCGGCCGCCGTCCGGCGTCCGCCCAGGGGGTGACGCGATGCAGGGGACCGACCGCCACGGGAGGCGCGCCGGCGCGGCGAGCCCGGGAGCGGGGCGGTGACGGCCGTCGACCCGCGCCCGGCGTCCGCGGCCGCTGCCCCCGGCCGGCAGGGGGCCGACCCGCCGCCCTACCGCATCCTGTCCGTCGACGACCACCTCATCGAGCCGCCCGACCTGTTCGAGGGTCGCATGCCGGCGGCGCTCGCCGACCGGGCACCCAGGATCCTCACCTTGGACGGGGGTCGCCAGGCGTGGGAGTACGAGGGCGGCCTGTACCCCAACATCGGGCTCAACGCGGTGGTGGGCCGTCCCCGGGACGAGTGGTCGATGGAGCCGGCCAACTTCGACGAGATGCGTCGCGGCTGCTGGGACATCCACGCCCGGATCGACGACATGGACCTGGCCGGCATCGACGCCTCGGTGTGCTTCCCGTCGCTCATCGCCGGGTTCTCGGGCGCGGTGTTCTCGCGCTCGGCCGACCCCGAGCTGGGCCTGGCCTGCGTCCGGGCCTGGAACGACTGGCACCACGAGGTGTGGGCCGGCACCTACCCGGGCCGGATGGTCCCCACCCAGATCACGTGGCTGAACGATCCCGTGGTGGCGGCGGCCATGGTCCGCGAGAACGCGGGGCGGGGCTTCCGCGCCCTCAGCTTCAGCGAGTTCCCGGCCAAGCTCGGCCTGCCGTCGCTGCACTCCGGCCACTGGGATCCCGTGCTGGCCGCCTGCGAGGAGACCGAGACGGTCGTGTGCCTGCACACCGGCTCGTCGTCGTGGGCGCCGGTCCCCTGCGACGACCCTCCCTTCGAGCTGCTCCCCACCCTGTTCCCGGTCAACGCCTACGTCTCGTGCGCCGACTGGCTGTGGTCGGGGGTCTGCACCCGCTTCCCAGAGCTGAGGATCGCCCTGTCCGAGGGAGGCATCGGCTGGGTCGGCATGCTCGCCGACCGGGTCGACTACGTGCTCGACCACTCGGCGTCGGGGCTCGAGAGCGGCCACTGGCACGACGCCCGCAAGCCCAGCGAGGTGCTGGCGTCCAGCTTCTGGTTCTGCACCATCGACGACCCGAGCACCCTGCCGGGGGTGCTCGAGCGGTTCGGCCCCGACCACCTCATGCTCGAGGTCGACTACCCGCACGCCGACTCGACCTGGCCCGACACGCAGGCGCTCGTGCACCAGCGGATCGGGCACCTTCCCCACGACGTGGTGGCCAAGCTGACCCACGAGAACGCGGAGGCACTGTTCCGATGGCCGACACCCTGATCACCGGCGGTCTCGTCGTCGACGGCACCGGTGCGCCCGGCGAGGTCCGCGACGTCGGCATCCGCGACGGCAGGTTCGTCCCCCCCGACGAGCTGGCGCCGGGCCCCACGGTGGTCGACGCCGGCGGCCGCGTCGTGGCGCCCGGCTTCGTCGACGTGCACACCCACTACGACGCCCAGCTCTCCTGGGACCCCTCCGCCAGCCCGTCGCCGCTGCACGGCGTGACCACCGCCATCGGGGGGAACTGCGGGTTCACGCTGGCCCCCTCGGGCGAGGAGCACGCCGAGTACCTCATGCGGATGATGGCCCGGGTCGAGGGGATGCCCCTGGCCGCCCTGGAGGCCGGGCTGGCCTGGGACTGGAGCACCTTCGGCGACTGGCGCCAGCGGCTCGAGGGCCGCATCGGCCTCAACGCCGGGTTCCTCGTCGGCCACTCCTCGGTGCGCCGCGTCGTGATGGGCGACGGGTGCCACGAGCCGGCGACCCCCGACCAGGTGGCGACCATGGCCCGCCTGGTGGCCGACGCCTGCCGCGTCGGCGCCCTCGGGTTCTCCACCTCGACGGCGCCCACGCACAACGACGGCGCCGGCGAGCCGGTGCCGTCGAGGGGGGCGAGCCCCGACGAGCTCGTCGCCCTCGCCGCCGCGGTGGGCGACGTGCCGGGCACGACCGTCGTCGAGTGCATCCTCGCCGGGGGCATCACCGGGTTCACCGACGACGACGAGGACCTGCTCACCCACATGTCGGTGGCGGCCAACCGGCCGCTCAACTGGAACGTGCTGGGGGTGAGCGCGCTCGACCCCGACCGTCACCGCCGCCAGCTCGCCGCCTCCGACCACGCCGCCCAGCGTGGCGGCCGGGTCGTCGCCCTGACCCTGCCCCACACGACGCGGCTGCGCCTCTCGTTCCTGTCCGGCTTCGTGCTCGACGGGCTGCCGGGGTGGCGGCCGGTGATGGCCCTGCCCGTCGACGACCGCATCGCCGCGCTCGGGGACCCCGAGGTGCGGCGCCGGCTCCGCGACGGCGCGGCGTCCGACGAGGCCGGGGTCCTCCGCAACCTGGCGCGCTGGGACCAGCTCGAGATCGTCGAGGCGTTCGCCCCCGAGAACCGCCCCTTCGAGGGGCAGCGAGTCGCCGACGTGGTGGCCGCGCGGGGCGGCGACGCCTTCGACGTGCTGGTCGACCTCGTCGTCGCCGACGGCCTGCGCACCGGCCTCCGCCCGGCGGGCCTGACGGACACCGCCGAGGACTGGCGGCTCCGCGGCGAGGTCTGGGCCGACGAGCGGGCCGTGATCGGGGGATCGGACGCCGGCGCCCACCTCGACATGATGTGCGGGGCCGTGTACTCGACGGCCCTGCTCGCCCACGGCGTCCGGGAGCACGGGGTCATCCGCCTCGAGGAGGCGATCCGCCAGCTCACCGACGTCCCCGCCCGGCTGTACGGGCTCACCGGGCGGGGACGGATCGCCGACGGGTACGCCGCCGACGTCGTGGTCCTCGACCCGGGCTCGGTGGGCTACGGCGAGGAGCGGATGCGCACCGACCTCCCGGGCGGCGCCTGGCGGCTGTACTCGGAGGCGACCGGGGTGGACAGGGTGCTGGTCAACGGGGTGACGGTGGTGGAGGGCGGCCGGTTCGCCGGCGAGACGCCCGGCACGCTGCTGCACGCCGGTCGCGACACGGTGACGGTCACGCCCTGACGGTCGCCCCCTGACGTCCGGTGACGGCCGCCGTCCGGTGACGGCCGCCGCCGGGCCGCCGGTGCGGTTCCGGGGACCTCCCCGGGCCGCACCGCCGGGGGTCGGCGTCATCGGGCCGCCCCGTGACGGTCACCACCCTGGTCGCCCACGGGGTGTCCGGTCGCTAGTGCGAGAAGCGAACGTGGGGGAGCCGCCGGTCGAGCCACCCGGGCAGGTACCAGCTCCGGGCGCCCAGCAGCCCGATGACGGTGGGGACGAGCAGCATCCGGACGACGGTGGCGTCGAGCAGCACGGCCACGGCCAGGGTGATGCCGAGCTCGGTCGGCGGGATCGGGCCGGTGATCCCGAAGGCGACGAAGACGACGATCATGATCGCGGCCGCGTTGGTGATCGGTCGCCCGGTGAGGGCGATGCCGTCCCTGACCGCCGAGCGCGTGTCGCCCGTGGCCTCGTAGCGCTCGCGGATCGAGGCCAGCAGGAACAGCTGGTAGTCCATCGACAGGCCGAACAGGAGGGCGAAGAAGAAGAACGGCGCCCAGGCGTCGACGAAGCCCTGGCTGTCGACGCCCACCAGGCCGGCGCCGACGCCGTGCTGGAACACCACCGTGGCGAACCCGAAGGCGGCGCCCACCGTCAGCAGGTTCATGAGCACGGAGGTGACCGCGATGAGCAGGCTCCGGAACACCACCAGCAGCAACGCGAAGGCGATGACGAGGATGAGGCCGATGGCGACGGGGGCTCGCCCGGTGAGGACGTCGGTGAGGTCGGCGTTCTGGGCGGCCGGTCCGCCGACCTTGGCGCTGGGGGCCTCGGTGGCGAGCCGGTCGCGCAGCCGCTCCACGAGGCGGCCGGTGCCGGGGTCGTCCACCGCGGCGGCGCCGACCACGCGCACGGCGGCGCGGCCGGTGGCGGCCGGCGGCGCCGCCAGGCGGGCGTCGACCACGGCGTCGTCGGCCCGGGCCGTCGCCACGACCCGCTGGGCCTCGTCGGCCGCCACGGTGACGAAGACGGGGGCGGCGGCGCCGGGCCCGAACGCCTCGACGAGGTGCTCGTAGCCGTCCCGACTGGAGCGGCCCTCGTCCACGACCCGCGCCCCCGGCATGCCCAGCCGCATGCCGGCCGCCGGGGCGGCGATGGCGGCGAGCAGGACGACACCGGCGACCAGGTAGCGCACCGGTCGCCCCAGGGTGCGGTCGGCGAGCCGGGCCCATCGCCCCTCGTCGGCGACGTCGGGGTCCTGCGCCCCCCGGGTGACCAGCACCCGGTCGCCCAGGAGCGCCAGCAGGGCCGGTAGCAGGGTGAGCGAGGCGGCAGCCACCGCGACCACGGCGAGGATCATGCCGAGGGCCATGGAGCGGAACACCATCACCGGTACCAGGTAGATGGCTGACAGCGACAGCACCACCGTCAAGGCCGACAGGAACACGGCCTTGCCCGCGGTCTCGAGCGTCGTGGCGATGCCCCGGTGCAGGTCGGCGCCCCCTGCCCGCTCTTCCCGGTAGCGGCTGACGATGAAGAGGCTGTAGTCGATCCCCACGGCGAGCCCGATCATCATCGAGAAGTTCATCGACCACACCGACAGGGGCGTCACCGCCGTGAGCACGTGCAGCGCCCCGAACCCCACGGCGATCCCGGCGAGGGCCAGGGCCAGGGGCAGCCCGGCGGCGACCGCGCCGCCGAAGGCCACGACGAGGAGGACGACGCTGGGGATGCCGCTGAGCAGCTCGGCGTCGTGGAGGGCCTCGGCGTTGGTGTCGTTGAAGTCCGACCACACCGGCCACTCGCCGGTGACGTCGGCGCTGGCGCCCGCCGGCAGGTCCAGCTCCTCCACGTACCGGGTCAGCTCGCCGGCGGCTTCGGGCCGGTCGGCGTCCTCGTCGGCCGCCAGCTCGACCGGGACCAGGGCGGTCCGGCCGTCGCGGGCGACGAGGCCCGCCTCCGGTGGCATCGACCGGGGGTCCACGACCGAGGCGGCCGCCGGCGCGTCGCCGAGGGCCGCCACCACGCGGGACAGGCCGCCGGGGTCGGCGGCGACCGGATCCTCCTGGTGGTAGACGACGACGGCCGCCTCGGCCCCCAGGGCCGGGAAGTCGCGGCGGAGCTCGTGCCGCACCTCCTGGGCCTCCGACCCCTGGGCGTCCCACCCGGCTCCCGACAGGGCCGACGACACGGTCACCGCCAGCGGCGCCGCCGCCAGCGCCACCAGGGCCCACACGAGCAGCACGCGCCGCGGGCGCGACGCGGCCATGGTGGCGAGCCCGCCGAACACCCCGCGGTGGGGCCGCGGCGGTGCCGGTGGGGTGGTGGGCGTCACGACGGGCACGGCAATCCTCCGGTCATTCGATCATCCAGACGGATGCAGACCTTAGGAGGTCCCGCCGGGGGCCGGCCAACGGACGTGCGGGAGGGCCGGACCGGCGCACGGAGGCCATACTGGGGGGTCGTGGGGGTGTCGAGCCGGCCCAGGCGCCGCCGTGCCGTGGCCCTGGCCTGCGTCCTGGGTGTCCTGGTCGCCGCCTTCCTCCTGTGGGACCGGGGGCAGGGCGGCAGCGCCCGCGGGCCCGCCGAGCCGTCTCGGCCCCGGCTGAGGACGCCCGCCGCGCCCACCACGGTGGCGGCAGCCGGGGACGCCGCCGGGCTGGCGGCCGCGGCCACCGCCGCGCTGTTCGACTCCGCCCCCGTCGTGGTGGTCGCCTCCGAGGAGGACCGGTCGTCCCCGGGATGGGCCGCCGACGCCGCCGCCGGGCTCGGCATGCCGCTGCTCGTCGCCCCCGCCCGCGGGAGCGGCCGGCTGCCGGCGCCACGCCCCGCCGACGAGCTGCGTCGGTTGGCGCCCCGGGCCGTCCTGGCCTTCGGCCCGGCGGCCGGTGGTTGGGCTCGCCGCCACGGCGGGGGCGCACCGGTCGTCACCGCCCCCTCCGGTCCACCGCGGCAGGCCGACCTGCGGGCGCGACTCCCCGCCGTCGCCCCTGCCGAGCCCCTCGACGAGGTGCTGGTCCTCGTCCAGCGGGGTGCCGCCCAGGCGGTGGCGGCGGCCAGCGCCCGGGCGAGCGGTGCCCGGGTGGTGGCGGTGGCGGGGCCCGATCCCCGGGCCGATCCCACCGCCATCGACGCCCTGGCAGCCGCGCCCCTGCCCCCTACGGTCGTGGCGCTGGGCGCCTTCGGACCTCCCGACCTCCTGCGCGCCCGGCTGGGGGTGGCCGCCACCGGCACCCAGCTACCCGCCGGTGGGCAGGTCGTGTTCCCCGACCGCCGCATGGTGGCCCTCTACGGCCATCCCGGCGCCCCGGCGCTGGGCGCGCTCGGTGAGCAACCGGTCGGGGCGGCCGTGGCTCGCGTGCAGCGCTTGGCGGCCGGCTACGACCGCTACGCCGCCGAGCCCGTCGTCCCCGCCTTCGAGATCATCGCCACGGTGGCGTCCTCGGCAGCCGGCCCCGACGGCGACTACTCGGACGAGGCCACCGTGGCCGACCTGCGGCCGTGGGTGGACGCCGCCGCCCGGGCCGGGGTCTACGTCGTGCTCGACCTCCAGCCGGGGCGCACCGACTTCCTCACCCAGGCTCGCCGGTACGAGGAGCTGCTGGCCCGCTCCCACGTGGGGCTGGCCCTCGACCCCGAGTGGCGGCTCGGGCCCGGGCAGCGGCACCTGGACCAGATCGGCACGGTGGGCGCCGACGAGGTCAACGCGGTGGCGGACTGGCTGGCGGGGCTGACCCGGCAGCACCGCCTCCCGCAGAAGCTGCTGCTGCTCCACCAGTTCCGGCTGCAGATGATCGGCGACCGAGCCCGGGTCGACACGGACCACGACGAGCTGGCGGTCCTGGTCCACGCCGACGGCCACGGCAGCTCCGGCGAGAAGCTGGCGACGTGGCGGAACCTGCGGAGCCAGCCGCTCCCCGGCGCGTGGTGGGGCTGGAAGAACTTCATCGACGAGGACCGGCCCACGTTCACGCCGGGCCAGACGATGGCGCTCCGCCCGGCACCCTGGTTCGTGTCCTACCAGTAGCCGCCGGCCGGGGACGTGGGGCGGCATCCCGGTGCGGAGTGGGCATCATGTCGTGGTGGCGTGGTTGCTGCGGGACGGCGAGGTGCTGGCCAGCCTGGAGGTGGCACCGGGGCGACATGCCCGGGCCCGGGGCCTGCTGGGCCGTGACGGGGTCGAGGGGGCGCTGCTGCTGCGGCCGGCCCGCTCCGTGCACACCGTGGGCATGCGCTTCCCCATCGACGTCGCCTTCTGCGACGGCGACCTCCGGGTGGTCCGCACCACGACCATGCCGCGCTTCCGCGTGTCCCGCCCGGTGCTGCGGGCCCGGGCGGTGATCGAGGCCGAGGCCGGCTCCTTCTCCCGCTGGGGGCTGCGGCCGGGCGACCAGCTCGAGGTGAAGGGGTGAGCGGCGGCGCGCTCGTCCTCGTCGGCACGCCCATCGGCAACCTCGCCGACCTGACCCCCCGCGCCGCCGCCGCGCTGGCGGGGGCCGACGTGGTGTGCTGCGAGGACACGCGTCGCACGGGGAGGTTGCTCTCGCTGGCCGGCATCGACCGCCGCCCCTTCGTGGTCGTCAACGAGCACACCGAGCGGCGGGCGGTCGCCGGCGTCCTGGGTCGCCTGGACAGGGGCGAGAGGGTGGCGGTCGTCTCGGACGCGGGGATGCCCGGCATCTCCGATCCCGGCGGTCGGCTGGTGGCCGCGGCCGTCGCCGCCGGCCATGCCGTGGAGGTCGTGCCCGGGCCGTCGGCGGCCCTGGCCGCGCTGGTCGTGAGCGGGCTCCCCACCGGCCGCTTCGCCTTCGAGGGGTTCCTGCCCCGCAAGGGCCCGGCGCGGGCCGAGCGCCTCGCCGCCGTGGCGGCCGAGCGGCGCACCGTGGTGCTCTACGAGGCCCCCCACCGCCTGGCTCGCACCCTCGCCGACCTGGCCGGGGCGTGCGGCGCCGACCGCCGGGTGGCGGTCGCCCGTGAGCTGACCAAGCTCCACGAGGAGGTGTGGCGGGGGACGCTGGCCGGGGCCGCCGACTGGGCCGCCGAGCGGCGGCCGCCGGGGGAGATGGTCGTCGTGCTCGACGGTGCCCCGCCCCTGGCCCCCCCGGACGACGACGCGGTCCGGGCCGCGGTGGTGGCCGAGGTGGAGGCCGGCGCCACCGCCCGCGACGCGGCCCGGGCCGTGGCCGACCGGCTGTCCGTGCCCCGGCGCCGGGCCTACGGCATCGCCACCACGGTGGCGGGGGGCTGACCCTCCCCGGCCGGCTCAGCCCACCAGCGCCAGCTGGTGGGCGGCCATCTCGGGGGCGACGATGTCGATCGGCACGCCGGTGCCCTGCTCGAACCCCGCCACGCTGGTGAGTCGGGGCAGCACGTGGACGTGCCAGTGGTACGGGCCCGGGTGGGGGTGAGGGGCGGTGTGGAACACCAGGTTGTAGGCCACGTCGCCCACGCACGACCGCAACCGTGCCAGGACGTCGCGCAGCGCCCGGCCCACGGCGGCCACGTCGGAGGGCGACGCGTCGGTGACGTGCACCTCGTGCGCCCGGGGCAGCACCACCATCTCGAACGGCGTGCCCGACCAGAACGGGCACACCACCACGACGCTGTCGTCGGCGTGGACGACGCGGTGGTGGGCCGACTCCTCCGCCGCCAGCGTGGTGCACAGCAGGCACGACCCCTCGAAGCGGCGGAAGCCGGCCTCCTCCTCGGCGATCTCGCCGGGCACGAAGGGCACGCCCAGCAGCTGGGCGTGGGGGTGCTCGAGGCTGGCGCCGGCCTCGCGCCCGTGGTTGACGATGACCTGGGTGTAGCGGATCTGGGGGCGGGTGGCGTGGGCCTCCAACCGGTCGCGGATGGCGGCCATCGTCACCGCGGCCTGGGCGTCGTCCAGGTCGGCCCAGGACGCACCGTGGTCGGCGGTGAAGACGAGCACCTCGTGGATGCCGCTCGCCGCCGCCTGCGTGAACACCGGGCCCAGGTTGTGGACGTGCAGGGGGTCGTCACCGTCGAACGCCGGGTAGCGGTTGGGCACCACCCGCGCCACCCACTCGCCCCGGCGGTCGTAGGTCTCGAGGGCCGGCGGCGTGGCCTCCTCGTTGCCCCGGCAGAAGGGGCACGGCCGTGACGTGTCGGCCTGCACCGGCAGGGGGCGGGAGGTCAGGTCGCCCGGCCGGGCGCTGCGGCCGACGGCGATCGTCACCCAGCGCCCGGTGAGGGGGTTGAGTCGGAGCTGGCTCATCGGGGCACGTCGAGCGCGCCGCGCGACGGGGCGGGGACCGGCGGGACCACGGCGGTGGGCACGGGGGTCAACGTACCGCCTCCGCCGGGGTCCCCCGGTCCGCCTTCCGTCGCCGGCGGGGGGAGGAGCCGGCGCCGCGTCAGCGGGCGCGGGCGTAGGTGGACACGTGGACCTCCGAGCTGGGCGAGAACGGTTCGCCACGCCACCCCCCGTGGCGCTCGACCAGGGCCAGCCCGGCGCGGGTGGCGAGGGCGTCGAGCTCGTCGGGCCGGGCGAGGTGGAGGACCCAGGGGCGGAGGCGCACACCGGCCTCGGTGATCTGGACGTGCTGCCCCACGATCGTCCGGGTCACGGGATCGAGGCGGCTCACGGTGAGCACGACCTCGTCGAGCCCGATGTGGCGGGGCTCGACCGCGCCGAGCGCCGCCGTCCCGCCGTCGTCCGGCGGGGGGACGAAGGCCTCGAGGAGCAGTCGGCCGTCGGGCGCCAGAAGCCGGCGCACGCCGGCCAGGCAGCGGCCCTGGGCGTCGGCGTCGGGCAGGTTGAAGAGGGTGTTGAACGCGCACAGGACGACGTCGAAGGGGGCGGGCCCCGCCGCCGGCGTCGTGTCCTCCAGGGCCGCCATGTCCCCGACGACGGTCGTCACCTGGTCGCCGCCGGGCCGGGCCCGCAGGCGGTCGAGCATCGCCGGGGAGGCGTCGAGCGCCCACACGTCGAGGCCCCGTGCCGCCAGCGGCACGGCCAGGCGACCGCTCCCCGCGCCCAGCTCCAGCACCCGACCCCCCGGACCGGCCAGGGCCGCCACCCGGGCCACCGTGGCGGCCACGTCGGAGGCGCCCTCGTACCAGTCGTCGTAGACGTCGGCGAAGCGGTCGCCGTAGGTGCCTGGTCCGTAGCCCTCCACGTGGCCTCCCCGATGTCGGCGGCAACCCCATGATGGGCGATGATGGTCGCCGTGGAGGAGCGGAGCGACCCGGTGCCCTCGCCCGGGTCGGCGAGCGGCCCCACCGCCGCCGGGGAGGCCGGGGCGACGGGCGGCGAGGGGGCCACGGTGCCCCCCGTGCGGCTGGGGCCCATGACGGCGGCCGACGTCCTCGACGCCGGGTTCGCCGTCATCGAGGCCCGTCCCCGCCGCATCCTCGCCATGGCCGCCGTCGTCGTCGTCCCCACCCGGCTGGTGGTGGCCCTGGCCCAGAGCCGGCTGGTCGGCGACCTCGACCACATCGACCTCCTCGGCGACCCGGCCCTGACCGGTGGGCAGGCGGGAGCCGCCGCGGGCGACCGGTACCTCGTGGTCGCGCTGGACCTCCTGCTCGGCGGGCTGGCGCTGGTGGTGCTGGCCGCCGCCATCGGCCACCTCGTCGGCCAGTGGATCATGGGCCGTGACGCCCCCGCCGGGGAGATGCTGGGCGTGGTGGCACGGTGGTGGCCGTCCCTGGTGGGCTCGTTCCTCCTCGTGAGGGCGGCCGAGCTGGCCGGCGCCCTCGCCCTCTACGTGGGCCTGCTGCTGGTCGTGCCGCTGCTCGTGGCCGTGGCTCCGGTGGTGGGGATGGAGGGAGGCGGGCCCGTGGAGGTCGTGCGCCGCTCGGTGCGGCTGGTGCGCCCCCGCCACCTGCCGGTGATGGGCCTCGCCATCCTCATGGGGGTCGTGGCCGAGGTCCTGGTGGCCGCCCTGTCGGCCGTGCCCCTGGGCATGGCGGCCTGGATCGGCTTCGACCGGGGTTGGCTCCTGGCGGCGCTCGGCTCGACGGCGGCCGAGGTCGTGACCGTCCCCTTCGTGGCCGCCGCCACCGTGTGGCTGTACGTCGACCTCCGTGTCCGCACCGAGGGCTTCGACATCGAGCTGGCGGCCACGCGCCTGCTCGACCGTGCCGGTGACGGCCGGGCCGGGGCGGCCGGGGGGCAGGTGGGGGGGAGCCCGCCCACCTCGGGTGCCGCGGCGGTCGCAGGACCGGGCGGCCTGCCCGTCGTCGCGCCGGACGGTGTCCTGCTCGACGTCGAGCGGGCCGGGGTGGGGTCGCGGGTCGCTGCCGCCTCCCTCGACGCCGCGGTGCTGGGGGCGGTGCTGCTCGTGGCGGCGGCGCCGGTGGCCGGCGTGGTGGACGGCGGGGGGCGTGCCGGGATCGTGGCGGCGGTGGGTGTCGGCCTGGCGGCCGCGCTGGCGTGGGCCTGTGCCTTCGAGTCGCTCGGGGGCGGGCGGACGCCCGGCAAGGCGGTGGTGGGCTTGCGGGTGCTGAGCGCCGACGGCACGCCCGAGCGCGGCCGCCAGGCGCTCCGGCGGGCAGCGGGGGGCGTCCTCGACCTCCTCCTCGTGCCAGTCGGGATCGTCGCCGTCGTGGCCGTCCTGTCCTCCCCCCGCCGCCAGAGGCTGGGCGACGTGGCGGCCGGCACCGTCGTGGTGCGCGAGCGTGCCGCCGGAGCGGCGCTCCGGTCCCCCCGCTTCCAGCCGCCGTCGGGGTGGGAGCGGTACACGGCGTCCATCGACGTGTCCCGCCTGGGCGACGAGGCCTACGCCCTCGTCCGCGACCTCCTGCTGCGCGCTCCGTCCCTCACGCCGGCCGCCCTCGACCACCTGGCCGTGCGGATCGCCAACCCCGTCGCCGTGCGCCTGGGCCACACCCCGCCGCCCAACGTGCACCCCCACGCCTTCCTCCTGTGCGTGGCGGCACGCTGGCAGCTCCTCCACGGCGGGGGGTGAACGGCGGCGGCACCGGGCCGACGCCGGTGCGGGATGCCGGTGGCCGGTGGCTGCGCTCGCCGCTGGTCGGGAGCCGGGCGCCGCCGTGGCGGGTGGGGGGTGGCACCACCCGGAGCGGCTGCGAGACTCGTGCCGTGCCCGAGCCCACCTGCTACCTGGACCACGCCGCCACCACGCCCCTGCGGCCGGAGGCCCGCGCCGCCATGCTGCCGTGGCTGGGCGAGGGGTTCGGCAACCCCTCGGGGGCCCACCGCGTGGCACGGGCGGCCCGCCAGGCCGTCGACGAGGCCCGTGACGCCGTCGCCGCCGTGGTGGGCTGCCGACCGGGAGAGGTGGTGTTCACCGGTGGCGGCACCGAGGCCGACAACCTGGCCGTCACCGGGTCGCTGGCCGCCCGTCCCGGGCGGGCCCTGTGCAGCGCCGTCGAGCACGAGGCCGTGCTCCAGCCCGTGCGCCACGCCGGGGGCCGGACCGTCCCCGTGGACGCCGCCGGCGTCGTCGACCTCGACGCCCTCGCCGAGCTCTGCACCGCGGACACGGCGGTCGTGTCGGTGATGGTGGCCAACAACGAGGTGGGCACCCTGCAGCCGGTGGCGGAGGTCGCCGAGGTGGTGCACCGGCGCGCGCCCCGGGCCGTCGTCCACGCCGACGCCGTGCAGGCGGCCGCCTGGCTCGACCTGCCCGGGCTGCTGGCCGGCACCGACCTGGTGTCGCTCAGCTCGCACAAGGTCGGCGGGCCGCAGGGCGTCGGGGCCCTGGCCGTCCGGGGCGGCGCCGCACCCCGGGCCCTGGCGCTGGGTGGCGGCCAGGAGCGGGGCCTGCGCAGCGGCACGCACAACGTCGCCGGCATCGTGGGGTTCGCGGCGGCCCTGGGGGCCACGGCGGCGGCGCGGGTCGACACGGCCTCCCAGCTCCGGGCCCGGCGCGATCGCCTGGGCGACGCCCTGGCCGCTGCCGTCCCCGGCCTGGTGGAGACGGGCCCGGCCCGGGCGGGCCGCCTGCC
>DASUJB010000081.1:0-2609 GCA_036279475.1 Acidimicrobiales bacterium | reverse complement strand
GCCACCGTCAACTACGCCACCGAGAAGGCCACCGTGGAGGCCCCGCCCGAGGTCACCGTCGACGACGTCGTCGCCAGCGTGGAGGCGGCCGGGTACACGGCCCGGCCCGTCGCACCCCCGGGGGCGCCTGCCGGGGCTCCCGTCACCGAGGGCGCGGCTGACGACCCCACCCGACCGCTGCGCGACCGGCTGCTGGTCTCGGCGCTGCTGGCCGCGCCCGTGGTGCTGCTGGCCATGGTCCCGGCCCTGCAGTTCGACGCCTGGCAGTGGCTGTCCCTCACCCTCGCCGCCCCCGTCGTGGTCTGGGGGGCCTGGCCGTTCCACCGGGCGGCCTGGGTCAACCTGCGCCACGGCACCGCCACCATGGACACGCTCGTCTCGGTGGGCACCCTCGCGGCCTTCGGCTGGTCCCTCTACGCCCTGTTCCTGGGGGACGCCGGCGACCCGGCCATGCGCCACGGGTTCTCGCTCGCCCCCGAGCGGGGGGCGGGCAGCAGCCAGGTCTACCTGGAGGTGGCAGCCGGGGTCACGGCGTTCATCCTCGCCGGGCGCTACGCCGAGGCCCGCGCCAAGCGCCGCTCGGGCGCCGCCCTCCGCGCCCTGCTGGAGCTGGGGGCCAAGGACGTGGGGGTGCTGCGAGACGGCCGCGAGGAGCGCATCCCCGTCGGGCAGCTCGTGGTGGGCGACCGCTTCGTCGTCCGTCCCGGCGAGAAGGTCGCCACCGACGGCATCGTGGTCGAGGGCAGCTCCGCCATCGACTCGTCGCTGCTCACCGGGGAGTCGGTGCCGGTGGAGGTGTCCCCGGGGGCCACGGTGGCCGGGGCGACCGTGAACGCCGGGGGGCGCATCGTGGTCGAGGCCACCCGGGTGGGAGCCGACACCGCCTTGGCCCAGATCACCCGCCTGGTCGAGGAGGCGCAGGGTGGCAAGGCGGCGGTGCAGCGGCTGGCCGACCGGGTGGCTGCCGTCTTCGTCCCCGTCGTCGTCGCCCTGGCCGCGGCCACGTTCGGGTTCTGGCTCACCGCGGCGGCCACCGATGCCACGACCGTGGCGTTCACCGCCGCGGTGGCGGTGCTCGTCATCGCTTGCCCCTGCGCCCTCGGCCTCGCCACCCCCACGGCCCTCCTCGTCGGCACCGGTCGTGGTGCCCAGCTGGGCATCATCATCAAGGGCCCCGAGGTGCTCGAGTCGACCCGGCGTATCGACACCGTGGTCCTCGACAAGACGGGGACGGTCACGACCGGGCACATGACCCTCGTCGACCTGGTCACGGCGGACGGCGTCACCGCGGGAGAGGCGCTGGCGGCCGCCGCCTCGCTGGAGGACGCCTCCGAGCACCCGATCGCCAGGGCCATCGTCGCCGGCGCCCGCCAGCGGGGCGTCGAGCCGGCGCCGGTCGACCGGTTCGTCGCCTCCGGGGGGCTGGGCGTCGAGGGTGTCGTCGCCGGCCGCACCGTGGCCGTCGGCCGTCGACGCTTCCTCACCGATCGTGGCTTCGACGTGCCCCAGGACCTGGAGTGCGCCCGGGGCGACGCCGAGGCCGCCGGGCGCACGACGGTCCTGGTGGGGTGGGACGGCACCGCCCGGGCCGTGCTGGAGCTGTCCGACACGGTGAAGGACTCGGCCGTGGAGGCCGTGACCGGTCTGCGCCACCTCGGCCTGCGCCCCGTGCTCCTCACGGGGGACAACGCCCGTGCCGCCCGTGCCGTCGCCGACCAGGTGGGCATCGACGAGGTGGTGGCCGAGGTGCTCCCCGAGGGCAAGGTCGACGTGGTGCGCCGCCTCCAGGAGGAGGGACGGACCGTGGCCATGGTCGGCGACGGCGTGAACGACGCCGCCGCCCTGGCCCAGGCCGACCTGGGGCTGGCCATGGGCACCGGCACCGACGTCGCCATCGAGGCCTCGGACCTGACCCTGGTGCGGGGCGACCTGAGGGCGGCCGTCGACGCCATCCGGTTGGCGCGGCGAACCCTCGCCACCATCCGTGGCAACCTCTTCTGGGCCTTCGCCTACAACGTCGCCGCCCTTACCGTGGCGGCCGCTGGGTTGCTCAACCCCATGCTGGCCGGCGCGGCCATGGCCCTCTCCAGCGTTTTCGTCGTCACGAACAGCCTCCGCCTCCGGCGCTTCCGGCCCCGGGCCGTCGAGCCGGCGTCGGCCGCCGTGCCCACCGGCCCCGTGCCGCGGGCACGACCGGTCCGGGCGGCCTGACGGCGGGTCGGAGGGGCCGCAACCCGGTCACCGCCGTCGCCCCGGGCGTCCCGGCCCGGGTTGCGCGGGCGTCCCGGCCCGGGAGGAGCCCTCCGCCCACCGTGACCGATGGCTTAGCCTGCCCGCCATGGTCGACCTGAGGATCGGCGTCCACCTCCCCCAGTACGGCAGGGTGGCCTCGGCCCAAGCGATCGCCCGGGCCGCCCGGCACGCCGAGGAGCTGGGGTTCGACGACCTGTGGGTGAGCGACCACACCGTGCACCCGGCCGGCCAGGACTATCCGTCGCCCTACCTCTTCGACCCCCTGGTCACGCTGACCTGGGCGGCGGCGGTGACGGAGCGGATCGGGCTGGGCACCAGCGTGCTCGTCGTCCCGTCCCACGAGCCGGTGAGCCTGG
>DASUJB010000080.1:0-24181 GCA_036279475.1 Acidimicrobiales bacterium | reverse complement strand
CGGGTCCGGGCGCGAGCCCCGTCGGTCACCCTGCCGTCGAGGCACCGTCACCCTGCCGCCAGAGCCCACCCGGTCCGGGCACCGGTCACCCTGCCGTCACGTCACCGGTCCGGCCGCTGCCCCGCCACCCCGGGCCGGGGGGCGGTCCTCCGCCCCCGCCCCCGCGCCCGGGCGCGCAGACCCTCGGGCTCACAGGTCCCTGACGACCTCGACCATCAGCCGCCCTGCCTCGGTGGGGTTGAGGCCAACTCGGGCGCCGGCGGCGCGCAGGGCGTCCATCTTGGCCTGGGCGGTGCCCTTGCCCCCCGACACGATGGCGCCCGCGTGGCCCATCTTCTTGCCGGGCGGGGCGGTCACGCCGGCGACGTAGCCGACCACCGGCTTGGACATCTTGGAGGCGATGAACTCGGCCGCCTCCTCCTCGGCGGAGCCGCCGATCTCGCCGATCATCATCACCGCGTCGGTCTCGGGGTCAGCCTCGAAGCGCTCGAGGCAGTCGATGAACGACGTCCCGGGCACGGGGTCGCCACCGATCCCGACACAGGTCGACACGCCGATGTCGTTGATCTTGAGCTCGTAGAGGGCCTGGTAGGTGAGGGTGCCGGACCGGCTGACGATGCCGACCGCCCGCTCCCCGGCCACCGGCGCCTTGGCGATGTGCCCGGCGGTGATGCCGATGTTGCACTTGCCGGGGCTGATGACGCCGGGGCAGTTGGGGCCGAGCAGCGCCACGTCGGGGAAGTCACGCCTGAGCTTGTTGTAGAACCACGCCTCGTCGTGGGCGGGCACCCCCTCGGTGATGGCCACGATGAACGTCACGCCACCCTCGGCCGCCTCCATCACCGCCGAGCGCACACCGGGGGCGGGGATGAAGATGCAGCTGGCGGTGGCTCCCGTGGCCTCGACGGCCTCGCCCACGGAGGCGTAGACGGGGATGCCCTCGACGTCGGTGCCCGCCTTGCGGGGGTTGGTGCCGGCCACCACCCGGGTGCCGTACTCCCGGTTGAGCAGGCCGTAGAAGCGGCCCTGGCTCCCGGTGAGCCCCTGGTAGATGACCTTGGTGCTCTCGTCGACGAAGATCGCCATGTCAGGGCCTCACTTCCCGGCCAGGGCGACGGCGGCCTCGGCCGCGTCGACCATGGTCGGCTGCATCTGGAGCTTGTCGGACAGGTGCGGCTCGAGGATCCGACGGCCCAGCTCGGCGTTGGTGCCGTCGAGCCGGATCACGATGGGCACGTCGATCTGCACCCTGTCGAGGGCGGTCACGATGCCGTTGGCCACCTCTTCGCCCTTGGTGATGCCGCCGAAGATGTTGATGAAGATCGAGCGGACGCTCGGGTCGTTGTTGATGACCTCGAGGGCACCCGCCATGACCTCGGCCGAGGCACCGCCCCCGATGTCGAGGAAGTTGGCGGGCTCGCCGCCCACCTGGCTGACGATGTCGACGGTCGACATGGCCAGCCCGGCGCCGTTGGCGATGATGCCAACGAACCCGTCCAGCCCGACGTACTGCAGGCCCCGCTCGTGCGCGGCCTGCTCCCGCTCGTCACGCACCTGGGTGGCCTCGTAGGCGGCGTAGTCCTCGTGGCGGAACAGGGCGTTGCCGTCAAGGGTGACCTTGGCGTCGAGGGCGTGGACCTCGCCGGTGGGCTTGAGGATCAGGGGGTTGACCTCGACCAGGTCGGCATCCCCCTCGACGTAGGCCCGGTACAGCTTGAGGAGCACGTCGACGGTGCCGTCCACGGCCCGCGGGTCCAGGCCGGCAGCGTCGACCCACTGCCGGGCCCGCTCCCCGGTCAGGCCGTCGACCGGGTCGACCCAGAGCTTGGCGATGGCGTCCGGGTCCTCGGCCGCCACGGCCTCGATCTCGACGCCGCCCCGCGCCGACAGCATGCCCAGGTGCTTCTTGGCCGAGCGGTCGAGGGTGAAGCTGGCGTAGTACTCCTCGGCGATGTCCGAGGCCAGCTCGACCCACAAGGTCTGCACCGTGTGGCCCTTGATGTCCATGCCCAGGATGTCGGTGGCGTGGGCGCGCACCTCGTCGGACGAGGCGGCCAGCTTGATGCCACCCGCCTTGCCCCGGCCTCCTACCTGGACCTGGGCCTTGACCACCACCGGGTAGCCGATGCGCTCGGCGGCGGCCACGGCGTCCTCCACGGTGGTGACGGCCTCGCCGGGGCTCACCGGGATGCCGTAGCGGGCGAAGAACTGCTTGCCTTGGTATTCGTACAGGTCCAAGGGCGGTGGCTCCTGTGCTGGTCGGCGGGCGCGGTTTTCTGGCAGGTGGCGCCGGCTGGCGATACTACGGGCGTGGCCGTGACCCCTCCCAAGTCGTCCCGACCGGCACCGGGCCGGTGAGCCCGGTCGCCCGCAGCCGCGGGCACGCGGGGCGGGCGCTGGCCGTGGCCGCCCTGGGCGTGGCCCTGGCCCTCGGCGTGGCGTTCGCCGTCGCCCGGCTCGCCAGCCAGGGCCGGGTCGAGGTGCGCCTCGGCTCGGACACCTTCGCCCAGCAGGACGCCGAGGAGGCCGCCGAGAAGGTGGCCGAGGACGGCCCGATCCTCTACGCCGACACGGCGGGAGGCGACCGGGACATCGTCCTCCAGCACCTGGGCGACGATCCCCGGGACGGCTGGATCGCCCTGGCGGCCCGGCCGCCGGGGGTGTCACGGTCGTGCGCCATCCGGTGGGACCCCGACGCCCGGTTGTTCCGGCTGCTGGGACCGGACGGCGAGGTGACCGCGTCGTGCGACGGTCGCCGCTTCCCCCCCGACGGGGCGGGCCTGCCGACGTACCCGGTCACGGTGGACGAGGACGGTCGGCTGGACGTCGACCTCAACGCCGCCGACCGGACCACGTCGACGACGGGCGGCTGAGCCACCGTCAGGGGGATCGCCACGGTCCGGGATCGGAGGGGCGGCTGCCCCAGACGGGTGGTGACCGAGGTGGTGACCGACAGGTGGTGACGGGACGGTCAGTAGACCGTGACGGGGGCTCCGATCGCCATCGCCCCGCTCGCCCAGAGCAGGTCCATGGCGGCGTTCGTCACGCGGGCGCAGCCGTGGGAGGCGGGCGTGGCGGGCACGGTGCCGGCGCCGTGCACGGCGATGCCCCCGTTGAAGTACTTGGGCCGGTAGAGGGTCCCGAGCGGAGCGCGTCGGGAGCCGTCGATCTCCCGTTGCACGCGGAACCGGCCGGGAGGCGTGTCGGCCCGGGCCGTCCCACCCGACGAGCCGACGTAGGCCTCGCCGCTGCCCGTCGAGGTGTTGAGCGCCCAACGCACCTTCCCGTCCGCCACCACCAACAGGACCTGGCGCTCCAGGTCGATCTCGACGCCGTCATCGCCCCGGGGCACCGGGCGCTCGGCCACGGCCAGGCGCCCCCGGGTGGCCGGGCCGGCGACCCCGTCGCGGCCCAGGCCCTCGACCTTCTGGAAGGCCAGGACGGCCTGCCGCGTCAGCTGGCCGTAGGCGCCGTCGGGCCGACCCAGCCAGTACCCCAGCGCCCCCAGCCGCCGCTGGAGGGCGGCGACGGCCGGGCCCCGCTCGCCCAGCTCGAGGACGCCGTCGCCCTCGTCCGCCGGCGGCGCCGGCGCGGGGGTGGCAGGGACCGGGGCAGCGGGGGCCGCTCGGGAGGTGGTGGTCGTGGTGGGGGGAGCCGCCGTCGTCGAAGGAGCGGCAGTGGTGGACGTCGTGGCGGTGGGCGTGGCGGCAGTGGTGGGCGTGGCGGTTCCTGGCCGCCTGGCGGGAGGCTGCTCGGCCGCCGTGGTGCTCGAGGGCCCGGTGTCCTCCGGGAGCAGGGAGCCGGCCCCCGCCCCGGCCGCCAGCACGACGACGACCCCGCCGGCCACCACCGCGGCCCGTGCCCGCGGCGCGGTGCCTCGACGGGCGAGGTGCTGGGGGGTGTGGTCGGGCTCGGGCACAGCGTTCACTCCTCGGCCGGGCAACCGTGGCCAGCCGGCGAGCGGGTGCCGGGGACGGTGGGGCGGTGCCCTGCGCACCGCTCGGCAGCGGCCTCGGATCCCTTGACGTGCGGACGGCCGGTCGCACGGCCGGTCGCGGACGGAGCGTACCTCCGCGCCGCACCCGCGGTGGGCATGGGAGGCGGGGGAGCCAGTGGCGCTCACCGCCGCCCTGCCTCGGGCCGGCCGGGTCAGGACGAGGCCGGGTCGCGGCGTCGGGGCCGGGTCAGGACCGGACCGGGTCGCGCCCGGTCAGATCTTGTGGAGCGGCGCCCAGGACAGGAGGAGGCGCTTCTCGCCGACGTCGCGGAACCGCACCACGACCTCGATCTTGTCGCCGCTGCCGCTCGTGTCGACGATCACGCCCTCCCCGAAGACGTCGTGGCGCACGTCGTCGCCCACCCGTAGACCCAGGTCCTGGGCGCCGCTGCGAGCCGGCCGCCGCGACTCCAGCGCCCGGTCGACGATTCGGTCCCTCCCGGCGGCTACCCGCAGGGCCCGCTCGCCGCCCGCCCGCCCCGACCGACGGCCGCCGTCGATCCCGCCGCCCCGGCTGGCCCGTCGGTGCCCCTCCACGTGGCGGACGAGGTCGGCGGGGATCTCGTCGAGGAAGCGGCTGGGCGGGTTGTACTGGGTGCCGCCGAACAGGGTGCGGCTCCAGGCGTGGGTGAGGTAGAGCCGCCGGCGGGCACGGGTGATGCCCACGTAGGCCAGGCGGCGCTCCTCCTCGAGCTGGTCGGGATCGGTCAGCGACCGGAGGTGGGGGAACACGCCGTCCTCCAGCCCCATGAGGAAGACGACCGGGAACTCGAGGCCCTTGGCCGAGTGGAGCGTCATCAGCGTGACCGACGTGGCGTCGTCGTCCAGGTCGTCGGTGTCGGCCACCAGGCTGATCTGCTCGAGGAACTCGCCGACCGTCTCCACCTCGCCGGCGGCACCGACCAGCTCGGCCAGGTTCTCCAGCCGCCCCTCCGACTCGATGGAGCGGTCGGCCTCGAGCTGGCCGAGGTAACCCGAGCGCTCCAGCAGCTGCTCCAGCAGCAGTGCCGGCGAACCTGCCGCCATGTCCGCCACCCCCTCGAGGAGGGAGAGGAAGTCCTCGATGCCCCGTCGCGCCTTGCTCCCGACCCCGGCGTCCTCGGCCCGGCGCAGGGCATCCATGAACGACAGGCCGTGGGCGGAGGCCCAGGCGTCGAGCCTGCCGATGGACGTGTCGCCGACGCCCCGCCGGGGCTCGTTGATGACCCGCTTGATGGACACCTCGTCGGCGGGGTTCACCACGGCCCGCAGGTAGGCGACGGCGTCCTTGACCTCGCGGCGGTCGTAGAAGCGGGTGCCGCCGACGACCCGGTAGGGGACGTCCGCCCGCATGAGCTGCTCCTCCAGCACGCGGCTCTGGGCGTTGGTGCGGTAGAAGACGGCGACGTCGCCCCAGCGGAGCCCGTCGCCGGGGCCCACGCCGGCGCCGATGACGGCCCCCGCCGAACCGTGGAGCCGGGTGATCTCCCCGGTGACCCAACGGGCCTCGTCCACCTCGTCGTCGGCGTGGTACCGGACGATGGGATCACCGGTGCCCTGGTCGGTCCACAGCTCCTTGGGCTTGCGGGCGACGTTGTGGGCGATCACCGCATTGGCGGCGTCGAGGATGGTCTGCGTCGACCGGTAGTTCTGCTCCAGCAGCACCACGGTCGTGTCGGGGAAGGCGTCTTCGAACTCGACGATGTTGCGGACGTCGGCGCCTCGGAAGGCGTAGATGCTGTTGTGCACCAGCACGCCCTCGGCCACGTAGGTGTGGGCGGGGACCACCTCGAGGTCGTGGACGGGACCGTCGTGGTGCTCGACGGCGACGGCCTCGACCGGGGCCCGCCGCACGCCGCCGTCGCCGTCGTCGACCAGCACGGCCATGCCCGGGCGGAGGTGGGCCAGCGGCACCAGCGCGTACGCCGTGCCGCCGACGAGCGCCCCGCGCCGGAGGTCCAGGCCCCGAGCCTCGGCTGCCCGCCGGGCGAAGGCCAGCGCCTCCCGGTAGCCGGCGAAGGCCACCTCCCGGGCGGCCCCGTCGGCGGGGACGCGCACGAGGTGACCACCGGGGTGCCCGGCCCCGCCCCCCGGGGCGGCGAACATGGTGAGCTCGACCGCCGGCGCGGCCGAGAGGCCCGGGTCGGGGAAGGCGGGGTGGAGGTCGAGGTCCGCCATCAGCTGCTTGGCGCCCGTGGTGGCGTCGAGGTCGGCGGGTGGCTGGCCGGCCGGGGTCACCCCGGCGGCCACGACGCGGCCGAGGGTGGCGGCCGCGTCGTCGGCCGTGGCCGCCGCGTCGACGAGCCACGTGCGGTCGGGCCGGAGGGCGCCACCGTCCCACCGCGGCGCCAGGCCCACCCGGAAGCCGTCCCCGAACCGCTCCATCAGGTAGACGGGGTGGCGGCCGGGGTCGACGGCGGTGTCGGCCAGGACCACGTGGTGGGGCGTCCCCCTCAGGGCGCGGCCGCCGGCCCGCACGTGGCGGAGCCGCCCGCGGTGGTGCCCGGTGTGGGCAGCGGTCACCCGGCAGGTCACCCTCCTGCCCCCGGCTCCCACGCCCAGCACCTCGTCGCCGGGCGCCAGGTCCTCGATCGGCCGGGGGCCGGCCGGGGTGGCCACCGCCGTGCCGGAGGGGAGGCACTGGTCCTGGTCGCCCACGACGCAGACGTTGCGGTGGTCGGTGGCCAGCAGCAGGACCAGGTCGTTCTGCACCCGGTTGGTGTCCTGGTACTCATCGACGAGGATGTGCTGGAACCGGTGCTGGTAGTGGGCGAGCACGTCGGGGTGCTCGCGGAGGAGCCGGAGCGCCTGCCCCAGCAGGTCGTCGAAGTCCAGCGAGCCGGCCCGGGCCAGGCGTGCCTGGTACTCGGCGAACACCTCCCCGATCTTCCGCTCGAAGATGTTCCCGGCCCGGGCCGCGTAGGCGACGGGGTCGAGCCCGTCGTTCTTGGCGGCGCTGATGGCGGCGTGGATCGACCGGGGTGGGAACCGCTTCGTGTCGAGCCCCAGGTCACGGACGACGTACCCGGTGAGCCGGACGGCGTCGGCCTGGTCGTAGATGGTGAACTGCCGGGGGAAGCCGAGCTTGTCGGCGTCGCGGCGCAGCATCCGCACGCACGCCGAGTGGAACGTCGACACCCACATCTTCTGGGCCACCGGCCCGACCAGGGCCTCGACCCGCGACCTCATCTCGTCGGCCGCCTTGTTGGTGAACGTGATGGCCAGGATGGCGAAGGGGCTGACGCCCCTGTCCCGGATGAGGTGGGCGATGCGGTGGGTGAGCACCCGGGTCTTGCCGGACCCCGCCCCCGCCACCACCAGGAGGGGGCCGTCGGCGTGGCGGACGGCGTCGGACTGGACCGGGTTGAGCCCCGCCAGGAGGTCACCGGCGGTGCCGGGCGACCCGCCGGGACCGCCCCGCGCCGGCGGGCCGCCACCGGGGGGGCCGGGGTGGGGGAGGTCGGGGGTGGGTGCGTCGGGACCCGGCATCGTCCGGCCCATGGTAGGGCGGGGTGGCCACGGCGGGGTGGTCCCTCCCCGGCACGGCCCAGGGGCCGCCGTGCCATCCTCGAGGGGTGACCGCCGCCCCGGACCGCCCTCCGCTCCTGCTCACCGTCGACGGTCGGCCGGTTGAGGTGCCCGACGACGGGGCCACGCTGCTGTCCGTGCTGCGCGACCGGTTGGGGCTGCGGGCGGCGAAGGACGGGTGCAGCCCCCAGGGCCAGTGCGGCTGCTGCACGGTGCTGGTCGACGGGCAGCCGCGGGTGGCGTGCGTGACCCCGGCCCGCCGGGCCCGGGGTCGGGTGGTCACGACCCTCGAGGGGCTCGAACCGGCGGAGCAGGACCGGTGGGGTCGGGCCTTCTGCGCCACCGGGGCCAGCCAGTGCGGCTTCTGCACCCCGGGCATCGTGGTGCGGCTGGCCGCACTGGCCGGCCGCGGCACCCCGCCGGAGGACACCGCCGCCGTCGAGCAGGCCCTGCTGGCGCACCTATGCCGGTGCACCGGCTGGCGCACGATCCTCGACGCCTGGCGCGCCGCCGCCACCGGTGGCGCGGCCCCACCGGAGGACCGCGACCTGGCCGCCGCCGGCCACCGGGCGACGATCGAGGGGCGCACCCCCCAGCGGGTCGGTCCCGACGTGGCGCTGGGGCACGGCGGCTTCGCCGACGACGTGGCCCCACCCGACGCCCTCGTCGCCGTGCCGGGACCCGCCGGTGGGTGGGTCGTGGGCGAGACCCTGGCGGAGGCCCGCGCCGCCGCCGGCAAGGTGCAGGGTCGCCGCACGACCGCCGAGGTCGCCCACCCCCTCGACGTGCCCGAGGGCGACTGGGATGCCACGCTGCGCACCGCCTGGGTCGAGCCGGCCTACCTCGAGCCGGACGCCTCGTGGTGCACGCCCGGCGGGGAGCCGGCCCCGCCGCTGGCCAACGGCGGGGCGTTCGGGGGGAAGCTGGCCTCCGCCGCCCCGGCCGCGGCCCGGGCCCTGGCCCGGGAGCACGGCCGCCCGGTCCGGGTCGTGCTCCCCCGCGAGGACGTGGTGCGGCTCGGACCCAAGCGACCGCCGGTGGCGGGTGGCATGCGGGCCGACGGCTCCGGGGTGCTGCGGGTGGCCCGCACCGCCGGCGTCGCCGAGGCGGTGGCGACCGCGGCGCCGGCACTGGTGGTCGAGGCGCTGGACGTGAGCGGTCCGCCGACGTCCCTGGCCCTGCGGGGCTCGGCCTGGGCCGAGGCGCTGGTGCTGGCGGCCGGCGCCGGGGCGCTGACCCCCGCGGCCGCCGGTCGGCCCGGCGTGCTGGCCGTCGAGCGCGACGGCGCCGCCGGTCGGGCCCGGGTGACGCTGCGGTCACCCGACGGGGCGGTGGCCACCGCCGACGTCGCCGCCCGCCCCCCGGCCCGCGTGGCCGTGACGGTGTCGTGTGGCCCACCGCTCGACGAGGTGGTCCTTCGCTCCTACTGCGTCGGCGCCGCCCACATGGCGCTCGGGTGGGTGACGAGCGAGGGCCTGGCGGTCGACGCCGCCGGCGACGTGCACGACCTGACCATCCGCAGCTTCGGGATCCTGCGGGCGGTCGACACCCCGCCCATCGACGTCGTCGTGGAGGGCGGAGCCCCCGGGGCCCCGCCGGTCAACGGCTCGGACGCCGTGTTCGCCGCCGTGGCCGCGGCCACCTGGCTGGCCCAGGGAGCGCCCCCGGCCTGGCCCACCGGCCTCCGCCTGCGCTGACGAGCCGAGCCCGGCCACGGCAGGCCTGCGCCGGCGGACCGGGTGACGGCGAGGACGGCACCGGGCCGGCCGCGGGTACCGTCGGAGGCCATGACCACCCCCGCGCCCGCCGCCGGCCCCTACACCCCCATCGTGCGTGCCGGCGACTGGCTGGTCGTGTCGGGCCAGGTGGGGCTGGCCGACGGCGTCGTCGTCGCCGGCGGCCTGGAGGCCGAGCTGCGCCAGGCCGTCGCCAACCTGGCGGCCCAGCTGGCCACCGAGGGGGCCGGCCTGGCCGACGTCGTGAAGACCACGGTCTACCTCCGCCACATGAGCGACTACGACCTCATGAACGGCGCCTACGTCGAGGCCTTCGGCGCCCACCGGCCCGCCCGCTCGGCGGTCGGCGTCACCGAGCTGCCCCTGGGAGCGCTGGTGGAGGTGGAGGCGTGGGCGTGGGTGGGGCGATGATGGCGCCATGGTTGGAACCGTCCTCGTCGTCGTCGTCCTGGCCGTCGTCTTCCCCGTGGTGGTGATGCTGTCGGGCGGGCTCGTCGCCGCCCTCCTCGGCTGGTCGCTGAAGGAGGACGTCGAGACCCGCTGCGAGGGCAGCGAGCTCGTCGCCCTCAACCGCTAGGCCTCCGGCTCCCCGGCCTCGCCCCGCGCCGGGGTGCCCGGGACCGGCGTCGAGCTCCCGGGGCCCACGGTCACCACCCTCCCGGGAGCACCGACCCCCTGGTCGTCGCCCTGCCCGTCGCGCCCCCAGGTCTCGACGACGCCGGGGAGCGTCAGTGGCCGCGGGCGATCCACTCTCGGAGGTGGGGCGCCTCGGCACCGATGGTGGTGGACTCGCCGTGGCCGGTGTGGACGATGGTCTGCGGCGGCAGGGTGAGGAGCCGCTCGCGGATCGATCGGATGATGGTCGGGAAGTCGCTGTGGCTGCGGCCCGTGGCCCCGGGCCCCCCGCAGAACAGCGTGTCCCCCGAGAACACGACGTCGGTGCCGCCGCCGCCCAGCCCGGCGCCGATCAGGCAGCAGCTGCCCGGCGAGTGCCCGGGCGTGTGCGCCACGACGAGCTGGCAACCCCCGCCCGCCAGCACCTCGCCGTCGGCCAGGTCGAGGTCGGGCCCGACCCCCGGGTGCACGGCGTCCCACAGCATGCGGTCGGCCGGATGCAGGCACACGGGGGCGTCGACCGCCGCCGACAGCGCCACCGCCGCGTTGACGTGGTCGTTGTGGCCGTGGGTGCAGGCGATGGCCGCCACCCGCCGCCCCGCCACCGCGTCGACGATCGGCACGTGGTCGTGGGCAGCGTCGACCACCACCACCGTGCGGTCGTCGCCCACCAGCCACACGTTGTTGGTGACCTCCCACTCGCCACCGTCGAGGGCGAAGACGCCCTCGGTCGTCACCAGCTCGATGCGGGACCCCCCGGCGCCGGGCGACGAGGCGGGGCCGGGCGTCCCGGCGGGCCCACCGGTCACAGCACGACCACGCTGCGCAACACCTCGCCCCGCAGCATCTTGTGGAACGCCTCCTCGACATCGTCGAGGCCGACGCGCTCGGACACGAAGGCGTCGAGCGGCAGCCGCCCCTGGAGGTGCAGGTCCACCAGGAGGGGGAAGTCGCGTGAGGGCAGGCAGTCGCCGTACCAGCTCGGCTTGAGGGCGCCACCCCGGCCGAAGAAGTCGGCCATGGCGATGTCGGGCATGCGCACCCCGGGCGCGGGCACGCCCACCTGCACCACGGTGCCGGCCAGGTCGCGGGCGTAGAAGGCCTGCTCGAGCACGTCGGGGTGGCCCACCGCCTCGATGCACACGTCCGCCCCGAAGCCGCCGGTGGCGGCGCGCACCGCCTCGACCGGATCGGTGCTCGAGGCGTCGACCGTGTGGGTCGCCCCGAGGTCCCGGGCCAGCTCGAGCTTCCCGGCGTCGAGGTCGACGGCGACGATGGTGGTGGCACCGGCGAGGCGGGCGCCGGCGACGGCCGCGTCGCCCACGCCGCCGCAGCCGAACACGGCCACCGAGTCGCCCCTCTGCACGTTGCCGGTGAGCATGGCCGCGCCCAGCCCGGCCATCACCCCGCAGCCGAGCAGGCCAGCGGCCGCGGGATCGACGGCCGGGTCGACCGGGGTGCACTGGCCGGCGGCCACGAGGGTCCGGTCGGCGAAGGCGCCGATGCCGAGGGCGGGCGACAGCTCCGTGCCGTCGGCCAGGGTCATGCGGCGGGTGGCGTTGCGGGTGGCGAAGCACAGCTGGGGCCGGCCCCGGCGGCAGGCGCGGCACCGGCCGCACACCGCCCGCCAGTTGAGGACCACGAAGTCGCCCGGCGCCACCTCGTCGACACCCTCGCCCACCGCCGCCACTACGCCGGCGGCCTCGTGGCCGAGCAGGAAGGGGAAGTCGTCGCCGACCTCGCCCTCCCGGTAGTGGAGGTCGGTGTGGCACACGCCGCACGCCTGCACGTCGACCAGCGCCTCGCCGGGTCCGGGATCGGGCAGGAGGATCGTTGTCAGCTCGACGGGCTCGCCCCTCTTCCGGGCGACCACTCCGCGCACCTCGTACCCCATCGCTGCCTCCCGGTGGTGCCGCAGGCCGGTCCTGCCCGCCGTGCGCCACGACGTCGTCGTCGAGGACGACCCTACCGACGGGCACCGGGCGCGCGTGGCCGGCACCCTCGTCCCCGCCGCCGCTCGGCTCAGCGGGCGTCCGTCGCCCCGCCCGGGGCCACGGGCCCGGGGCCGACCGGTCGGTCGGTGGCCCGGCGGCCCCAGATGTCGTTGCAGGCCTCGCAGGCGCCTTCGGGGATGAGGCCCAGGCCCATCAGCCGGGCGAACACCCAGCAGCCGGCACAGAACCCGACCACCGACTCGAGGGTGGCGAACAGCGCCAGCACGCCGAGCAGGGCGAGGGCGACCGCCGTGTGGCCGGTGGCGAGCCCGGCCACGGCCAGGGTGCTGAGCACGAGCCCGATGGCCTGGGCGAACCGCTTGGGCGGCCCGGGAACCGGCCGCGCCGGCCCCAGCCGGGGGGCGACCACCCCGGTGGCCAGGCGACCGAGCGGGCTGAGCTTGGGCCCGGCCAGCACCCGGGCGAGGAACCCGAGCGCCAGGACCGCGCCGAGCCACAGCCAGCCCGTCGCCAGCGTGGTCAGGGTGACGAGGGCCACGCCTCCGGCGACCACCCGGGCCGCCTTCTCGTTCACGGGGTTGGGGAAGCCGAGCACGCCCGGGGGCCGGGCGCCCCCACGGCTCGGATCGGTGACGGCCACGAGCGCCTCCAGGAATTCCGACCTGAGAAGTCGACTTTAGTGCCCCGCCAACAGGGCGCGCACGGCCTCGATCGTGTCGGCCTCCGACGGCAGCTTGTCGTCGCGGAACCGCCGCACCCGGGCGAAGCGCAACGCCACCCCGCCCGGGTAGCGGGGCGAGACCTGGACGCCGTCGAGCGCGACCTCGACGACCTGGCACGGCCGTACCTCCACCACGTGACCGGCCCGCGCCACCTCGAGGGCGAGGAACCTCCTGGTCTGCCAGGCCAGCAGCTCGTCGGTCAGGCCCTTGAACGTCTTGCCCACCATCACGAAGCCGCCGCCCAGCGGGTCCCGGGCCCCCAGATGGAGGTTGGACAGCCACCCCCTCCGCCGGCCGCTGCCCCACTCCACCGCCAGGACCACCAGGTCGAGCGTGTGCACCGGCTTGACCTTGCGCCACGCGCCGCCCCGGCGGCCGGCGGCGTAGGCCGACGAGGCGTCCTTGACCACCACCCCCTCGTGACCCGCCGCCAGCGACTCCTCCAGCACACGCTGCGCCTCGGCCGGCTCGGCCGTGACCACGCCGGGGATGCGCCACGGCGCCGCCACCCGCTCGAGGGCGGCGAGGCGGTCGGCGAGGGGCCGGTCGAGCAGGTCCTCGCCGTCGAGGTGCAAGACGTCGAAGAAGCGTGACTCGAGACCGCGGCCCGGGGCGCCGCCCTCCCGGCCGAAGGCGCTCATCGTGTCCTGGAAGCTGCGGGGCAGCTCGTCGTCGCCCACCCCCACGGCCTCGCCGTCCAGCACCAGCGACGCCGCCGGCAGCGATCGCACCAGGGCCACGACGCCGGGCAGGCGGCCGGTGACGTCGTTGAGGTTGCGGGTGAAGATGCGCACCTCGTCGCGGGCACGGTGGACCTGGACGCGGGCGCCGTCGAGCTTCCACTCCACCGAGGCCGGCCGCCCCGATCCCCCGGTGGCCAGTGCCAGGGCGTCGGCGACGTCGGCCGCCGTCTGGGCCAGCATGGGCTTGACCGGCCGCAGCAGGGTGAGGCCGACGGCAGCCAGGGCGGCCTGGCCCCTCTCCCTGGCCAGGACCGCGACCCGGGCCAGGTCGCCGGCCAGCATGGTGGCCCGCCGCACCGCCTCGAGCGGCACGGTGAAGGCCCGGGCGGTGGCTTCGGCCACCAGCCCCTCCAGGGCACCGTGCCGGAGCTCGCCCACCAGCAGTCGGCGGATGAGGTCCTGCTCGCCGGAGGTGGCCCGCCCCAGCAGGTCGGCCAGCAGGGCGGCGCGGGCCCGCTGCGATCCCGGTCCCCCCAGGGCGGCCAGCTCGTCGAGGGCGCGGTCGAGGTCGAGCACGGTCAGGCGGGCCCCCTCCGCCGGGGGCACCCCGACGCCGGCGACCGTACGCCAGCCGACGCCGATCCGCCCCTGCCGGGGGACGGCGACGAGGACACCGACGACGACCGGCAACTCGTCACCCCCGAGGCCGGCGAGCAGCTCGGCCAGCGCCGCCACCTTCGCCGAGCGCGCCCGAGTGGCCACGACCGCGTCGGTGGCGGCGACCACGTCGGCGAGCAGGGTGGGGGACGGCACGGGCTCATCCTGCCCGACGACCCGGAGTGGCGGCCGGCCGGCCACCCTCCCGAGACTGCCGCCCGTGGACTTCGCGACGATGATGGCGCTGGAACCGGTGGGAGCGGGAGCATGGCAGGGCACCGGCCCCCGCTACGCCTGGGGTGGCCTCTACGGTGGCCAGATCGTGGCCCAGGCCCTGTGGGCCGCCACCGCCACCGTCGACCCCGCGTTCGGGGTGCACTCGCTGCACGCCTACTTCATCCGGGCCGGCGACCACGCCGAGCCCGTCCGCTTCGAGGTCACCCGCGTGCGGGACGGCCGGTCCCTCTGCACGCGGCGGGTCGCGGCCCGCCAGGCGCCGGGGGTCCTCCTCGAGATGACGGCGTCCTACCAGGTGCACGAGGAGGCGGTGGAGGCCCAGGTGGCGGTGATGCCGCCGGTCGGCCCCCCGGGCCGGTACCCGTCCGACGGCTGGAGCCCGATGTTCGACCGCCGCCCGGCCGTCCGGGGGCCAGGTGAGTCCTCGGCGTGGATGCGACTGTCGGACCCGTTGGGCGGCGACCCGGTGCTGTCGGTGGCCGGCCTGGCCTACCTGTCCGACGACCTCCCCACCGAGGCGGTCGCCTCCCTCTACCCGGGCTTCGAGCCCGAGCGCCCCCTCGAGCACCAGCTCTTCGCGGCCAGCCTCGACCACTCCATCCACCTCCACCGCCCGGCGGCACCGGACCGCTGGCACCTGCACAGCTTCACCTGCGACGGCGTGAGGAGCGCACGGGGGGTCGGCGTCGGTCGGGTGTTCGCCGAGGACGGTGCCCACGTGGCGACCATCGTGCAGGAGGTGCTGCTGCGCCCCGTGCGTGGCGGCTGAGGCGTCCCCCCGGCTCCCGTGGCGGGCCGAGGCCGGAGCACCGCGGAGCCCGCGCCGGCCGGTCGGGCGAGGGACCGTGCCGTCCCGCGACCCGATCGTCAGCCGGCGGCCGACGCCGCCAGCAGCGCCCGCCACCGCGTGAGGAGGAGGTAGTGCCCGGCCCCGGGCACGGTGGTCAGCTCGGCGGCCGGGAGATGGCGGGCGAGCCAGCGGCCGAACGCCGCCGGGGCCACGTCGTCGGCCGTCCCGTACCACAGGCGCACCGGGCACGGGACGCCGGCCAGGTCGAAGGGGAGGGGTCGAGCCTGCGCCTCCACGTCGGCCGCCACGCCGGCCAGGCCGTCCCGGACGGCCTCGGCCAGGGCGAGGGCCAGGGCCTCGGCCGCCCCTGCCACCGTCCTCAACTCGACGGCGTCGCCGGGCGTGCGCCCGGCGGCCTGGTGCTCGGCCGCCAGGGCAGGGTCGCAGGGGAAGGGGACCAGCAGGGGCGCCACCTCCCCGCCCAGCTCGCCGGCCGGGACGACCTCGCCCATCTCGACGAGGGCGTGACGGCCGGGAGCGGCGGCCACGACGTCGGGGTCGACGTAGGCGTCGGCGGGGGCGAGCCCGCCCACGATGCTCAGCGCCGTCACCCGCCCTCCCAGCGGGCCACCGGCACCGGAGGCGGCGGCGGCGGCGAGGCCCGCCAGCGCCCCACCCGACCAGGCCAGGACCGCGGCCCGCTCGGCGCCGACGGCGTCGAGGACGGCCGCCACGTCGGTGGCCACCACCGCCGGCCAGTCGGGGTCCCCGGCCCCGCCCGGGAGCGGGGACGTCCCCCCGTAGCCGGGACGGTCGAGGGCCAACAGCCGGACGCCCGCCGCCGAGGCGAGGGCGTCGTCGGGATGTCGGCTGCCGCGGGAGTCCGGCGTGCCGTGGAGGTACACCACCGGTACGCCCTCAGGGTCACCGACGTCGTCGACGGCGACCCGGCGCCCACCGGCCACGGGGACCACCAGGCCGGAGGCTCGGAGGGCCACGGGCCCGAACCTACACTGGCGCCCCGGCGATCCCGGCCACGTGCCCCACCGAGACCGGAGGTCGAGCTTCCATGGACCGCCGCCAGGAGTCCCCTGCCGAGGAGGTCCCCGCCCCCGCGACGGCCGGCCCCGCCCCCCGCCGTGCCGGCCGGCGGGGCGTCGGCGCTCGTGGCTCCGCCCGCTCGGGCGGCGACGTGCTCGACCGGTCCCTCGTCCCCGCGGCCGGCCCCACGGCGACGCCCGTGGGGGTGGCAGCGGTGGGCGCGTACGTCGGCGCCCAGGTCGTCGCCAACGTGGCCAGCGTGAAGATCGGCTCGGTGCTGGGCCGCGCCGTCGACATGGGCACGTTCGTCTACCCGGTGACCTTCACGTTGCGCGACGTCGTCCACAAGGCGCTGGGCCGGCGCCTCGCCCGCACGGTGGTGGTCACCGCCGCCGGGGTCAACCTCTTCCTCGCCGCCTACCTGCAATGGGCGGTGCGGGTGCGGCCCGACGCCTCCTACGCCTCCGGCGACGAGTTCCGCGCCGTGCTGGGACCCGTGTGGCGGATCGTGGTGGCGTCCGTCGTCGCCCAGGTGGCCAGCGAGCTGGTCGACACCGAGGTGTACCACTGGTTCGTCACGCGGGTGACCACCCGCCACCAGTGGGCCCGGGTGGCCGTCAGCAACGCCGTCAGCGTGCCGCTCGACAACGCCGTCTTCGCCGTCGGCGCCTTCGGCGCCCTGCCCTTCCTCGCCGGCAACGCCGCCACGCTGCCGTGGCCCGCCGTGTGGGACGTGTTCGTGGTCAACCTGGCGGTCAAGGCGGCGGTGTCGGCGGCCAGCCTCCCGCTGATCTACCTCAGCCCCGACCGCGACTGGCGCCGCGACCCCGGCGACACCTGAGCGACGGTAGGTTGTCGCCCGGTGCGGACCACGATCCTGGCCGGCGGGCACTGGACCACGGTGGGCCCGGCGTGGCGCTCGCTGGCGTCCGGGCAGCCCGTGCGGTCGTTCACGCGCTCGGCGGCGTGGGCCGAGGCCCGGTGCCAGGCAGCCGGGACCGACGCCGCCCGCTGGATCGTGGTGGCGGACGACGACGGGCCGTTGGCCGTCCTACCCCTCGAGGTCCGCCGCCGGCGCTGGGGCCCGCTCGGGCTGCGCCTGCTCGTGAACGACCGCACCAGCGACGGGCTGGTGGCCGACCGGGCCCGCCCCCACCGGTTGCGCCGGGCGGTGCTGGAGGCGATGGCCGACCGGGGCGAGCCGGTCGACGCCCTCGAGCTCCACGGCCTGCCGGCGGGATCGGGCCTGGCCCGGCTCGCCGCCGCGGGGCCGCACGGCCTCGCCGCCGAGGCGCGCCACGGCGGCCACTCGGTCATCGACACCCGCCTGCCGGCCGACGCCTGGGCCGCGGGCACGGGCAGGAACCTGCGGTCGGCGCTGCGCAAGGCCCGCAACCGGTTCGAGCGCCGGGGAGCCCTCGAGGTGACCGAGGCGACCGCGGTCGACGCCCTCGACGCCGCCCTCGACGAGTTCGTGGCCATCGAGTCGTCCGGGTGGAAGGCAGCCAGCGCGGCGCTGGCCAGCCGACCCCGCCAGCACGCCGTCATGCGTCGGTTCCTGCGCGCCGCCCCGCCCGGCGCCGCGACCGTCCGCACCCTGCGCCTCGACGGCCGCCCCGCCGCCGCCCAGATCACCTACCAGGCCGGGGACACCCTCGACCTCATCAAGGTCGCCTACGACCAGGAGCTGGCCGACCTGTCACCCAGCAACCTGCTGATGGCGGACCTGGTGCGGTCCTGCTGCGGGCGACCGGACGTCGCCCGCATCGACCTCGTCACCCGCCAGGAGTGGCACCGTCGCTGGCACGCCACCGTGCGACCGACCTACCGAGCGCGCGACGCCAACCTGCGGCGCCCGGGCGGCCTGGGGCTGCGAGGAGCGGCGGCCGTCCGCCGGACCGGCGGCTGACCGCCC
Source organism: Acidimicrobiales bacterium (assembly GCA_036279475.1). Lineage (GTDB taxonomy): Bacteria > Actinomycetota > Acidimicrobiia > Acidimicrobiales > VFJN01 > ZC4RG19. The sequence goes on along the minus strand of DASUJB010000080.1, from coordinate 6,326 downwards.
GGCCCGGTCGCCCCGGCCCCCCGGCCCGGCAGACCGCCCGGCCCGGCACGGCCCCCGTCGCCGACCGGAGAGGGGCCGCCGCGCCGGGACGACCCCGCCTCCCGGGCCGGCGCGGGCGACGGCGCTCAGCTGTCCCGGGCCGCCACGAACCGGGCCAGGTCGACCAGCTCGCCCCGGGCGTCGGCCGCCACGTCGACCACCTCGAGGGCGTCGACGGCCCCGGTGGTGAGCCGCTCGATGCGCGCCTCCACCTCGGCCAGGGCCCCGACGTCCACCAGCACCCGTTGCACCGCGAGGACACCGGCATCGTCGAGCCCGGGATCCCCCACCCGGTCGAGCACGGCGAGGGCGGCAGCGTCCTTCGCCGCCCGTGACCGCTCCACCGCCAAGGCCATCAGCACGGTCGGCTTCCCCTCCCGCAGGTCCTCGCCCACGGGCTTGCCGGTGCGGAGGGGGTCACCGAACACGCCCAGGACGTCGTCCCGGAGCTGGAACGCCTCGCCGACCGGGCCGCCGTAGGCCGACAGGCCACCCTGCAGCTCGGCGAGCCGGCCGGCCAGGGCGGCACCCAGGTGGAGGGGCCTCTCCACCGTGTAGCGGCCCGACTTGTACCGGGCGATGCGGCGGGCCACCTCCCCGTCGCGGTCGGCACGCGCCGTGGCCACGAGGTCGAGGTACTGACCGATGTTGAGCTCGACGCGAAGCTCGTCCCACACCGCAGCCGCCTGGACCGGCACGTCGCCCAGGAGCCGGTCGGCGTAGACGTGGGCCAGGTCCCCTGCCAGCACGGCGGCGCCCTCCCCGAACCTGCGCTCCTCGCCGCGCCACCCGGCGGCCCGGTGCCGGGCCGCGAAGGCGGCGTGGGCGGCGGGACGGCCCCGCCGGACCGCGGAGCCGTCCATCACGTCGTCGTGCACCAGGGCGAAGGCGTGGAGCATCTCGAAGGCGGCGCCAGCGTCCACCACACGTGGGTCCTCGGGGTCGCCGCCCGCCGCCACGAACCCCCAGTGGCAGAACGCCGGTCGCAGCCGCTTGCCGCCCGCGGTCACGAGGGCCTCGATGGCAGCCAGGGGAGCCTCCAGGGCGGGATCCAGGGCCCGCCACCGCGTCGACTCGGCCGCCAGCAGGTCACCGAGGCGGCGCTCGACGCGGGCGGCGATGAGCCGCAGGCTCGGCGGGGAGGCGACGCTCGGGGACATGTCCGGCCACCCTAGGAGCGACGGCGGCGGCGCCCCCCGCGACCACCAGCGGCTGGTCGGCTCGTCGCTAGCGTGACGGCCGATGCCCCTCCGCCCCCGCTCCGGCCTGCTCGTGAGCCTGGTCGGCGTGGTGGCCGTGGCCGTGGCCGGGTGCGGGGGCGACGACGCCGGTGACGACATCGCTCCCGACACGGCGCGCTTCACCTACGGTGACCGCAGCCTCGAGCTGCCGCTGGACGGCTGCGGTCGGGAGGGCGACGTCGTGGTGCTGGGGGGAGGGCTCGCCGGCGTGGCCGTGCTCCAGGCCGCGGCCGACCTGGGCGAGGGGGGCCTCGACCGCACGGGGGTGACCGCCGACATCGACGGCGTCGGCATCGTGGGCGCCTTCGGTCGTGGCCTCCCCCGGGGCCCGGCAGGGGAGGTCACCGACGTGCGCGTGGAGGGTGACCGGCTCGTCGTGGAGGGCCGGTGGACGACCCTGGATGAGGACCTGACCCCGACGGCCCGGGCACCGGGCGGCCAGCTCGACGGGCGCTTGGTGGCCCGCTGCCCGGAGGACGACACCGACAAGGCCTGACAGGTGGCACCGGTTCGGCACGGCGGTCCGGCGGCAGACCGGCGACGGTCCCGGCGTCCCGGCGGCGGGGCCTGCACGCTTCCGGTGGGTGGCCGGGCCGGCCGGGCCCCGCTCAGCCCTCGGGATCCTCGCCGCCTGCCGCCTCCGCCTCGGCCTCCAGCTCGGTGACGACCTGCTCGACCTCGAAGCGGGCCCCGGCGATGCGGGACCGGCAGAGGCGCAGCAGCTGGGAGGCTCGCCGCACCCGGGCCCCCAGCACGTCGACGTCGACCTCGTCGCCGTCGAGCTCGTCGAGGATGGCCTCCAGCTCCCGGAGGGCCTCGGCGTAGCCCATCCCGTCCGGCCCGCCGGGGACGTCCGGCCCGCCGGCCGGGAGCGGGGGGCCGGCGGGGCCCGCGCCCGTCATGCCGGCCCCCCGGGCACGTCACCGGACCGTCCCCCGCCCGGCACCGCTGCCCCGGGAGGCGATCCGGCGGCGGGGCCCGCGGCGTCGACCGTGCTGCTCACCACCCCGTCGGCCAGCGTGGTGACGATCCGGTGCCCGGGCTCCAGGCCGGCCACCGAGCGCACCGTCCGTCCCCCGGCCGTGCGCGTGATCGACCAGCCGCGGCCGAGGACGCGCTGGGGGTCGAGCGCTCCGACCTGGGCCTCGACCGCGTCGAGGTGCCGGGCGGCCCCGGCCAGGAGCCGTGGCGCCCGGTGGGTGAGCCGGGCGGTGGCGCTGCCGACCACCTGCGCATGCGTGCGGAGGTGGGCGCGGCCTCCCGCCTCGACCCGGCCGACGGCTCGGTCGAGGTGGGCTGTCGACCGGGCGAGCGCGGCGTCGGCGACCCGGCCGACGCGGGCCTGGCGGGCCTCCAGGTCCCGATCGGCGGCGTCCAGGCCCCGGCGGGTGGCCCGGGCGACGAGTCGGCCACAGGTGTGGAGGTGGCGGGCCTCGGCCTGCGTGCGGCGGCGGGCCACGGCGGCGATGTCACGCCACAGGGCGAGGGTGCGGGCCTCGACCGCCCGGACGTCGGCCACGACCGCCTGGGCGCAGGCGGTCGGCGTCTTGTAGCTGGCGTGCGCCACCTCGTCGGCCACCGACCGGTCGACCTCGTGGCCGATGCCGGTGAGGACGGGCACGGCCAGGCCGGCCACGGCGCGGGCGACGACCTCGCCGTCGAACGCCCCCAGATCGGTGGTGGCCCCGCCGCCCCGCACCAGGAGCACCAGGTCGACGCCCCGAGCGGCCACCGCGGCCAGGCCGGCGGCCACGGAGCGGGGCGCGTGGGCACCCTGCACCCGCACGTCGGCCCGCACGACCGAGAAGCCGATGCCCGACGACCGCAGCTCGCCGAGGACGTCGTGCTCGGCGGCGCTGCCCCCGCTGGTGACGAGGCCCAACCGCAGGGGTAGGAGTGGCCGGGCCAGCTCCGCCTGCCGGCTCAGCAGGCCCTCGCCGGCGAGGAGCCGCAAGAGGTGGTCGCGGTCGGCGGCCAGCCGCCCGAGGGTGAAGGCGGGGTCGATGTCGGACATGGCGAGCTGGAGGCGGCCGCGCCGCTCGTACCAGGACAGCCGCCCCCTGATGCGCACCTCGGTGCCGTCGGTCATGCGGACGCGGCCCCCGGCGTCGGTGAGCCGGGCGTTGACTCGCCGCCGCGCCGTGTCGAACAGCACGACGGGCAGCGTCGCGCGGGCCGGTCGCGACAGGTCCCCGTCGGCGGCCGGTTCGACGAGGTCGAACCAGACGGTGCCGCCGCCCCGGCCCCGGGCCAGGTTGCGGACGACCCCCCGCACCCACACCTCGTCAGGGAAGGCGCCGGCCAGATGACGGGCGATCGCCTCGGCCAGCTCCGGGACGGACCACGTGGGGTCGTCGACGTCGTCCCACAGGGTGGGCGTGGACGCGGTGGCCGGCATGCCGGCCACCAGGCGACCGCCGGGGCGCGGGCGGGGACGTCGGGCCATGCAGCGCCACCGTAGCGACGGGAGGGGACGGCACCGCTACCCTCGGCTGCCACGGCGGCGCCGAGGAGGTGACGTGCACACCGAGATCGCACCGGGGGTCCTGCAGGTCGACACCCTGCTGGGCGGGTGGCAGCAGGTCACGGCGGGCTACCTCGTCACGGGGGACGCCCCCGTGCTGATCGAGACCGGTAGCCAGACGTCGGTCCCCCACCTCCTCGCCGAGCTGGACGCGCTGGGCGTGGCCGCCGGCGACCTGGCCGGGGTGGCGGTGACCCACATCCACCTCGACCACGCCGGTGGCGTGGGCGACGTGGCGGCGGCGTTCCCCCGGGCCACCGTGTACGTCCACGAGCGCGGGGCCCGCCACCTGGTCGACCCCTCCCGGCTGGTGGGCAGCGCGGCGATGGTCTACGGCGACCTGCTGGACTCGCTGTACGGGCGCCTCACCCCCACCGACGCCGCCCGGGTCCGGGTGCTGGAGGACGGCGACGAGGTGGTGGTGTCGGCCAACCGCACCCTCACCACCGTCGACTCCCCCGGGCACGCCAAGCACCACCTCGCCCTCCACGACAGCGACTCCGGCGTCCTCTTCGCCGGCGACGCGGTGGGCGTGCGACTGCCCGACGTCGGCGTGCTGCGCCCGGCGACCCCACCGCCCGACTTCGACCTCGACCAGGCGCTGCGCTCGCTGCGTCGCTTCGCCGAGCGGCGACCGGCGGGGATCGCCCTCGCCCACTTCGGGCTGGTGCCCGATCCGGCCGGCATCCTGGTCGAGGCCCAGGAGACGTTGACCCGCTGGGCCGAGGTGGCCGAGGCGGCCTGGCGGCGGGGCGGTGACATCGCCCAGGCGCTGTCCGCCGAGTTCGACCGGGACCTCGACGGCGTCGACCCCGAGCCCCGCCGCCGGCTCGAGACGCTCAACGGCATCCACTCCAACGCCGCCGGCTTCCGACGCTGGCTCGAGCAGGGGCACGACGTGGGCGGCCACCACCACGGCCCCGACCAGGGTGGCCCGGCCACCGTGCCCCCCAGTGCCCCGGGGCGCTGATGCGGCTCCCGGGCCCGTGGTCCGTCCCCCTCGGCCCGGCCGGCCGCCGCGCCCTTCCCGACCGCCCGGCCGAAGGGCGATCCGCGGGCAGGGGGACGGCCCGTCGGCAACCGAGGACGGCCACATGACCGGCCGGTAACATCACCGCGGGAACGGACCCAGGAGGACCTCCGCCATGACCGACGCCGTCATCGTCTCGACCGCCCGTAGCCCCATCGGCCGGGCCATGAAGGGCTCGCTGGTCGACGTCCGGCCCGACGACCTGAGCGCCACCGTCGTCACGGCCGCCCTCGACAAGGTGCCCCAGCTCGACCGGACCCGCATCGACGACCTCATCCTGGGCTGCGGCCAGCCCGCCGGCGAGTCCGGTTACAACATCGCTCGCGTGGCCGCGGTGCTGGCCGGGCTCGACGACGTGCCCGGCGTCACGGTTAACCGCTACTGCTCGTCCTCCCTCCAGGCCATCCGCATGGCCGCCCACGCCATCAAGGCGGGAGAGGGCGACGTCTTCGTGGCCGCCGGCGTGGAAGCCGTCAGCCGGTACGTCAACGGCATGTCGGACACCGGGCCCCACAACCCCCGCGCCGCCGAGGCCGAGGCCCGCACGGCCGAGCGGGCCAACGGCGCGTCCTCGTGGGAGCCGCTCGAGGGCAAGGTGCCGGACATCTACATCGCCATGGGGCAGACGGCCGAGAACGTGCGGTTGAAGGAAGGCGTCTCCCGGCGGGACATGGACGAGTTCGCGGCCCGCAGCCAGCAGCTCGCCGTGGCCAACCAGGAGAACGGCTACTGGGACGGCGAGGTCACGCCCGTCACCACGCCGTCGGGCACGGTCGTCACCAGGGACGACGGGCCCCGGCCGGGGACGACCGTCGAGAAGCTGGCCGAGCTCAAGCCGGCCTTCCGCCCGGACGGGGAGGTCACGGCGGGCAACGCCTGCCCGCTGAACGACGGCGCCGCCGCGGTGGTCGTGATGAGCGACACCATGGCAGCCGAGCTGGGCATCACGCCGCTGGCCCGCGTCGTCTCGTCGGGGGTCACCGGCCTCAACCCGGAGATCATGGGCCTCGGCCCCGTCGAGGCGTCCCGGCAGGCGCTCCGGCGGGCCGGCATGACGATCGACGACATCGACCTGGTCGAGATCAACGAGGCCTTCGCCGCCCAGGTGCTGCCCTCCGCCCGCCACCTCGGCGTGCCGATGGAGAAGCTCAACGTCAAGGGGGGCGCCATCGCCCTGGGCCACCCCTTCGGCATGACCGGCGCCCGCATCGCCACGACGCTCATCCACGCCCTCCAGGACGGCGACGGGACGTTCGGCCTCGAGACCATGTGCGTGGGTGGTGGCCAGGGCATGGCCATGATCTTCGAGCGCCTGGCCTGACCGGCGGGGCCGGCCGGTCGCCCGCCGGCCGGCCCGGAGCGCGGCGTCGCCCGGCCCGGGTGCCACGACCAGGCCGTCCCCCTAGCGGCGGGCGAGCACCCGGAGGAACGCGACGTCCACGGCGGTGAGCGAGGGGACCTGGGCGTCGGTCGACCCCGGGGGCAGGCCCAC
>DASUJB010000079.1:0-14475 GCA_036279475.1 Acidimicrobiales bacterium | reverse complement strand
GCGCCGTCCCCGCCCGACCGCCAGCTCTCCTGGATGGCGGCGATCTCGTCGAAGCAGGCGTCGAAGGTGTCGGACAGCAGGCGGTGGACCGCCGCCGGCTCGTCGCCGGCCACCACGTGCACCCGGTGCCCGTAGCCCTCCAGCAGGGACACCAGCTCGTCCTCGGGGATGCGGGCCAGGACGGTGGGGTTGGCGATCTTGTAGCCGTTCAGGTGGAGGATGGGCAGCACGGCGCCGTCGGTCACGGGCGAGAGGAACTTGTTGGAGTGCCAGCTGGCCGACAGCGGTCCCGTCTCGGCCTCGCCGTCGCCCACCACGCAGGCCACCACGAGGTCGGGGTGGTCGAAGGCGGCCCCGTAGGCGTGGAGGAGCGCGTAGCCCAGCTCGCCCCCTCGTTGATCGAGCCGGGCGTCTCGGGGGCGGCGTGGCTGGGGATCCCCCCGGGGAAGGAGAACTGCCGGAACAGGCGCCGCATGCCCTCCTCGTCCCGGCTGACGGTGGGGTAGACCTCGCTGTAGGTGCCCTCCAGCCACGTGTTGGCCACCATCCCCGGACCGCCGTGACCGGGACCGCAGACGTACAGCACGTCGGTGCCCCGGGCCCGGATCACCCGGTTGAGGTGGGCGTAGACCAGGTTGAGACCGGGCGTCGTGCCCCAGTGGCCCAGCAGGCGGGGCTTGACGTGCTCCGGCCGCAGCGGTTCCCGCAGCAACGGGTTGTCGAGCAGGTAGATCTGGCCCACCGACAGGTAGTTGGCCGCTCGCCACCAGGCGTCCAGGAGGGCGAGCTCGTCGTCGGACGCGGTGGTCGCCGGGGGAGCGGTGGAGGTCATGGGCACGATGGTTCCACGGCCGGGCAGCCGCGGACAGGCGCCGGGGCGCCCGGCCGGGTGCCGCCCGGCACCGGGCCGGGCGGGACCCACGCTCGTCGGCGTCGCCCCCCGGATCCGGCCGGTTAGGGTCGGCGGGACACCCCTCCCTGCCTGAGTGACTGATGAGGAAGCCTCGGTCGTCCCTCCCGATCGAACCCCCCGGTCGATCGGTCACGCCGATCACCACCCGCCACTACCGCGACGTCCCCCTGCGCGACCTGGTCGCCGCCAAGGGGGAGCAGGTGGTGTCGGTGTGCATCCCCGCCCACGACGAGGTGGCGACCGTCGGCTGGGTGGTCCACCGCCTCCGCCGCTGGCTGGTCGACTCCCTGGGCCTGGTCGACGAGATCGTCGTGATCGACGACCACTCGACCGACGGCACGGCGGCGGCCGCCGCCGAGGCCGGCGCCCGGGTGGTGGCGGCGGCCAGCGTGCTGCCGGAGATCGCCGGGGCGGGGGGCAAGGGAGAGGCCCTGTGGCGGTCGTTGCAGGTGGCGAGGGGCGACATCGTGCTGTGGTGCGACGCCGACATCACCGACATCGCCTCGCGCTTCGTCGTCGGCCTGCTCGGCCCCCTGCTCACCGACCCCGGGATCCAGTTCGTCAAGGGCTTCTACGAGAGGCCCCGCCGCGGCGGCGTGGGAGGGGGGCGCACCACCGAGCTGACGGCCCGCCCGCTCATCGCCACCCTCTTCCCCCACCTGTCGTCGATCGTGCAACCGCTGTCGGGTGAGTACGGCGGTCGTCGCCACCTGCTGGAGTCACTGCCCTTCGTGCGGGGCTACGGGGTGGAGACGGGGATGATCATCGACGTCGCCGAGAAGGTGGGCGTCAGGGCCATGGCCCAGGTCGACCTGGGCACCCGGGTGCACCGCAACCGCGACCTCGACGACCTCGGCCCCCAGGCGCTGGTCGTGCTGCAGACGGCGCTCGACCGGGCGGGCGTGCGCTTCGAGAACCCGGCCACCCTCGTCCGCCCGGGCCAGCCGCCGCTGGTGCGCGCCTTCGGGGAGCTGCCTCCCGTGGCCTCCCTGCCCTCCCTGCTGGCGTCGCCACCGCCGGCACCCCCTCCGCCGCCAACCGGGCCCGACGGTCGCCGGGCCCGGCTGCGTCGGCGCCCTCGCGCCGCCAGCTGACCCCGCGTCGGCCCCGCTCCTACCCTGGTCCCGTGCCCCCCGCTCCCCGCCTGACCGTCCGCGGCCGCACCGTCGAGGTGACCGAGCCCGTCCTCATGGGCATCGTGAACGCCACCCCGGACTCCTTCTCCGACGGTGGCCTGCACCGCACCACCGACCAGCGGGTCGCCCTCGCCCTCGAGCAGGTCGACCGGGGAGCACGCATCGTCGACGTCGGCGGCCAGTCGGGCATCACCGGGGTCCCCGAGGTGCCGGTCGAGGAGGAGGTCGCCCGGGTCGTCCCCGTCGTCGCCCGCCTGCACGCCGCGGTGCCCGACCTCCTCATCTCGGTCGACACCTACCGGCCCGCCGTCGTCGAGGCCGTGCTCGGGGCGGGCGCGGCCATCGTCAACGACGTCAGCGGGCTGCTGTACCCGGAGGTGGCCGGCCTGGTGGCCGACGCCGGGGCGGGCCTCGTCCTCATGCACACCCGGGCCCGGCCCAAGCACAAGGTGCTCGACGACGACCTCTACGCGCGAGCCGGCGGGGTCACGGCCGACGTGGTGGCCTTCCTGCGTCGACGGCTCGACGTCGCGGTGGCGGCGGGCGTGCCCGAGGAGGCGACGATCCTCGATCCCGGCCCCGACTTTGCCAAGACGCCGGCGCAGACGGTGGAGGTCCTGCGCCACCTCGACGAGGTGGCGGCCCTGGGGCGGCCGCTCCTGCTGGCGCTGTCGCGCAAGGACTTCGTCGGCGCCATCACCGGGCGCCCACCCCGCGAGCGCCTGGCGGGCACGCTGGCCGCGGTCGGGCACGTGCTCGGGCGCCCGGGCCTCGTCCTGCGGGTGCACGACGTCGCCGAGGTGGCCGACTTCCTGGCCGTGGCGGCGGTGCTGGGCGGCCGGGCCGACCTGCCGGCGGACACCCGCCTGGCCGAGCACCTGCGCCGCACGAGCTGAACCGCCGCCGGGGTGGCCCCGCTACCAGCTCCCCCCGCCCCCGCCGCCGGCGCCCCCTCCCACCGAGCCGCCGCCGAACCCGCCCCCGAAACCCCCGGCGGTGCCGCTGGCCGAGGGTGCCACGGTGGTGGCCATGGCCGCGTGCACCAGGAGGGGCGCCAGGGCGGCGTCGTGGAGGCCGGCGACGTCGGGGGCGATGGCCGCCGACTGGACGGCCCGGGTCCATCGCCCGACCTCGCCCACGGCCACCGCCCACGCCGTGTACTCCCTCAGCACGCCGCGGCGGGCCGCCTCCTCGGCGTGGGCCGCCTCGGAGCGTGCCAGGAACCGGCGGAACGACTCGACTCTCAGCCACAGCGCCGAGCCGGCGGCGCTGCGCACCCGCAGCTCGTGGGCGCCCACCACCGCCGCCAGGCCGAGCCCGGCCAGCACCCCGCCCACCACCGCCACCGCCAGCCACAGGGCGGTGGCGCCCCCCGTGCCGGCGACGACCCCCGCGGCCAGGGCGACGGCAGCTCCGACCACGGCGCCGACGGCGCCACCGGCGATGGCGGCCCGCCGGCGGACGTCGCCACGGTGGTCCCACAGCCCGGAGCGCTCCCGCCAGTCGGCGAGGACCGCGTCCAGGGCCTGCCAGGCACGGGCGAACTCGGGGTCGTAGCGCCCGAGCTCGACGGCGCGACCGCTCCCGAGCAGCGGCTCCAGGACGGCGCGCTGCTCGGTGGAGGCCCTCGACAGGTCGGCCGGCCGGACGGTGGGCGGCCCGGCACCGTCGTCGAGCTCGACGGCGCCGTCGATGGCGGCCTGGACCAGCCAGGCCACCTTGTGCTCGGGGCGGACGGCCTCCGACAGCACGATCCCCCCGTGGGCCGGCGACAGCTGCGACGGCGGCGCGAACTCGATCGTCGCCAGCCGCTCGAGCTCGGTGGCCGACACCCGGTGCTCGACCGCGCCCGGCGGGGGTGGGACGTGCTCCCACGAGGGCGGCTCGGCCACCCCGGGGGCGGGAAGCGCCGTGCCGGGGACCGCACCGGTGCCCGGGGCACCGGGCCCCGGCAGCGGCGGCCACGGGCCCGGCCCGCCCAGCGGCGGGCCACCGAAGGCGGCGTCGGCCGCCCCGCCCTCGTAGACGGTCTCGCGCCCCGCACGCCGCACGAGCACGGTGCCGGGCAGGGCGGCGGCGACCGCGGCGGCGGCCGCCGCACCGGCCGGCCCGAAGGGGTTGGTGCGGGGCTCGGCGGGCGGTCGACCCGACGGCGGCACGGGCGAGGGGGGCGCGGCGGCCAGGGCGGCCCCCCGCTCGCCCTCGATGGACACCCCCTCGTGGGCGTCGAGGTCCTCGACCCGGGCGACGAGGTGGCCGGGCTCGACCTGGCGGACCTCGCACCTCGCCGAGGAGCCCGCCGGTCCCGAGAGGCAGCGGGGCGAGTCCACCTCGAAGGGAGCGGTGAGGTGCACCTCGACGTCGTCGACGGTGACCGGCCACCCGGTGCCGACCGCCTCCCAGTCGAGCACGTCGCCACGACGCACCGCGGGCAGGTCGTAGCCGATCCGGTAGCGGTGCCGGGCCGTGACAGTCACGTCGGGGTCGCCCACCCGGATCTCGACGCCGTCGACGGCGCCGCCGCGGCGGTCCTGCTCGACCCGAGGGGTCAACAGCACCTGGTCGGGAGCGTCGGGCGAGTCCACGGCCACGCCGTCGCCCGGAGGGAGCCCGGGCACCCACCGGGTGATGCCGTGGCGGCTGTTCAGCCCGAAGTCGTAGTCGAGCACCTCGGTGACCCGGGCGGAGCCGTCGCCCTCCACCGCTGCCGACACCCAGTAGCGGTCGATCTGCTCGTCACGCCCGGCCAGCGCAGCCGCGCCACCCGCCAGGGCACCGACCACCACGGTGCCCAGCCCGATGAGGACGAGGTCGAACCTTCGCCGGCTGCTCGTGCGCACGCCGTGACGGTACCGGTCCTCCGGCGGCGGCCACCGCGGGACCCTCCACCACGCCCGCCCGGGGGTCCCGGGCGGCGGTCACTCGCTCTCGGGGTGCCGGACCACCACCACTGGGCACGACGCGTGGTTGACGCAGGCCATGGCCACCGAGCCCAGGACCATCCGCCGTAGCCCGGTGCGACCGTGCGATCCCATGACCAGCAGGTCGGCTCCCTCGCTCAGCTCCACGAGCGTGGCCGAGGGGCTGCCCGGCAGGACGGTGCGGAGGACCTCGGGTGGTGCCTCGTCCATCTCCGCCAGGGCGGCGTCGACGATCTCGTCGACCGAGGCGCGGGCGGCGGCATCGATCTCCGACTCGTCCACCGGGATCACCAGGGTGGCGCCGAACGGCAGGGCCGACAGGGGCGGCGACCAGGCGTGGACCACCTCGACGGTGGTCTGCCGCAGCACGCCCTCGACCAGCGCCCACCGCAGGGCGGCGGCGGCCTGGTCGGAGTCGTCGAGGCCGACCAGGATCCGGCCACCGGTGGGTTGGCCGTGATGCCGGGGGGCGGGCGTCGGTTCGGTCCGGCCGGGGCCGTCGGGCGTGTCGCTGACACCGGGATCGATGCTCATACGGCACCGGTCTAGTCGATGGCGGGACGCGACCACGTGGGGCCGCTGGTGCCCGGGCCGGGCCGGTCCGGGGGCCCGAGCGTGGGGTTGGTGGGCCGCCCGCCCGTTCCGCGAAGCTCGCGCCGTGCCGGCCGGAGGGCCGCGCCCATGCACGACACGAGAGGTGCGACGGAGTGGACAGAGCACGGAGCACGCGTCTCGCGGCGGCAGCCCTCGCCGCCGTGCTGCTGGCCGGGGCCGCCGGGTGCGGCGACGACGACGAGGAGCCCAGCATCCCCCAGTCGGGTGAGCGGGAGACGACCACCACGGAGGCGACCACGACGACGGTCGAGGCGACCACCTCGGTGCCGGAGGGCAGGCAGGCGCCCGAGCGCTCCGACGAGTCGACCACGACGGTGCCGGGTGGCGAGGAGGCCCCCGACCGGGAGCCGGCACCCTGAGGCGGCCTGGTCCGGGGGGACCGCACGGTCCGGGCGGAGGGCCCCGCGGTGACCTTCCCGTGAGGTGACGGTCGCACGAGCCGCTAGGGTCCAGCGGTCACCCTCCCGGCAATCGGCCGGAGGGCGCCGGCCCGGGGCCGGCGAGGCCCGTTCCCGAGATCTGTCTTCGGACCGGCCTGTTCCGCCATCCGAAGGAGTCTCATGCCCTCGTTCGCCGACCTCGGCGTCCCCGCGCCGTTGTGCGCCACGCTGGCCCGCCGCGGCATCGCCGAGCCGTTCCCCGTCCAGGTGGCCACCGTGCCCGATGCCCTCGCCGGGCGCGACGTGGCAGGCCAGGCGCCGACGGGGTCGGGGAAGACCCTGGCCTTCGCCCTGGCCGTCGCCTCGCGGGCGGTGGCGGCCGGTCCCCCCGAGTCGCGGCGCCCCCGGGCCCTGGTGCTCGTGCCCACCCGCGAGCTGGCTGCCCAGGTGCGCAGCGAGCTCGCCGCCCTGGTCGACGAGCGGGTCCACGGCCCCGTGGCCGCCCTGTACGGGGGCGTCGGCTACGGCGCCCAGCGGACGGCGCTGGCACGTGGCGCCAGCGCGGTGGTCGCCTGCCCCGGCCGCCTCGAGGACTTGGTCGCCCAGGGCGACGTCCGCCTCGACGGCGTCGGCCTGGTCGTGCTGGACGAGGCGGACCGGATGGCCGACATGGGCTTCCTCCCCGCCGTGCGTCGCCTGCTCGACCGCACGCCCGGCGACCGCCAGACCCTGCTGTTCTCGGCCACCCTCGACGGCGACGTCGACGCCCTGGTGCGCCGGTACCAGCACAACCCGGTCCGCCACGTCGTGCCGGGCGCCAGCGGAGCCGACGTCGACGTCGCCCACCACTGCTGGCTGGTCCCCCGCGACGAGCGCGTGGTGGTGACGGCTGACGTCGCCCGCCGGGCCGGCTCGACCATCGTGTTCACCCGGACCTGCCACGGCGCCGACCGGGTGACCCGCCAGCTGGGGCGGCTCGGCGTCGAGGCGGTGGCCATCCACGGTCGGCGCAGCCAGGCCCAGCGCGACCGGGCCCTGCGCCAGTTCCGCGCCGGGCGGTCCCCGGTGCTGGTGGCCACCGACGTGGCTGCCCGGGGCATCCACGTCGACGCCGTCGCCTGCGTCGTGCACTTCGACCTCCCCGCCGATCCCAAGGACTACGTGCACCGGTCCGGGCGCACCGGCCGCGCCGGTGCCGCGGGCACGGTGGTGGCGCTCGTCCCCGAGGACGACGCCGCCACCAGGAAGCTCCTGGCGGCAGCGCTGGGGCGCCGGGAGCCGATCGTGACCGCCGACCCGGCGGTGCTGGGGGACGGGGAGCCGATCGTGGCCGCCGACCCGGCGGCGCCGGGGCGTCGCCCGCCCACGGTGGCCGCCGAGCCCACCCGATCGGGCCACCGGCCCCCTCGCCGGTCGGGCGACCGCCGCCGTGCCCGCTCGTCGGGCGGCCGCTCCGGGGGTCCCGGTGCCACCCGGGCCCGTCGGCCGTCGGTACGGTAGGTCGCCATGGCCTACGACCCGGGTGGAAGCGGTACCCCCATGGAGGGGCCCGGCGGGGGCGTCGACCCCCGCCGGGTCGCCCGGCTGGTGGTGGTGGCGGTCGTCGCCGTGCTGGCCGTGGTGTTCATGGCGCAGAACAACGACGAGGTCGAGCTCAACTTCCTCACGTTGTCGGTCACGTCCAGGCTGTGGGTCGGCCTCCTCGTCACCCTCCTCCTCGGTGCGATCCTGGGCCGGGCGGCCAGTGCGCTGTGGACTCGCCGCCACCAGCGCGGCGTCGACCGCTGAGGGGCCCTCGGCGCGGGAGGCGTCGCCCGGCAGCGGCCCGGTGATGCGGCGGGTCGGCCGGGCCCGCTCAGGTGGCGTCGGACAGTCGCGGGTTCGACCGGTCCTTGACCGAGATCTGGGCGGGGTCGTCGACGTCCACCGGCAGGGGCCACTCGATGCCGAGGGCAGGGTCGAGCGGGTCGACGGCGGTGCCGGCCATGCCCGGGGCCCACTCGTGGTCGAAGCAGTAGAGGTACTGGGCGGGCTCCTGGCCCACGACCTGGAAGGCGTTGCCGACGCCCCGGGGCACGAGCACCTGCGTGCCCGGCGTCAGGGACACGGTCACCACCGTGCCGTAGCTCGGTGAGCGGCGCCGGGTGTCGACGTAGGCGCCGAAGGCCTGGCCGGCCACGACGGCCACGAGCTTGTCCATGTCCTCGGCGTGCAGGCCCCGGAGGGCACCGGGCCGGGTCTCGGTCACGTTGACCTGCACGAAGGGTCCCAGCGACGGGAGGCCGGCGGCCAGGAAGGCGGACTCCCGGTAGAACTCCCGCACGGTCCCCCGCTCGTCGGTGACCTCCTTCATCCGGATCGACCACAGGCCGTCGATGGCGGTGGGCTCGGCGGAGAGCTCTCTGACCTCGGGCATCGGCTCAGTATGGAGGCGGCCGCCGGGGGCGTCGATTCCGGCCCCGGGCGGTCCGCCGGAAGAGTGGCGCCGGTCCTCCACGGTCGTCACCCCCGGTGGGACGGGCGCGTACAGTGCGCCACGAGAGGCGCGAGACGAGGCGGGCCGGGCCGGGGCCCGTCGGCGGCACGAGGCGGACCACGGCGGCAGCGAGGTCGCGATGGCTGTGAACTGGTACACGGTGAGGACGGTGGTCCACCGTCGGTACGAGGGCGTGTTCGAGGAGCGCATGACGCTGTGGCGCCGGGCCGACGCCGACGAGGCGGCGGAGGCCGCCCTGGCCGAGAGCGCCGAGTACGCGGCCGACGTGCGGGGCGTGGACTGCGGCCTCGCCCAGGTGTGGGAGCCGTACCAGGACGACGTCGCCGGCCTGCGGGCGCAGGCCGAGGGGTGCGAGATCTTCTCGTTGTCCCGCAAGAGCGACCTCGAACCTGATCCGTACCTCAACACCTTCTTCGACACGGGCGACGAGGTCTGACCCGGAGGCCCGTCTGCGGGCGCCGGCGCGCCCGGCCGGCCGCCCCGTACCCCGGCTCGGTCACCGGCGGGGACGGGGGGGCCGGGCCGGCCTCGCCGGCTCGGGGCGCACCGGGTCCTCGGGCCAGTCGTGCCGGGGGTAGCGGCCGGCGAGTTCGGCCCGCACGTCCCGCCACGACCCGGCCCAGAACCCGGCCAGGTCGTTGGTCACCTGCACCGGCCGCCCGGCCGGCGACAGCAGCCGGAGCGTCACCGGCACCCGCCCGCCACCCACGGTCGGCGTGTCGAGGACGCCGAACAGCTCCTGGACCTGCACGGCGAGGACCGGCGGGTCGCCGGGCGCTCCCTCGCCGTAGGCCAGCGGTCGCCGGCGCCCGGACGGCATCGACACCGCCTCGGGGGCGAGGCGGTCGAGGTCGCCGGCCACCAGGGGCGGCACCATGGCCCGCAGCACGCCGGCCAGGTCGAGGCGGTCGAGATCGGCCCGGCCCGTGGCACCGGCGAGCGACGGCTCCAGCCACGTGCCCAGGCCGCGGCGCAGCGCCGCGTCCGACAGGTCCGGCCACGCGTCGCCCAGCTCCGCCCGCAGGAAGCCGACCCGGGCCTGGACCGACCGGGCCGTCGGCGTCCACGGCAGCAGCGCCAGCCCCGTGTCCCGCACCCTGCCGCACAGCGCGGCGGCGGTCGCGGGGCCCGGTGGCGGCCGCCGCTCGACCGCGCCCAGGCGAAGCCGCCCGAGCTGGCGGTCGACCCGGAGCACCAGGTCGTCGCGCCGCCGGTCCCACTCCAGCCGGGCGTGCTCGACGACCCGGTCCCCCAGCACCCGGTCGAGCTGGTCCGCGGTGAGGGGCGCGGCCAGGCGGATGCGCCCACCGCGACGGCGGCCGTCGACGTCGGCCACGGCGAGGAACCCCTCGCGCCCCAGGGGGTCGGCCGTCCCCACCCACGCCTCGGTGCCCGCCCGCAGCACGAAGCGGCCGGTGCCGCCGCGGGCCTGGGCCACGCGGTCGGGGTAGGCCAGGGCCAGCAGGGTCCCCGCCTCGGCGTGGTCGGCCCCGTCGGCGCCGACGCCGAGGCGACGGGCCAGGTCGTGAGCCCGTGCCCGTGCCCGGCGCACGGCGCGGCCGTCGGCGCGTGGGTCCCGGGCCGCGGGGTCCTCCACCAGGGCCAGGCGGGGCCCGACGTCCACCGGCAGGTCGTCGGGCCGGCCCCGCAGCACGTCCCGGTCCTCGAGCACCGCGGCCAGCAGGCACGCCAGCCACCCGTGCCCGGCGTCGCGCCCCCCGATCGCCATGCGGGCCAGGCGAGGGTGCAGCGGCAGGCCGACCATCTCCCGTCCGAGGGGCGTCGGCGTCGGACCCTGGCCGGAGGCACGGTCGGGCACGAGGGCGCCCAGCTCGGCGAGCAGGCTGCGGGCCTCGTCGAGCGCCCGGGCGGGAGGAGGGTCGAGGAAGGGCAGGTCGTCCACGGCCGTCCCCCACACCGCGAGCTCGAGGGCCAGGCCGGCGAGGTCGGCGTGGCGGATCTCGGGATCGGCGAAGGCGGGGCGGGCGGCGTGCTCGACCTTCGACCACAGCCGCACGGCCGTCCCCGGGCCCAGGCGCCCCGCCCGTCCCGCCCGCTGCTCGGCCGACGCCCGCGAGGCGGCGACGGTCTCGAGGCGGGTGAGGCCGGTGGCCACGTCGAGCCGCGGTCGGCGGGCCAGCCCGGCGTCGACCACCACGGCCACGCCCTCGACGGTGAGGCTGGACTCGGCGATGTCGGTGGCCAGCACGACCTTGCGCCGGCCGGGCAGTCCCGGGAGCAGCGCTGCGTCCTGCTCACCGGCACCCAGCCCCCCGTGCAGGGCGTGCACGTCGACACCGTCGCCGCCCAGGGCGTCGCGCAGGCCCGCCCCCGCCCGACCGATCTCCGCCGCCCCCGGGAGGAACACCAGCACGTCGCCGAGCGGCACCTCGCGCAGTGCCCGGCGGACGGCGGTCACCACCGCCGGCTCGAGGTGCTCGCGGGGCCGCCGGGGCGACCACCGGACCTCGACGGGGTGCGCGCGCCCGCCGCTGGTCACGAGGGGGGCGGGCGTGTCGCCGCCGGGTGCCGACCGGCCCAGCAGGGACGCCACCTCGGCACCGTCGAGGGTGGCCGACATGACGAGGACGCGGAGGTCGGGCCGCAGGTGGCGGCGGGCGTCCAGGGCGAGGGCCAACCCGAGGTCGGCCTGCAGGCTGCGCTCGTGGAACTCGTCGAAGACCACGAGCCCCACGCCCTCGAGGGCGGGGTCGCGCTGCAGGCGGCGGGTGAGGATGCCCTCGGTGACCACCTCGATGCGGGTGGCGCCGCTGACGGCCCGGTCGTCGCGGGTGCGGTAGCCGACGACGTCGCCGACGCGCTCGTGGCGCACGGCGGCCATCCGCCGCGCCGCGGCCCGGGCCGCCAGGCGACGCGGCTCGAGGAGCACGATCCGGCGCCCGCCGAGCCAAGGCTCGTCCAGCAGCGCCAGCGGGATGGCGGTGGTCTTGCCGGCCCCGGGCGGCGCCTGGAGGACGGCGGCGCCCGGCCCGTCCAGCGCCGCCCGCAGGTCGGCCAGGGCGTCGAGGGCCGGGAGGCTCACGGGGCCGTCGCCCGGGGGGAATAGCCCCGGGGGGAGGGGCGTTGGGCGGATGGCACCGACGCCAACGGTGCGGCCGTCACCGAGGTCCTCCCCCTCCTCGGGCGGCGGCAGCATGGTCGGGGTCGGGGGCGGCGTCCTGGACCTGTCGGCCCACGCTGACCGCTCCCGACCACACCATGCCGGCGGCAGCCGCCACCGCCAGCCCCAGCGCGGCTGCGGTGAGGGCGCGGTCCAGGTCGGCAGCCAGGACGGTGGGCAGCACCGGGGTCCACAGGACCTCGACTCGCAACAGCCCCCAGCCCACCACGGCGGCCGCGGCTGCCAGCCCCGCCACCGGTCCCGCCGTGCGCCGGCGGAGCACGAGCGCCAGCCCACCGGCCAGGAGGCCGGCGAGGGGCACCGCCACCAGGAGCGGGTCGGCGCCCGAGCCGGCGGGGGCCACCGAGTACTGCCCCCAGCCCGCTGCCAGGGCCGCGGCGGCGGCGACGGTCGCCGCGGACGTGGCGACCACCGGGTGGCGCCGGGCGATCACCAGGGCCGCTACCGCGGCGACCAGCGCCAAGGCGAACCACGGCAGGGGATCGACGTCCTCGGCCAGGACCAGGCGACCCCTGACCTCGGCGGGCGCCCCGTCGACCGTGATCGGCACCGCCCACCGCTGCACGAGGTCACCGGGCTCCAGCCCCGGGGGCCTCGTCCCGGCCATCCAGTGGATGCGGTGGTCGTGCCAGGCGTAGCTGCCGCCCGAGGCCACCTGGTCCCACGCCGGCCGGGCCTCGCTGTCGGCCCGGGCCGGCACGTCGACGTCGCCCTGCCGGTCCTCGTTGAGGTAGGTGGCCTGGGACCGCGCGTTGCGCTCGACGGTGCCGTCGCGCCGGAAGCGCAGGTAGGGCTCGCCCTCGTAGCCGGCCACCGTCACCTCCGTGCCGGCATCGACCCTCAGCTCGAGGAAGGCGTCACCCCCGACGACCTCGGCGTCCACGCCGGCCACCGGCGGCGTCAAGCCGGTCACTGTCGAGCGGTAGTCGGTGGGCCGTGGCGGGTCCGCCCCCGCGGGAGGGGCGACGGCCAGGAGGCCGACGGCGACGGTGGCCGCGAGGACGGCACCACGCCGTCCACGACCGGCGGCGGTGGGCCTCACGGGCCCTGCGACGCCTCGGTCCCCGAGGCCGTCGGGTCGCCGGACCCGCGGCCAGAGGGGTCCTCCCCCACCGTGGCTGCCGAAGGACCTTCCCCGCTCGCCGGCCCACCACCCGGAGCGCGGGCGCGGACGCGCCGGACGAGGGCGACGGCCGTCACGGCGCCCAGCACGGCGACGACGGCGGCGACGGCGATCACCGCCACCGAGGAGTCGCCGTCGTCACCGTCGGTGGCGGCGGCCCCATCGCCCCGGACGGCGCTGGCCCCGGTGCCGTCGTCGGCGGGGGCGAAGCCGTCGGCTCCCTCGTCGCCGGTGGTGACGTCGGGAGACGCCGTGGTGGAGGGGACCGTCACCTCCTGCCGCTGCTCGAGGGCCCCGGTGGGCTCGACCGAGGTGATGCGGAGCGTCCACGGGCCTGCCGCCGGGTACTCGAGGGTCCCGGCGTAGCGGCCGTCGGCGTCGGCCGGTGCCAGCGCCACCGGGGTGACCTGCCGGCCGTCGGCGTCGACGGCAGTGGCGGTGACGGTGGCGTCGGTCGCGGGGTGCCCGTCGTCCTCCCACGTGACCCGCACGACGTAGTGGATCGACTGCCCGCTGGCGTGGGCCTGCTCGACGGTCACGACGGCGTCGCCCCCGTGGGCGGCGGCGGGGCGGGCGATCCCGAGGCCGGTGAGGACGACGGCCACGGCCAGCAGGGCGAGGAGCGCGGCAAGCGGCCGTCGGGGCCGTGACGGCAGGGGGGCGGTCATGGGATGGGCACCTCGAACGAGAAGACCAGGGGCTCGCCGGCCCGCACGGCCGTGACCTCGAGGGTCCACCGGCCGGGCGAGGGCAGCGACGCCCCGACGACGCTGACATGGTCGGTGCTCACCGGCACCACCCGCAAGCGCCGGGGGGGCAAGCCCTCCCGCGCCGCGGTGACCTGCACGGCGTCGACGGCCACCGGCCCGGCGGCGCCACCGCTGGAGAAGTAGAGGTGGATGTCGTTGCGACCCGCCTCGGCCGGGTCGACGGTGGCCGACAGGACGTCGCCGGTCCCGGCGGTGACGGTGACCTCGACGGGCTCGGATGTCGTCACCCGGGGCGGTGTCCGGTGGACGAGCGCCGCCGTGACGGCCAGCACCAGCGCGGCCACCACGAGCTCGAGCCGGAGGGACCGCCGCAGGGGACCGACTCTCCGCCCGACCAGGGGGACGAGCACCGACCGGTTGACGTACCCGAGGACGACGAGGACGGCGAAGCCCACGACCTTGACCACCAGCAGCCGGCCGTAGCCGGTGGTCGCCAGGGCGTCCAGGGTGCGGACCTGCTGCCAGCCCGAGACGGCGCCGGTGACCGCCACGACGCCCACCGCGCCCAGGGCCACGGCCGAGAAGCGGGTGGCGGTGCGGGCTCGCCGGTCGTGGTCGAGGACCGGCAGGACGGCGAGCAGGGCGGGGAGCCCGCCGATCCACACGGCGACGGCACCCAGGTGGGCGACATCGGAGGTCACGGCCACCCAACGGTCCGGAGCCGTCCACGCGTGACCGGCGACGCTCGTCGCCACCAGCGAGCCGGCCGCCAGGGCCAGGGCCGGCGCTGGCGACCGTCGCCAGAGCGACGGCACCACGGCCGCCACCGCCGCCAGGGCGGCCAACGCCACCCGCAGGACGGCGAGCCGGCCGGGCCGGGTGTCGGGCGCGACGTCGGTGACGATGCCCAGGGCGCCGCCGACGCTGCGCCCCGACCCCTCGGCCACGACCGCCAGGAGGGCCAGCTCGGCGCCGAGGGCAGCGGCGGCGGCGGCCCCCGCCACGACCAGGCGCAGCCGGCCGCCGGCCGTGGCGCCC
>DASUJB010000078.1:0-3256 GCA_036279475.1 Acidimicrobiales bacterium | reverse complement strand
TCCGCGGCGTCCTGAACGACAGGCTCGCCGGCTTCTACCGCTCCACGTTCACCGCGGCCGACGGAACCGAGCAGGTCCTCGCCACCACCCAGATGGAGGCGACGGACGCCCGCCGCGCCTTCCCGTGCTGGGACGAGCCCGACGCCAAGGCCGTCTTCGCCGTCACCCTGGTCGTGCCCGAGGGACTGCTGGCCGTGTCCAACGCCGGCGAGGTCGAGCGTCGGCCCGTGGGCGACGGCCGGGTGGCGGTCCGGTTCGCCGACACGATGCCGATGTCGACCTACCTGGTGGCTTTCGTCGTCGGGCCGCTGACGGCGACCACCCCGGTCGACGTGGACGGCACGCCCCTGCGGGTGGTCTGCCCCCGGGGCCAGGAGCACCTCGCCGGCTTCGCCCTCGAGGTGGGGGAGTTCGCGCTGCGCTTCCTCGGCGACTGGTTCGGCATCGCCTACCCCGGGGACAAGCTCGACCTCGTCGCCATCCCCGACTTCGCCTTCGGGGCCATGGAGAACCTGGGCTGCGTGACCTTCCGCGAGCGGCTGCTGCTGATCGACCCCGCCCGCGCCACCCAGGGCGAGCTCGAGGCCGTCGTCGACGTGATCGGCCACGAGATCGCCCACATGTGGTTCGGCGACCTGGTGACCATGCGGTGGTGGAACGGCATCTGGCTCAACGAGGCGTTCGCCACGTTCATGGAGACCAGCTGCACCGACGCCTTCCGGCCCGAGTGGCAGCGGTGGGTCGACTTCGGGCTGTCGCGCTCGGCGGCCTTCGACACCGACGCCCTGGCCTCGACCCGGCCGGTGGAGTACCCCGTGCTCTCCCCGGCCGAGGCCGACGGGATGTTCGACGTCCTGACCTACGAGAAGGGCGCCTCGGTGGTCCGCATGCTCGAGCAGTACCTGGGGGCCGACCGGTTCCGCGCCGGCATCCGCGCCTACATCGCCCGGCACCGGCACGCCAACACCGAGACCTCCGACCTGTGGGACGCCCTCGAGGCGGAGACGGGCGAGCCGGTGCGCCACATCGCCGAGTCCTGGATCTTCCAGGGCGGCTTCCCCGTCGTCGCCGTCGAACCGGCGGGCGACGGGGCGGTGCGGGCCACCCAGCACCGCTTCCGCTACCTCGGGGCCGAGGGGTTCGCCCCCGACGGGGCCACGACGGCGGGCGGCGGCGAGGCGTGGGCGGTCCCCCTCCTGCTCGGCACCCGCGGCCCGGCCGGCACGGCGGGCGACGAGCCCCCGGCCGACGACCGGCGCCGGAACGTGCTGCTCGACGGCCCGTCGGCCACGGTCGAGGGGACGGCCGGGTGGCCGTGGGTGGACGCCAACCTGGGCGCCCACGGCTTCTACCGGGTCCGCTACGCCCCGGCGCTGCTCGACGCCCTGCTCGCCCACCTGGGCGACCTCACCGCCCTCGAGCGCTACGCCCTGGTCGACGACGGCTGGGCCACCGTCCTCGCCGGTGACCCGGCCGCCGGGTTCCTCGCCCTCGTCGAGCGGTTCGCCGACGAGCGCGACCTGTCGGTGTGGCAGCGGATCGTCGGCGGCCTGTCCAGCCTGGACCGGCTGGTCGACGGCCCGGCCCGTGACGCCCTCCACGGTCGGGTGGTGGCCCTCCTCGGGCCGGCCCGGGTCGACCTGGGGGTCGACGCCGCCCCGGGCGAGGGCGACCGCACCCGCACGCTGCGGGGCGTGCTGCTCCACGCGGCGGCCGTGCTCGGGGACGACGGGGCCGCCCGGGAGCGGGCCGCCGAGCTCCTGGAGCGCTTCCTCGCCCACCCGCCGAGCGTCGACCCCAGCCTGGGGTCGGCCGCCCTGGAGGTGTGCGCCACCCTCGGCGACACCACCCTCCACGAGCGACTGGTGGCGGCGGCGCGCGCCGCGGCCACCCCCCAGGACCGCCAGCGCCTCCACCGCTCGCTCACCCGCTTCCGCGACCCGGAGGCGTTCGAGCGGACCCTCGCCCTCACCCTGTCCGACGAGGTCCGCACCCAGGACGCCCCCCACCTGCTGGGCGAGGCCATCGCCCACCGCGACAACGGGGCCCGGGCCTGGCGCTTCACGGCGGCCCACTGGGACGAGGTCCAGGCACGGTTCCCGGCCAACAGCCTGCCCCGCCTGGTGGGTGGCATCCGGACCGTGTGCGACCGTGCCCTCGCCACCGAGGTGGCCGCCTTCCTCGCCGACCACCCCATCCCCCAGGGCGACAAGCAGGTGCGCCAGCACGTCGAGCGCATGGGCGTGACCGTGGCGCTGGCCGAGCGGGAGGCGCCCCGCCTCGGCCCCACCCTGGCGGGCTGAGCCCGCCGCCACCAGGCCGTGCCCCGCCCACGTGGGCCGCCACGTGGGCGCTTGCACCGCCGGTGGCGGGGCGGCGAGCATCTCCGGCGCCGGCACGCGAGCCCGCCCCGGCCTGCCCCGACGGCCGGGCCGGGGCCACCGCCGCCCTCCCCGCCCCCGATCCCGACGATCCGGATGCCCCCGCCGCGACCACAGCACGCCCTCGAGATCCCCCGGCTGCCCGCCATGGCCCGCCATGCCCTGCCCGGGATCGTCGAGGCCAACATCGTCCCCCTGGTCGTCTTCTACGGCGCCCTCCGGTTCGCCGGCGTGTGGGGTGGCCTGGTCGCCTCCCTGGCGTGGTCCTACACCGCGGTGGCACGCCGGCTGGCCACCCGCCGGAAGGTGCCGGGCCTCCTGGTGCTGGGCACGGTGGGCATCACGGCCCGCACGGTGCTGGCCATGGCCTCGGGCAGCGTCTTCCTGTACTTCCTCCAGCCCACGCTCACCACCGTGCTGGTCGGCGCCGTCTTCCTGGGATCGGTCACCGTGGGCCGTCCCCTGGCCGAGCGGCTGGCCGGCGACTTCTGCCCCCTCCCCGAGGCGTTCACCGGGTCGGACCCGGCCCGCCGGTTCTTCGCCCGCATCACGGTGCTGTGGGCGCTGGTGCAGCTCACCAACGCCGCGGTGAGCATCTGGCTGCTCACCACCCGGCCCGTCGCCACCTACGTGCTGGCCCGGACGGTGCTGTCCTGGGGCCTGACCGGCATCGCCGTCGCCGCCTCCGTCGTGCACTTCCACCGGTCGATGCGCCGCCACGGGATCGTCGTCCACTGGCGGGGAGCGGCCGGCGCCGCGTGAGGGCCCCCGTCGACGAGGCGCCCACCCGTCGTCGTGGGGCACGGCCCCGTCGTGGGGCACGGCCCCGTCGTGGGGCACGGCCCCGTCGTGGGGCACGGCCCCGTCGTGGGGCA
>DASUJB010000077.1:0-4170 GCA_036279475.1 Acidimicrobiales bacterium | reverse complement strand
GCTTACGGAATCGGGCACCCAACTTGGTCGGCGCTTCGCCGTCGTCCAGGGGCTCTTGGTCCTCGGCCGGCGTGAACTCCGGGAGCAGCACCGAGAAGTCCTCGAGTGCCACCTCTTCGGCGACCTGCTCGAGCTCAGGGTTCAGGAACCTGAACCGGGTGCGGGTGTCGGTGTTCTTGGTCTTCGGGCTCATCAGGAGGCCCTCCTTCCCTTGCGGGATGCAGGGCTCGTGATCACGCCCCGACGACTCAAAGCCGACGGCATGAGAAGTCAGGATCGAAGGGGACGCCGCGGACGGTGCCACTCCAGGCGCTTCAACCGGACGTCGTCCCCGGCGAACCCCGAGGGGCAGGCGGAGGAACCGGACTCGGGTGTCACGAGCAGGTTCAGTTGTCGACGCGGATACGTCGTCAGGAACCATACCACAGGCCGGCCGTCACGCTGGCCCGGGCTGAGGGCTACGAGATGTAGCGAGAACGTGCTGACAAATCGCGGACAAACGGCCCTCGGAGCCGCTCCGCCGGCCTCGCCGCACCGCCCCCGACCAGCGCTTTCGCGCCGATCCTGTCGTGTCGGAGGGGGGACTTGAACCCCCACGCCCTTATCGGGCACTAGGCCCTCAACCTAGCGCGTCTGCCAATTCCGCCACTCCGACGTGGTGCCCGGCCGGGCCAGGCAAGGCCGATCACTGTAGCGCGGCGCCGTACGGCGCCCAATCGGCCTCAGGAGGGGCGGCGGTGACGCCGGCGACGCAGGAACACGCTCAGCAGCCACAGCACGGTGAGGCCCGCCACGGCGGGAAGGGCCCGCTTGGCCACGGGCGCGCCGGCCGCCTCGAACAGGTCGAGGGGCTCGACCTCGGGGCTGTCGACCACCCTCACCTGGGGGCCGGACGTGCCGGCCACCCGATCGGCGCCGTCCGTGGTGGTCGTCGACGGGCCGCCGGTGCCACCGGCCTCCGAGGAGCCGGCACCGGCGGCCAGTGCCGTGTCACCGGAGGCCGTAGCCCCCGCTCCCCCCGTGGCCGCGCCCTCCTCGACCAGGCGGATGGCCTCGGCACCCTCCGAGGCCACGTCGAGCGGCCCGTGCCCCGTCTCGGCGGGCGTCAGGGCGGGCGCCTCCGCACCCTGGGCGGGCGTGGGGGCCTGTGCCTCGCCGCCCGGGGCGGCGGCGAGGCCCCCTCCCCCGTCTCCCGCCGTGGCAGCGGCCCCGGCCGCCGAGGGCACGTCGCCGCCCTCGGCCACGTCGGGGAGCAGCTTGCCCTCCAGGCACTCCACGAACTGGCCCATCAGCTTGGCCGAGACGTCGGCCATCACCCCCCGGCCGAACTGGGCGACCCGACCGGTCACCGTCAGGTCGGTCACCACGGTGGCCCGCGTGCCGTCGCCGTCGGGGGTCAGCGTGGCGGTGACGGTGGCGTTGGCGTTGCCCTGACCGCGGGTGTCGCGCCCCTCGGCCCGCAGCACGGCCCGATGGCCGGCGTCGTCCCGCTCGGCGAAGCGGGCCACGCCCTTGTACTGGGCGGTGATGGGCCCCACCTTCACCTTGACCACGCCGCGGTAGTCGTCGCCCTCCACCTCCTGGAGCTGGGCACCCGGCAGGCACGGCGCGATCAGCTCGACGTCGGTCAGCACCGCCCACGCCCGCTCGATCGGCACGCCGACGCGGAAGTCGTTGGTCAGCTCCATGGGGATCCTCCGGGATCGGTCCAGGCGGCCAGGTCCTCGACGGTGTCGATGTCCGCCGGCCGGCCCGGACACGGTACCTCCGCCACCAGGTCGGGTCGCCGGCGCATCACGACGCGGGCCCCCTCGTCGCCCCGGGACGGCAGCAACGGCCACACCATCGACGACAGCCGGACGGGATGGCCGCGCTCGCCCTGGTAGGTGGCCACCGCGATCGGCGACCCGGTGGCCCGGGCCACGCGCCGCCACGCCTCCGCCTGCACCAGCGGCTGGTCGCCCAGCCCCACCACCACGGCGGCATGCCCGTCCCGGCGGGCCCGGGCGATGCCCGCCGCCAGCGACGTCGCCATTCCCTCCCGCCACCGGTCGTTGGCCACGAAGACCACGTCGGACACCAGCGGGGGACGGGGCAGGTCCACCGCACCCTGCACCACGTAGACGGCGTCGAGGCCGGCGGCCGCCGCCGTCTCGATCGACCACTCGACCACCGGCCGCCCCAGGTAGCTGGCCAGCAGCTTGTGCCCCTCCCCGCCCGACGCGGCGAAGCGGGAGCCGCTCCCCGCCGCCAGCACCACGGCCGCGGTGCTCACGGCGCCTCGCGGTGGATCGGGCCGTCCGTCTCGCTGAGCGGGCGGGCGGCGGCCCGGCCGGTGCGCCGGGCGATGATCTCGGCGCAGATGGCCACGGCCGTCTCCTCCGGGGTGCGGGCGCCGATGTCGAGGCCGATCGGCGCCCGGATGCGGTCCACCCCTGCCCCGTCCACCCCGGCGGCCCGCAGGCGGGCGACCCGGTCGGCGTGGGTCCGCCGGCTGCCCATCGCCCCGATGTAGCCCACGTCGGTGGCCAGCGCCGCCACCAGGGCGGGGACGTCGAACTTGGCGTCGTGGGTGAGCACGCACACCGCGTCTCGGGCGGTCAGCGACCCACCGGTGCGTGCCAGCAGGCGGTCGGGCCAGTCGACCACCACCTCGTCGGCCTGGGGGAAGCGCGCCCGGGTGGCGAACACGGCACGGGCGTCGCACACGGTGACCCGGTGCCCCAGGACCTTCGCCACCTTCACCAGGGCGGCGGTGAAGTCGACGGCGCCGAACACCAGCATGCGGGGCGGCGGGGCGAACGACTCGACGAACACGGCCACCACCGCCTCCCGGGCCTGGCCGTGCTCGCCGTAGTGGCGGACGGTGGTGGTGCCGGCGGCCAGCTCGCCCAGGGCGTCCCGGACCACCACCCGGTCGAGGTCGGGGTCGCCCAGGGTCCCCAGCGCCGGGCGGTCGGGGCCGACGACGATCTTGGCCCCGGTCCCCGGCCCGGCGATCACCGTGGCCAGGGCCACCGGGCGGTCGGCCCGGACGTCGGCGGCCAGCGCCTCGTAGAGGCCGCTCACCAGTCGAGCGGTTCCAGGAAGAGGTGGATGGTGCCGCCGCACGTGAGGCCCACGGCGAAGGCGTCGTCGTCGGAGTAGCCGAAGGACACGATCCGCCGCTCGCCGGTGCGCAGCACCTCGAGCGCCTCGGTGACCACGGCGCCCTCCACGCAGCCACCCGACACCGATCCGGCCACCTCGCCCCGCTCGTTGACGGCCATGGCCGCCCCCGGGGCCCGGGGCCCCGACCCGTCGACGTCGACCACACGGGCCACGGCCACCTCCAAGCCCTCGGACCGCCAGCGGTCCAGGTCGTCGAGCAGCTCCCTCATGGGAGATCCTCCTGGCGGAGCGGCACCGCGCCGGTGCCGGAGCGGCGGATGGCGGGCGACGTCACGGGCGGCTCACGATCTCGGCCAGCGCCTCGAGCGAGGCCACCGAGTGGCCCTCCACGAACTCGTCGACGTGGGGCAGGGCCGCCGCCATGCCCCCCGCCAGGGGAGCGTACCCGGGCGACGCCTTCAGGGGGTTGACCCACACGATCCGGTGGGCGACCCGGCGGAGGCGGGCCAGCTCGTCGCCCAGCACCCGGGGATCGCCCCGGTCCCATCCGTCGGACAGGATCACCACCGTGGCGCCCCGGGCCAGCCCGCGCACGGCCCACCGGTCGTTGAAGGCGCGCAGGCCGTCGCCCAACCGCGTGCCCCCCGACCAGTCGGCCACGGTGGCGGCGGCGGCGCGCAGGGCGGCGTCGGGGTCGTGGCTGCTGAGCTGGCGGGTGATCCGGGTCACCCGGGTGCCGAGGGCGAACACCTCCACCTGGCCCCGGCGCCGCCCGGCCACGGCGGCGTGGGCGAAGCGCGCCAGCCCGCGGGCGTAGGGCTCCATCGAACCGCTGACGTCCAGCACCAGCACCAGGCGCCGGGGCCGCGCCGCCGGCCGGGTGGCCGGGCGGGCCAGCACCTCGCCCCCCGTGCGCAGCGCCGCCCGGACGGTGCGCCGCAGGTCGAGGTCGCCCCGCGGCGACGGGGAGGGGCGCCGGCGCCGGCTGGGCCGGAGCGGGGCGCCGACCCGCAGCCGGGCGAGCAGGCGGACGGCCTGGCGCCGCTCGTCGTCGGTGCA
>DASUJB010000076.1:0-3467 GCA_036279475.1 Acidimicrobiales bacterium | reverse complement strand
AGGACCGGCACCCCCGGGCGGTCGACGTCGAAGCTCACGTCCTGCTCGCCGAGCTCCACGTCGGTCACCTCGACCGGCGGCAGGGGCTCCCGCCGGGGCGCCTCCCCCTCCTGGACCCGCTGCCAGCCGTCGGGCCCCCGGTTGGCGAGGGGCACGTCCCACCGCGACGGATCGGTGAACCACCGCACGGCCGGACCGCCGAAGCGTCCCGAGGCGTCGCGGGGCTCCTCGACCCACTCGCGCAGGCTGTCGCCCACCCCCTCCACCACGGCCGGCTCGTTGCGGAGGGGCGCCACCACCCGGCTGTCGGCCACCTCGAAGACGACCCACGGCCCCGAGGCCGCCACCTCGGTGAGCTCGGGATCCCTCCGGGCCTGGGCGATGGCGTTGTCCGAGACGGCCATGTAGTACCGCACGCCCAGCATCTGGAGGTGGTCGACGCCCTTGACGACGTCGAAGCTGCCATAGGGCAGGTCACGCTGGGCGGCGCTGGGAGAGGTCGACAGCTCGACCTGGGTCAGGAAGTGGAACGGCGTCGTGGAGGACGCCTCGAAGTAGAGGCCCTCCATGGAGCCGATGCAGCCGTCGGTCCAGTGGGGCAGGAGCATGAGCGCCATGGGGGTGCCGTAGCGGTCGAGGTCCTTGTCGTACTCCCAGAAGGCACGGCCGCAACCGCGCTGGCGGCCCAGCTCCGCCATCGTCTGCACCACGTCGTGGTACTCCCGGTACGCCGCCTTGCCCTCGTAGCCCGAGTAGTTCCACCGGGCCCAGGAGGGGACGAAGCTGACCGGCTCGGCATGGACGGTCCACGGGGAGAAGCGCGGCCAGGACACCCCGGCCGCCGACTCCTCGCTGAAGGGGAGCTGGCCGAGCGGCACACCCACCGCCACCACGGCGACCGCCAGCGCGCCCAGCGCGGTGGGGATGCCGGCGCCCACCGGCTCCGGCCGGCCGAGGCGCACGAGGGCGAGGACCGTGCGCATCAGCTCGGCGGCGCCCAGGCCCGCCAGCAGGAGCGTGGTCAGGTAGTAGAAGGGCAGCAGCCGGCCGTTCCACAGCCGGCCCTCGGGCACCACCACGAAGGCCACGCCCACGGCCACCGTCGTGAGCGCCAGGAACAGGCCCGCCCGCAGGCGCAGGGCGACGGCGAGGCCGGCGCCCACCGCGGCGAGGGCGAAGGCCCAGCGCAGGTCCACGTCGGGTGTCGCCGACGGCAGGAGGTGGGTCCAGATGGTCTGGGGGGGATCGGTGCCCTCGTAGGGCAGCTTCTCCCAACCCATGTCGTTGAGGAAGTCCGACCGCAGGTAGAAGGGGGCCACCCACCACATCGACAGCAGGCCCCCGACCGCCATGACCGGGGCCAGCCACCGCACGCTGGCCGACAGCAACCACAGCCCCGCGACCGCCGGTACCAGCCCCAGGACGGCCACCACGGTGCCGGCCGTCGACGACGGCGCCCCCAGGAGGGCGCCCGCCACCGCCACGACCACTCCGCCGACCACCAGGGGGACGCCGGGAGCGGTGGGACCGGTGCGGCGGAACCGCACGGCCACGATCACCACGGTGGCACCCAGCACCCAGAAGGCGGGGATGAGGTGGCACAGGCCGGTGACGGCCAGCAGGACGGCGGCCGTCGCCCGGCCCCGACCGGTCTCCAGCCCCCGGAAGACGACCCCGAGGTACAGCAGGCCGAGGCTCAGCGCCATCGAGAAGGCGAACTCCCCGGCCAGCGTGGACGCGATGTTGCCGCCGTAGATCGTGTAGCCGCGGTAGAAGAGGAACGGCAGGGTGGCCACCGCCATCACCGCCGGCGTGGGGAAGCGGGTCCCGGCCATGCGCCCGAAGGCGTAGGCGGCGACCGGCAGCGAGGCCGGCCCGCTGACCGTCACCAGCTTGAAGGCGACGCCGTAGGGGAGGCCCACGAGGGCCAGGCTCCCGGCTGCCACCACCAGGGCGGCGACCCGGACCGGTCGCCGGTGCCACCGGCGGGCGGCGACGACGCCGGCGGCCACGGCCACCGCTGCCGGCACCAGCGCCGCACCCCCCTCCAGGCCGACGTCGAGCGCCACGATCAGCAGGGAGGGGACCACCATGTAGAACTGGTAGGCGGGGAACCCGGCGTACCAGTCCCCCGTCCACCCCGCCACCTGGCCGTGCGGCAGCAGGTGGTCGCGCAGGTAGGCCGGACCCCACACGTGGGCCCCCATGTCACCCCCCGCCGGGACGGCGTCCGACAGGAGGAGGTCCGGTTGCAGGTGCCAGAGCACGAAGGCGACGCACGCCCCCAGGACGACGGCGTCGACGACGGCCCTCAGGGACCGGCGGCGGGCCGCCTCGGCGGGAGCCTCGCCACCACCGGGCCGGGTCTCCCCCGCGCCGTCGGGCCCCGTGCCGGCGTCGCCGGGCCCCGTGCCGGCGTCGCCGGGCGGGGCGGGAGCCCGGCCGCCGGCGCCCGCTCCGAGGGGTGGCAGCGGGGCGGCGGCCGGCGGGGCCCCCACGGCGGGGACCCCCGCGCCGTGGGGGCCCGCGCCCGGTGACGGACCCCGGCGCGCCTCGTCGTCGGGGAGGGCGGGGGGACGGGTCACGTCAGCTCGTGACCAGGACGACGACGGTCACCATGTTGAACGCCACGTGGGCGGCGACGGCCGGCGCCAGGCGCTGGGTGCGGTGGGTCAGGTAGGCGAGGATTCCCCCGAAGAGGGCCAGGCCCGGCAGCGTCAGCCACTCGAGGTGCGACGCCCCGAACACCACGCCCGACACCACGATGCCCGGCCACGTCCCGAACCGCTTCTCCAGCGAGCGGAACACCAGCCCCCGGTAGAACACCTCCTCGGCCACGGGGGCGCCGAGGCCGACGATCAACACCAGCAGCACCACCCCGATCGGGTCGGTGGCCCGGTCGGTGAGGTTCCGGGCCACCTGCTCGACGTCGCCCGCGTCCCTGTCGAGCAGCTGGAGGAGGGGCAGGTAGAGCAGGGGCAGGAGGACGAGCTGGCTTAGCACGCCGACGACCGAGCCGACGACCACGTCGCGCCGCTCGCCGCGGAGGCCGAAGTCGCGCACGATGCCGTTGCCCTTGGTGCGGGACGCCAGCCACGGCACGCCCAGGAAGCCCAGCCACAGGCCGAGCTGCCCCGCCGCCACCCAGCCGAGCGACAGGTCGTCCGGGTCCCTGCTGCCGCTCAGGGCCATCGCCAGCGAGAAGGTGACGGCCCCCCCCACCTGCGAGAGCAGCCATCCGGCGACGGCGTCGCCCATCCCCCACCGGATCGGGCGCACGCCGCGCGGTGCGCTCACCATCTGGTCGGGCTCGGCCACCGGGCCAGGCTAGGCGGCGACCGCCGCCGCGCCGAACGCGGCCGGGCGCGCCGGCCGGGCCGGTCCACGCCCGGGCGATGACCGGACACCTCCGGCACACCCTTATCCTGGCAGCCATGAGCCAGCCGTCTCCTCCCCCGCCCCCGCCC
>DASUJB010000075.1:0-9410 GCA_036279475.1 Acidimicrobiales bacterium | reverse complement strand
GCAGCGATCCTGCGGCTTCGGTGGCCACCTCCGGGCCGACGGGTGGCCGGGGGGCTGACCCCCGGAGGGGCCCCACCCCGTCCCGGGGACCGAGCGGGCGGGGGGCGGGCGCCACCGGTGAGGTCGTCGCCGTGCTCGCCGGCGGCGCCGTGACCGCGGTCGCCGGCGGGCGAACCGTGGTGGTCGGTGGCGTCGCCGTGCTCGCCGGCGGGCGAACCGTCGTGGTCGGTGGTGGGGTCGTGCTCGTCGTGCTCGGCTCGCTCCAGGAGGCGGCCGCCTCGGCGTCGACGCTGGTCGTCACCGTCGACGCCAGGATCAGCCGCTGGCTCCCCTCCTTGGCGAACACGCGACCGGCATGGACGACGGCCCGTGCCGTGGCCCGGACCGTGCCGTCCCCCGCGGTGGGCTTGGCCAGCCAGAAGTGGGTGCCGTCGCCCACCGGGCCGCCGAGGGGCCGCCCGGCGGCGTCGGCCACCGTGGTGCCCTCCGAGGGCGAGAGCGTCACGTGGGTGGCCGTGGTCTCCACCACGAACGGGCCGACCAGCGAGCCTGCCTCGGCAGACGTCGAGGCTGGTGGTACGACGTCCAGGCTCACGCCGGGATCGCCGGCGGGTGGCAGGGCGCCGGCAGCCGCGGCGGCGAGGACGACGGCGTAGCCGGCCTCCACCACCGGGTCGTTGGACCCCCGTGTCAGCTCGAAGCCGTCGGTGAAGTGCCAGATGGCGGCCTGGGTGGCGGCCGCCTGCTGGCTGTCGTCGCCGGTGATCCGGTACCCGTCCGGCCCGTCGCCGTTGGGGAAGTAGGCCGCCAGGATGCCGGCCACGACATCGAGGGCGGGGACCCCCGACGAGGCCCACTCCCCTTCCACCAGCCCGGCCTCGCCCGGCTCGATCGAGGTGCCGACGTCGATGCAGTAGGCCGTGGCCGGCGTGCCGTCGATGCGCACCGCCATCGATCCCGCCGGGTAGGTGCCGAGGTTGCCGTGCACCACCGTCGAGGCCGTGGGGACGATGCCCTCGAAGGTCGCCTGGCTGGCCGCTGCCGCCGGCGCGGCCAGGCCGGCGACGAGAGCGACGGCCGCGACGGCCGCGGTGGCCGCGGTGGCCGCGGCCAGCGTGAGGGGCGCGCCGCGCCCGTCGCGCGCCGGAGGATGCGCGTGGTCCATGGGACTCCCGGTGCCGTGGTGCCCAGCGTTCGCCCGCCTGCACCAGCCGATGTTGCCCGTCGAGTCCCGCCTGACCCGCCCGCGGCACGATACCACGGCAGGTGGTCGACAGACGCATCACGTGGTGGCAGCCCCGGTGCAAGGGGCGGTAGGGCGTACCGGCGTGGGGAGGGCACCGGACCCCGTACGCGTCCGGGGCCCGCGGTGGCGCGGGCCCCGGACGGTCGTCCTGCCGCCGCAGGCGGCGGTCCCCCTAGAACGTGACGACGGAGCGGATCACCGTGCCGGCCTTGAGGTCGGCCACGGCGTCGTTGACGTCGGCGATGTCGATCCTCCGGGAGATCATGCCCTCGAGGTCGAGCCGGCCGTTCTTCCAGAGGTTGAGCATCCGGTTGAAGTCGCTGCGCACGTCGGCCGAGCCGTAGTAGGAGCCCTTGATGGTCTTCTCGTCGAAGAAGAGCTCGAAGGCGTTGAAGGTGATCGACTTGTCGAGCCCCCCGGCACCGATGATGCAGGCGACGCCGCCCCGGCGGATGACGTCGTACGCCGAGCGCATCGTCTGCGGCTGGCCGATGGCCTCGAAGGCGTAGTCGAAGCCGTCGCCACCGGTGATCGACTGCTTCGCCGAGTCGAGCTCGTCCGGCTTGACCCCGTGGGTGGCACCGAACTGCTTGGCCTCCTCAAGCTTCGAGTCGACGAGGTCGACGGCGACGATCTCCGCGGCGCCGGCGACCCGGGCACCCTGGATGGCGGAGATGCCCACGCCACCGCAGCCGAAGACCACCACCGACGAGCCGGGGACGACCTTGGCCGTGTTCAGCGCCGCGCCCACGCCGGTCATCACGCCGCAGCCCACCAGCGAGGCGATCTCGTGCGGAGTGGCGGGGTCGATCTTCACCACGCCCTCCTGGGGCATGATCATCTCCTCGGCCCACGTACCGGCGCCGGCGAAGCCGAACAGCGGCGTCCCGGCCTGGCTGAAGTGGGGGTTCATCGACGCCGCGAACTGCACGTTGACGCACAGGTTGGGCTGCTTGCGGTCGATGCAGAACCTGCAGTGCCCACACGGCGCGCTCCAGGCGATGATGACGTGGTCCCCGGGGGCGACCGAGGTGACCTCGTCACCGACCGCGGTGACCACGCCGGCGCCCTCGTGACCTGGGACGAACGGGGCCGGCTGGGGGATGACCCCGCTCATGCCGGACACGTCGGAGTGGCACACCCCGGTGGCGTGGATCTTGACCTTGACGTCGCGCGGCCCGACCGAGCCGAGCTCGACGTCGTCGCGGATCTCCAGCTTCTCGTCGCCGGTGTTGCGGAGCACTGCTGCACGCATGGCCGTCCCCTCGTCAGTCCTCGTGACCGTGCCGCACCCTATCCACCAGGGCCTGCCCGGGGAAGTGCCCGGCGTCGGCGCCGGGTCGGCCCGGGTGGCATCCTTCGGGACGGCGGCGGGGAGCGGGTCAGGGAGGAGGCGGTCGCAGGGAGATGGAACGCTTGTCGGGCCTCGATTCGGCGTTCCTCGCCTTCGAGTCGCCGTCGATGCACCTGCACATGGCCGTCGTCGCCCTCGTCGACCCGGCGACGGCCCCCGCCCCCGTCGACGCCGGGGCCCTGGGCGCCACCGTCGTGCGGCGGCTCCTGGCCCAGCCCGCCTTCCGGCGGCGGGTGGTGGAGGCCCCGTTCCGGCTCGACCACCCGGTCTGGGTGGAGGACCCGGACCTCGACCCGGGCGCCCACGTCCACCACCGCCTCCTCCCCCCGCCCGGTGGGCTCGACCAGCTGGCCGCGGTGGCCGCCGAGGTCGTGAGCCGGCCGCTCGACCGATCCCGCCCCCTGTGGGAGGTGCACGTCGTCGACGGCCTCGGCGACGGCCGTGTGGCCCTCGTCGCCAAGGTGCACCACGCGGTGGCCGACGGCGCCTCGGCGATCGCGCTGCTGGCCCACCTCTTCGACGAGCCCGTCCCCCTGCCCGGGGCTCGGGCCGTCGACGGGGGGAGGGCCGGCGGCGGTGCCGCTCCCCCGGCCGAGCCGCCAGGGGGAACGGTCCCCTCCGACGCCGAGATGCTCGGGCACGTCCTGGTGGCGCAGGCCCGCCGGGCGACCGAGCTGCCGGGCCTCGTGGGCCGCACGCTGGCTGCCGCGGCCAGGCTGGCGGTGCGTCACCGCGACGCCGGCGACGAGGCGGGAGCCGTGCCGCTGCACGCCCCACGGACCCCGTGGACGGCGGCGGTGACACCGCGGCGGTCGGTGGCGTTCGCCCGGGTGTCGCTGGGCGACGTGCGGAGGGTGGGAGCGGCGTGGGACGCGACGGTGAACGACGTGGTCCTGGCCCTGGTGGCGGCCGTCCTGCGGCAGTACCTCCTCGCCCGGGCGGCCCTCCCGGAGGAGCCCCTCGTGGCGATGTGCCCCGTCTCGACCCGGGGCGGTGGTGGCACCGGTGGTGGCGCCAACCAGGTGTCGGCGATGTTCGTGCGCCTGCGCACCGACCTCGCCGACCCGGTGGAGCGGCTCCGGGCCACCGCCCGCAGCGCCCACGCCGCCCGGCAGGACCACGACGCGGTGGGCGGCGACCTCGTCGCAACCTGGGCCGGCCAGGTGCTACCCGGACCGGTCGCCCTGGCCGCCCGCCTGTACGCCCGCGTCGGGGCCGCTGCGTGGCACCCGCCGCTCCACGACGTGGTGGTCTCCGACGTCCGGGGTCCCGACGCCCCGCTCCACCTCGACGGCGCTCGCCTGGTCGCTGCCTACCCGCTGGGGCCGGTGATGGACGGCGCCGGCCTCAACGTCACCGCGCTCTCCTCCCCCGGCCACGTGCACCTCGGCTTCGTCGCCGATGCCCACCTGGTGCCCGACCCCTGGCAGATGGCCGACGCCGTGGCGGGGGCGATGGGCGACCTGCGGGACGCGGTCGACGACCTCGCCGCTCCGGGAGCCGGTGGCGGCCCGCGCCGGGCGGTCGACCCCGGTGCCGGGTAGCGGCGGGCCGTGCGGATCACCGCCAGGGCCGACTACGCCGTACGGGCCATGGCCGAGATCGCCGCCGCGCCCGGCGGTCCCCGGACGGCCGAGGCCCTGGCCCTCTCGCAGGGCATCCCGGCCAGGTCTCTGGAGGACGTGCTGGCCGACCTCCGGCGGGCCGGCCTGGTGAGGAGCCAGCGCGGCGCCGAGGGCGGCTACCGGCTGGCCCGGCCCGCGGGCGAGATCGCCGTGGCCGACGTGATCCGTGCCGTGGAGGGCCCGCTGGCCGACGTGCACGGCACGCCACCCGAGCGGTTGAGCTACGCCGGCCCCGCCCTCCACCTCCGGGAGGTCTGGGTGGCGGCCCGGGCTGCGCTCCGGGGCGTGCTCGAGGCCGTGACCGTGGGTGACGTGGTGGCAGGCACCCTCCCGGCTCCGCTCCGCCACCTCCTGGAGGACCCCGACGCCTGGGCGCGGCGGGCATCGGGCACGGGGGACCGCGAATCCTCCTCGACTAGGGGTCCGGGACACCCGGCGCGCTAGCGTGGCCCCTCTATGCCCCGCCGGATCGACATCGAGCTGACCAGTGCTCGCGACGATGGTTCCTGGACCTGGCGAGCCGCCGGGGCGCGCGAGCCCAGGGGGACGCTCGACGGCCGCATCCTGCCCGCTGGCGCAACCGCCGGCCAGGTGCTCCGAGCCGAGGTCGAGGGCCACCTCGACGGCATCGAGGTCGTCAGCGTGCTGCCACCCCGGTCTCCGCGCGCGGAGCCCGAGCGGCTCGAGCTGCGGCCGAGAACGAGCGACCAGCCGCTGGTCACGTCCACCCTCGCTCCCCGCCGGTCGGGCGAGCGGAGCCGTCGCCGAGGCGACCGTGGGAGCGACGAGCGGACCCGGGAACGGCACGACGGTGGTCGCCGCGGCCGCTCCGGTGGCCACGACGACGGGCGCCGGGAGCGAGCCTCCCGGCCGGCTCCCACCGCCGAGGACAGGCCGCGCCCCCGTCGCCTGCGGCCGGGCCGGGCCCATCGCAACCAGCTCCTCGAGGCGGTCCCCGCCGAGCAGCGGCCGATCGTCGAGCAGCTCCTGGCCGGAGGCATCCCCGCCGTCCGCCAGGCGATCGACAAGCAGAACGCCGAGCTGAAGGCCGAGGGCAAGCCCGAGGTGAAGCACGACGCCCTCCTCCACGTAGCGGAGGAGCTGCGGCCCCGGGTCGCCGCCGCCGTGTGGCGCGACCGCGCCGAGGCCGCCGTCGCCGCCGTCGACGACCTGGACCTGCGCGACCTGCGGTCGGTCGTCAACGCCGCGGGTGACGCCGGCCGCGACGACGAGGCCAAGGCCCTGGCCGCCCAGCTGCGCGAGGCGCTGGCCAACCGGGTGGAGAAGGAGCACGCTGACTGGCTCGCCGAGCTGGGCGACAACGTGCGGGCCGGCCGGGTGGTCCGCGCCCTCCGGCTCAGCTCCCGCCCGCCCAAGGCCGGTGCGCCGATCCCCGGTGACATCGCCACCCAGCTGGCCGAGGCCACGGCCGCCTCCCTGACGGCCGACACGGCGCCCGACCGGTGGGCGACGGTGCTGGACGCCCTCGCCTACTCCCCGGTCCGTCGGCGCGTCATCCCCCAGTCCCTGCCGGAGAAGCTCGCTCCCGACCTCCGGGCCACCATCGCCCGCCTGGCGACGCGGCTACCCGAGATCGCCCACATCTTCGACATCGCTCCCGAGGCGCCCTCCGACCGGCCGCCGCGCGGCCCCCGCCGGCGGCCGGGGGGCAACCGGCCCGGGAGCGACCGCAACCGTGGCAAGGACGGCGGCGAGGGCCGTCGCCGGGGCGACCGGTCCCCGGGCGCCCCCTCCGCTCCTGCCGACGAGGCGGCGGCCGTGCCGGGCACCGGCGTGCCGTCGCCCTCTGCCAGCGGCCCCGGGCCGCAGGAAGCGATCCGCACCGAGGTGACCCCCTTGCCGGCGGGGACGACGACCGCTGACAGCGCACCGGTCCCGGGCACCGTCACGCCTTAGCCGCCACGCCCGAGCTGCCGTCCCGGCAACCTCCACGCCCCGGCGGCACGCCACCAGCCCGGATGGATGGCGCGCGGCCCGCGGGGCCGCGGCCGACGACGGCAGCCCGGGGAAGCGGCATGGCGCGCGGCCGGCGGGGCCGCGGCCGGAGACAGGCACTCGGGGAAGCGGCGGCGGCGCTCCCCCGTCAGCGACGCCGGGGGACGATCACGGACTCGGCCTCACCCCGACCCCGGTACTCGCCGGTCGAGGCATCCTCGTCCCACCGGGAGCCACAGGCGTGGCAGGTGCAGGAGTCGACGTGGAGGGATCCGATGAACAGCCGATCGACCTCGTAGGCCCCGCAGAAGGGGCACTGCAGGTGTCCTGTGTGGTCGTCCAAGTGGTTCGTCGCTCCTCGTCGGCTCTACGGCCGGACGCCCGAGAGACCCTCCGACCGCTCGGTTCGACCCGGTCACCATAGCCAAGGTTTCACCTCATGATGCCGCCGTCCGCCGGGCGGGCGGGGGATGGCGCGGGAGTCGGATCTCGGCACGGCACCTGCTCGGGCGGTCGGGCGTCCGGCACCCCGCCCTCCGGCGAGGGGCCGTGGCTAGGGTGACCGCCATGGCTGTGGAGTTCGAGCAGAGGGGACCGTTCGCGGTCGTCAAGATCAACCGGCCCGAGGCGCGCAACGCCGTCAACGGTGCCGTGGCCCAAGGCATCGAGGACGCGATCGACAAGATCGAGGCCGACGACGACATCTGGGTGGGGATCCTCACCGGTGAGCCGCCCGTCTTCTGCGCCGGCGCCGACCTGAAGGAGATCAACGCCGGGACGGCCTCCGGTCTCCAGACCGAGCGGGGTGGCTTCGGCGGGATCACCCAGCGGGAGAGGACGAAGCCGATCATCGCCGCCGTCGACGGCCCTGCCCTGGCCGGCGGTACGGAGATCGTCCTCGCGTGCGACCTCGTCGTGGCCTCGCGGACCGCCACCTTCGGCATCCCCGAGGTGAAGCGTTCCCTGGTGGCGGGGGCCGGTGGCCTGTTCCGCCTGCCGCGGAAGCTCCCGGTCAACATCGCCATGGAGATGGCCCTGACGGGCGATCCCATCACTGCCGAGGCCGCCCACCAGCACGGCCTGGTGAACCGGCTGTGCGAGCCGGGGCAGGCCCTCGACGTCGCGGCCGAGCTGGCGGGGCAGATCTGCGCCAACGCCCCCGTCGCCGTGCGGGCCAGCCGCAAGGTCGTCGCCGAGGGAGCGACGGCACCCGAGGAGGTCGGGTGGAAGCTCTCGGGCGAGGGCATCCTCGCCGCCACGTCGAGCGCCGACTTCAAGGAGGGACTGACCGCGTTCATCGAGAAGCGGCCCCCGCGGTGGACGGGGCGCTGACCTCGAGTCGTCGCGACGGGCGGCACGGTGCCCGGGGTCGGGACGGCGCTGGGGACGGTGCCCCCGGTCGGGACGGTGCCGGGCGACCGGGCCCGCAGCGTGGAGGCGGTCAGGCCGGTCGGAGGATCCCGTGGTCCACCAGGAAGGCTGGCAGCCCCTCCACCAGGTCGTGACCGGCCACCTCCGCGAGGGGGACCCAGGCGGCGGCATCGGCGTCGTCCCCCGGCACCGCGGGGCCAGGGGCGTCGGGGGCCTCGACCACGAAGGTCAGGATCACGAAGTGCCCGGTGTCGTCGATCCGCTCCGACCAGCCGACGAACGGTCCCACGGTGCCGCGCACGCCCGTCTCCTCGTACAGCTCCCGCCGGGCGGCGTCGCCCACCCTCTCCCCCGGCTCGACCCGACCCCCGGGGAGGGCCCACCGCCCGGCACCGGCGTGGCCGGCGGCCCGGCGCACGAGTAGCAACCGCCCGTCCCCCTGCACCACGGCACTGGCCGCCACCTGTGGCCGGGCGGTCGGGCGGGGAGTGGGGGCCACGGTCAGTCGAGTGGCCGGTGGACGACGATGGCCCGGGCTACCAGGCCGAAGGACTCGAAGAAGTTCTTGGTCGAGCGGTCCCCCGGTAGGACCATGCTGTCGACGCCGAAGCAGCCCCGGGCCCGGCACCAGGCGAGGAGGTGGTCCATCAGGGCCTCGCCCACCCCCACCGACCGGGCCCGGGCATCGACGTAGACGTCGTCCACGACGCCGAGGAGGCTGCCGTCGTCGAGGCGGTCGGTGCGGGCCAGCCCGTAGCCCACCACGACGTCGTCGATGGTGCCCACGGCCAGCTCGTGGTCGGACCGGCTGAGCGCCCCGGCCAGCTCGACGTCGACCTGCCGCCACCGGCGCTCGCGGCGGAACCACAGCGGTCCACCCTTCTGCGCTTGCTTCTCGGCGCCCGACGCCACCACCAGGGGGACGACGGCCGCGATGTCGGCCGCGGCGGCCGACCGGGCGCCTTCTTCCGGTACGGTCACGCCTGGAGCTGCGCGACCTTGTTGAGGATGGTCTTGCGTCCCCGGTTGGCTGCCTCGTAGGCGCGGACGGCCTCCAGCTCGTCGGGGGCCAGCCCGTCCAGGCGGGTGACGACCTGCGATGCCGACAGGCTGTCGTAGTCGGGGATGGCGAGCTCGGCGGCGTCCCGCCCCGGCGTCGCGGGCGTGGTCGCCACCTCGGCCCCCGCGTCGACCTCCGCCGTCCCCGGCGCCGTGGCCGAGCCGCCGGCGTCGTCCGGTGGCGGCGCCGGCGTGGGCGCCGGGCCCTCGTCGGCCGCCTCGTCCGGGGCCAGGCCGAGGAGGCGGAGCACGGCCACGGCCTGCTCCTCCACCTCGTCGACCCGGCGCCGCACCTCGGCCTCGCCGCGGCGCACCGCCAGCTGCCCGAACAGCCGGGCGTTGCGGGTCTGGAGCCGCCCTTGCTCGGCCAGCTTCGTGACGAGGGCAGGGCTCTCGAAGAACAGGCCGATGGGGGCGTAGAGGAAGACGTCGGCGGCGCGGCTGACGACCTCGTCGAGCAGGTGGGAGGGACGGGCAGCGTCGTCGTCGGTTGTCACGGTGGCTCCTCAGACGCAGTCGACACAGAGCATCAGGTCCTCGTCGGCCAGCTGTCGGCGGTGCTTGACGAGGAAACACGACTGGCACACGAACTCGTCGGCCTTCTTGGGTTGGATGCGACCTGCCCCGTCGCCGCGGTCGTCGGGCTCGGGGATCTCCTCGTCCTCGTCCTCGTCCTCGGGCTGGGCGGCGATGCGGTCCTTGAGGATGGCGTCGAGGTCGGCCTCGACGTCGTCGGGGTCCTCGTCCTCCTCGTCGTCGTCGTCGCCCTCGTCCGCGGCGGGCGCGGCGACGGCGTCCT
>DASUJB010000074.1:0-5268 GCA_036279475.1 Acidimicrobiales bacterium | reverse complement strand
TGGTGGCCGACGGCGCCTGCGTGCCCTTCGACCAGGGGTTCGGTCGACGCGCTGGTTGCGGTCGGGCCGAGGGTTGCGTTCGACGCGACGGGTGTGGTCGGGGGTGGCAGGTGAGGTGACGGCGCCGGTGCGGTGGCGCGGGCGTGGCCGGCGTCGATCACGTGCATCGCCAGCAGGCCCGCCAGTGCCAGACCAGCCACGGCCACGATGCTCCTCGGTCGTCGGGGGTGCCCTGCCCGCATCGTCGTCGACCTTACAAGCTTACAAGCCGCCGGGCTGGTGCCCGGGCCCAGGGCCCTCTCGGAGCCAGGTCCCGGGCTGCGACCGGGGCCAAGGCTGTGGCCTGAGCCCGGGGCCACTGGGACGCAGGTGTGGTGGCGGGCGGCGGGGCTTGGCGTGGGCAACCGGCCTGGCCGGCGGTCCGCCACGCCCGGCGAGGGGGCGGAGGACGACGAAGGCCCTGGTCAGGTGGGCTGGCCAGGGCCTTCCGCTGTACCCCCCCTGGGACTCGAACCCAGAACCTGCGGATTAAGAGTCCGTTGCTCTGCCAGTTGAGCTAGAGGGGCGTGGGACGATGAGGGTACCACCGACCTTGGGGTGACCGAGGAGAATCGAACTCCCGACCTTCAGGGCCACAACCTGACGCTCTAGCCGACTGAGCTACGGCCACCAAGGGAGGCACCAGCCTACCCGACCGCCGTGGGCGCCTCGCCAACCGGCCTCACGGCGCGGCGGTACCGTGGTGCGGCCAGCCCCCGTAGCTCAGCTGGACAGAGCAGCTGCCTTCTAAGCAGCGGGTCGTGGGTTCGAGTCCTACCGGGGGCGCGTTGTGCCACTGAGCTGCGTGCTGCCCTGTGTTGGAAGCGACGCCCAGGGCACGTGGCGGAGGGCTGTGACGAGGGCGAGCGCGAGCCGCTGCTCGCCTTTGTGCAGCCATCCTCGCCGCGGCCGCGGACCGCGCTGTCCAGGACCATGGGAGTGGGATGAGTCGAGCCTCAGCGGCGTTCCGTTGCCGAGGGCTCCGCTGACGGCTCAGCAGTCTGCGAGGGCGCGGAGGGCAGAGCAGATGGTGCCGCGTCGTTCGAGGCTCAGTCGGCCTACTCGGTCTGTGAGGAAGCTGCGGCGAATCGGTTGCAGGTTGTCGAACGAGGCGACGCAGTCGTGGGGCAAGCCTTCTTCGGGGCCAAGGGTGACTTCGGTGGGGATGCCGCGGATGGTGCGGGTCACTGGTGCGACGAGGATCCAGCTGAGAACTGGGACGGCTTCGCTGCGGGTGACGACGAGGACCGGGCGGCGCTTGTCCTCGGCCTCCGCCCACCACACCTCGCCCTGGTGAGGCCTGTTCACCAGGGTTCGTCGGCGATCATCCGGGCCGTCGACTCGTCGGCCCAGCCGACCTCGGCATCGGTCTGCGGCTGTCGCCGGTAGCCGGCGACGATGACGGATGCGATCTGCTCCCGTCGGTAGCGATCGACGAGCTGCCTGAGGCCCAGCCGTACGGCTTCGGAGCGGCTCGGCACGACACCGGCAGCGACGAGCTCGTCAACGGCCGCGGCGAGATCGTCCTCCACCCGTGTCACTAGTTGAACCATGCGATCAACATAGCGATCTGCAATGCGCCAGTTGCTCCTGCTCGTCTCGCGACGGGCCCGGTCGGTCAGCGCGTCGCCGGCCGGGTGACGAGCTCGTCGCCGATCCTGCGGTTCCGGCGAACCCGGCTGGTGTCGACGGGAACGAGGACGTCGATCATGGCCCGGCGAGGGGCGGTGTCGAGCTCCGGTGCCGGGCGTACCGATCGCGCGGATCGGAGAGGTGGTCGCCCGACCCTCGAGGCGGTTCTGGTTCGCCCATGCCTCCTCGCCCACGCTCGCCTCCGGGCCTGGCGGTGTGACGGTCTGTCCGATCCCGGGGGTTCGAGTGCTTCGAGGATGGGACCGCGTCCAACACCCGACGGTTCGACGTTCACGTACCGGGCTCGGCCGAGGGGGGAGCGCTGGCGTGGTCCTGGGCGGGGAGGGGGCCGGAGGCAGGCTCCCGGTGCTCCAGCCGCCAGCGCCCCGAGGCCAGCTCGTGGACGCTGATGGTGGCCGTGGGGGTACCGGGCAGCGCGTAGTGGTCGAGGGCCACGCTGACCTCGCCCGGGCTGACCTGCAGGATGCAAACCACCTGCTCGACCCCGGACGTGCCGTCGACGAGCGTCCAGCGGTCGGCCAGGGCGGCCAGGCCGCCCTCGGCGACGTGGCGTTGAGCCTCGTCCTCGTGGGCGTGTTCTCCCAGCACGGCGCCGAAGACGGTCAACGCCGACCACCGCCCGCCGCGGGCGTCGACGTAGCCGCACAGCTCTCCGTCGTCCGGTCGCCGAACCTCGTGCACCCGGTCAGCCTGCCAGGACCCGGTGGCGCGATCGAGCGGGTTCCGGCGAGCCACCGGGACGCCGTCCGGGCATGTCCGGTCTGCTCGGGGGGTCCCGGCCGAGGTCCCCGCGGGACGGTGCGCTCCCGCGGTCCGCTCCCGGCGGGTTGGACGCGGGCGTCAGCCGGCCAGCCCGCCGATGCCGCCGCCGAGCAGCCGGGCGCCGAGCAGGAGCAGCACGGTCACTACGATCGCCACCCCGTAGGTGGCCATGAAGTCCCTGACGGCCTGGAGCGGCCTCGCCGCCTGGTGCGGCGTGACGGCGTACCACAGCACGGGTCCCGCCACCGTGACCGATCCGAGCAGGACGAAGAGGCCGGCGAGGAGGAGGGTGGCGACGCCGCCCTGGCCGCCCCGACCGATCGAGGTCCCCGCGGCGACGGTCAGCGCGAGGTTCTTGGGGTTGATGCAGCACAGCGCGGCGCCTAGCACGCCGCAGCGAAGGGCGCCGAGCCGGTCGACGGCGGTGGTCCACTGCGCCAGCGGCGACGGCTCGCCCGCCCGGGGGCGGGTCCGCCACTGCCAGGCGGCCAGCGCCACGAGGAGCGCGCCGACGGCGGTCTGGGATCCCGGGCCCAGGGACGCCGAGCCGTCCCCGCTGCCGGTGCCACGACCGGGCACGACGACGGCCAGGGTCACGGCCGCCAGCCCGACCACCCACCCCAGGGCGAAGGCGGTGCCGCGGGTCCGGGCACGCGGCGTGCCGAGCATGAGGATCGTGGCCACGATGGGCACGGGGCTGAGGGCCACGCCCAGCGCCGACGGCAGCATGCCCCCCACCACCTCACCCATCGGAGTGGACGCCCGTCGGACCGGACGACGTGGCCGCTGCTCTCATCTCGCCCCGTGCTCGTGCTCGGTACCGCAGCGACCCCGGCGCGTCGACGCCGGCGCCGAACGGTGCTGGCGGCGACGATCCTCGCACAGGGGTGACGACGAGGCCGATCGGCACGCGCCGTCGACCCCGCCGTCAACGGTGGCTCAGGGCTCGCCCCCGCCCTGGACCACGCCGTCCACCTCCACGGTGACCCGGTCGTCGTAGAAGGCCACCAGGCCGGCCAGGCGCTGGCTCTCGGGCAGGGGAGTGGGATACGACCAGGCCACGTCCTCGACGACCTCGCCGGCGAGGTGGGCGTGGAAGTGCGACGCCCGGCCCTTGTAGGGGCAGTTGGTCACGGTGCCGGAGGGGCGGAGCAGGTCCATGCGCACGTCGGTGCGGGGCACGTACCAGCGGGGCGGCAGCCCCGTCTCGAACACGGCGTGGGCCCGGTCG
This sequence comes from Acidimicrobiales bacterium, assembly GCA_036279475.1. Taxonomy (GTDB): domain Bacteria; phylum Actinomycetota; class Acidimicrobiia; order Acidimicrobiales; family VFJN01; genus ZC4RG19. The sequence goes on along the minus strand of DASUJB010000074.1, from coordinate 1,583 downwards.
GAGCGGGCGAGGGGGACGCCGCGGCGGCGCACGACCACCTGGCGCGACGTGGGCAGGATGTCGACCCGGGCGTAGGGGCTGCGAGGGTGGGTGAACACCTCCTCGTCCTCCTCGAACCAGGCGTCGAGGGCCGCCCAGTCGAACCGGACGTGCCCGGCCAGGGCGTCGAGCGGGCTGTCGTCGTAGCGGAGGGCGGCGCCCTCGGCACGGTGGCCGGGCGTGCACACGGTCAGCACGGCGGCGTCACCTCGGCTCGGCGAGTGGTCGACCTCGCCGGTGTCGGTCAGCTCGGCCACCACGTCGCCCGCGGGCACGTAGTAGGCGGGGTAGTAGGGGATCTCCCACACGAGGAGGGGGCGGCGGGTGTCGAGGACCAGCTCGCCGCCGAGGTAGGCGCGCAACCGCTTCGGGCTGCGCTCGGCGCGGACACGTCCTCGCTGATCGGTGGCCATGCCGCGACCAACGCTCCTCCCGCGCCGGCGATTCCATGCCGGCGTGCGCAACCTGGAAGAGGTCGACCGATGCGGTCCAGCCGTCGAGGCTGGCGAGCGACATGGCGTGGTGCCATGCCAGCTCGGCGTCGTCTACCCACCATGTCCATCGGGGTCGGCAGCCGTCGCGCCGTCGCAGAGGATGGCCGCAGCTCGGTCGTGTTCACGAGGCGATCGGCTGCGGTCCCCCATCTGCGCGAGAGCTTGGGCTCGGCGGATGAGGAAGACGGCCGCAACGCGGAGAGACGGAGGATCGGAGTCGATCACCTCATCGGCGATCCGGAGGGCTTCGGCCGGGCGTTTCGAGGTGCACGGCTTGCATGGCGAGCTGCCCCAGACTGGAACAGTTCCGTGCGCCGAGCCCCTGCGAGGCGGCTGTGCAGGATCGCCCTTGTGAGCTGACGGGACAGCGCTGCTTGACGGCGCGCATGGACCACAGCAGCGCCCGCGCCGCGCCGATCTACCAGCACGCCGCGAGCGAGCGCGACCGGGCGTTGGCGGACGGGCTGGGCCGTCTACTCGGCGGCCGCGACGATGACAGCGGCCGCGACGACGATGATGGGGCATCGGGTGCGCCCGTGCCGGAGTAGGCCCACCTGGCACAGATGTGGCACGGCGGCCGGGATGGCGCCACCACGCGACGAGGCCCCGGAGCCGCGGGCCGCGGGTGCGAGCGGGTGACGGGAATCGAACCCGCATCGCCAGCTTGGAAGAGCGCCCGGCAGGCACCTGGGCTGGCCTGGCGTTTGCCCGGGTCGAGGTCAGAAGCGGTGCGGCCGACCGGGGGTGACCGTGAGTCGCCCTCGGTTCCTCCGCGTTCTGGCACGAACTGGCATGGCTGCCGGCCCGCACCTGGTCGGGGCTCCAGTCCCTACCAGCGACGTAGGCGGTGGGCTGACTACGATCGCGCTCATGGGCATGCAAGTTCGGCGAGGTGGAGCAGTTGGACCTTACGGCCGCTAAGGACTTTGGCTCGATCGACGCCGACACAGATGCGCTGGTTCGGGACTGCTTCCAGAGCCACACCGCCTACAAAGAGTCCCGAGACCTTGAGAGTTTCTTGGTGCTCGGCAGGAAGGGCTCTGGAAAGAC
>DASUJB010000073.1:0-35071 GCA_036279475.1 Acidimicrobiales bacterium | reverse complement strand
CCAGCGATGCCACGTCGACTCCGCCACCTGAAGATGCCGGCACACCTCGTCGAGCTCGGCGCCGCCGGCGAGCAACCTGTTGCCCTCGGCGAGCTTGCGGATGATCTGCTCCGGCGTATGCCGCCGACGCTTGGTCATGGGCGCTCTCCTCCTCGCCCCATCTTGGGGCTTCGGACTCGCACACCGCCTGGACCACTACAAGGGGGTCAGCTCAGTGCCACCCGCCGAGTTCGAAGCAGCGTTCTACGCTGACCAACAGCCCGACCCCACCGGGGTTGGAATCCAATAGCCCGAGCCTCCATCAGACCCAGGGCGGTTCACGTACGCCTTTCCGACGGCGGTCCGGGCGACGTTTGTGCGGGCGCTGGTGGAGCTAACCGGCTTCGAGCAGGTCGTCCTCCTGACTACAGGGGCCGAGGCCGTGGAGGCTGCGCTGAAGATCGCCCGGAGCCGGGCGATGCAGCGCGGGCGATCGAGGGCGCTCGTCGTCAGCTTCGATGGTGCGTTCCACGGCCGGACAATGGGCGCGCAGCTCGCCGGCGGGCTCCCGCACCAGCGCCACTGGGTCGTCGACGATGACGAGACTTTCGTGCGCGTCCCGTTCCCAGATCGAACGACGAGGTGGTCGGTCGATCTGGTCGACGAGGCCCTCGAACGGCACGGCAACTGCGGGCGCCACGTGGCCTGCGTGCTGGTCGAGCCCTACCAGGGCTCGACCCTGGCGGTGATGGGCGGAGAGGCGGCAAGAGCGATCCGTCGCTGGTGCGACGAGCACGACGTGCTGCTCGTCCTCGACGAGGTGCAGTCGGGCTTCGGTCGCACCGGCGCGCTATTCGGGTACGAGCGGTTGGGCATCCGATCCGACGTGCTCCTGTGCGGCAAGGGCCTCTCCGGCTCGCTGCCCATGTCGGCGGTCCTCGTCGCCGATGCCAGCACGACCTCGCACCTTGCGGTCGGCGAGCTAGGCAACACCCACGGCGGCAACCCAGTCGTCCTGGCCGCGGCGCAGGCCAACCTCGAGCTTTTTCGGGATGGCGCACTGCTGGCCGCGGCCCGCGCCCTAGGTCACGGTCTCGAGCGGGGGCTTCGCGGTGGGAGGCCGAACACCCCGGTCGGCGGCGCGTGGTCGAGTGCTTCGGCGCCGTCGCAGGCATTACCCTCCTCCGGGCCGATGGGTCCGCGGACCGCAAGGCGGCGGTCGACCTCGTGTCGGCGTGCCTCGAGGGCGGCCTGCTCATGTGCACGCCCACCGGGCCGGGTGGCACGTTGGTGAAGGTGATGCCGCCCCTCACGACCTCAACGGCGGAGCTCACGGCGGCCCTGGACGTCCTCGTCACGGCGTCGGAGGCCATCGGTGGCTGAGCCCGACGGCGCGTTCCTCCTCTTCGTCGACCTGCCGAAGGTCGGTCCGTACCTGGCCGTCCTCCAGGCGCGGGGCCTGGCGCCTCTTGTGATCACCGCCGAGCCGTCGTCGAGCATGGAGCTGGCCGCGGCTCGGCACGTGTCCGACGCAGACCACCGGTTGGCATCGATTCGCGAGCTGGTGAGTCATGCGCCCGCCGACGCCACGGCAATCGTCGACACGATCGGCGGCTGGCGAACGCGCTACCGCATTGTCGGGGCGTTCTGCGCCTCCGAGCCCTTCGTCGAGGCGGCCGCTGTGGTCCACGATCTTCTCGACCTCCCCGGCGTCGGCCACCGGGCTGCGCGAGTCAGTCGGAACAAGTTCCTGCAACGCTCCTACCTGCCTGATGTCAGCCCTCGCTACACCCTCGTGACCGCGGGGACCGACGGTCCCTGGAGCATCGACTTCCCGGCCATCGTGAAGCCGCTCGACCTCTGGTCCAGCATCGGGGTCCGGACGGTGGAGGACGAGGGATCGCTGCACGCCCGCCTCGCCGAGCACCCGCCCGGGACCCACCTGCTCCTGGAGGAACGGATTGACGGACGTGAGTTCAACGTAGACGCCATCGTCGTTGGAGGACGCCCCGCGTTCACTGGGATCACCCAGAAGGGCACCAACGAGGAGGGCAGCGAGTATTTCGTCGAGCTGGTGCACACCCACCCGCCGACCAACGTCACCTCCGCGGAGGCCGAACGGATCCTCGACGTCCACCTCGACGTCGTGCGCCAGCTGTCGTTCGACACGGGGATGGCGCACGCCGAGTACCGCGTCACCGGCGACGGCCGCGTAGTGCTGATGGAGATCGCTGCCCGCCCTCCGGGAGACGGTTGCCTCGCTCTTTACCACCTGGCCACCGGTGAGTCGCTGGAGTCGCTGCTCGTGGCCGGGGCGCTCGGCATTCACGGGATCCACCCGGGGCCCCGGCGGCGTGCTCGGCAGGTCTACTTTGAGCACGACGCGGGCGTGCTCCACTCGGTGGAGGTCGACGCCGAGCTCGCCGGCACGCCGGAGTGGCTCACCGACACGGGCATCTGGCCCGACCCGCGGCCCGGCGCGCCGACCGACCCCCCCACGCTCCGCAACCTCTTCGTGCTGAAGGAGCGCGGCGAGAAACTCCTCCCGATCACCGAGTCATCGACCAGGGCCGTCACCGCGATCTTTGACTGCCCGATCGAAGCCGCGGTCGATGACTTCGACGAGCGGGTGCGACGCAGCGTTCAGCTCCGTTGAGCCCCCCGGCGGAAACGCTGGCGGTGGTCGGCGACCCTGACGCGGTTCGCGCAACGGACCGTGCAGTACCGCCGCATGCCGCTCCGCGAGGTGTCGACGAACACCGAGTCGCAGCCCGGGCGCTCGCACGCCCCGAGCCGGCCCGGGTCCTGGCAGACCAGCAGCGCCACCCCAGCCGCGGTGTAGGCAGCGAGCTGCTCGACCATGCCGGCAGAGAGGGACACGTAGTGGAGGTGCGGCGGCCGGCCATCGTGGGCGGCGACGTGGGGTCGGGCGGCGGCGTCGGCGAGCAGGTCGTTCACGAGCTCGACCTGCGTATCGACGGACGTGGCCTCGAAGACACTGCGCAGGCGCTGGGTCCACGATCGCAGGGCGTCGACGTCCTCGTCGGTGAAACCGGAGCGGGGCTGATAGTCGCGGATCCGCAGAAGCCCCTCGAGCGTGGACGGATCGAGGTCGGCCCCATGATTCACCAGCGCTGCTGCCACCTCGGCAGCGCCGCCGCCGTAATGGTTGTACTGCACAAGACCATCACAGCACGATGGGCTGCAGCGCACAAGACTCGGCCCTCGAGGAGAACGCAGTGAAGATCGACGACGGACGGGCGTGGCCGGTGCAGACCACGGTCGTGCGGGCCTACTTCCTGGCCAACCTCGGGGTCTACGCGCTGGTGCCGGTGCTCGGGCGGCTGCTCGCCGACCACGCCTCCGCCGGTCCGGGCCTGGCGGGCATCGGCCTCTCAGCCTTCTTCGGCGCCGCCGGCGTCGCGGCGCTCCTCGTGAACCCGATCCTGCCGAGAGTCTCGTATCGCACCGGCATGGCGACCGGCGTCGGACTCTCCATCTGCGGGTTCGGGCTGCTCACCTTTGCCCGCGAACCGGTGTTTGTCGTCGGGCTGCTGGTCGTCGCTGGCGCAGGGATGAGCACCCACGTGCTCCTCGGCCGGGTTCTCGTCGCAGAGTCGATGGCCGACGACGTGGAACGCAACCGGGCCTACTCTGCGCTGGCCATCGCAATCAACCTCGCCGGTGCGTTCGGGCCGTTCGTGGCCAGCGCGCTGTACCGGACGACACGAGTCGAAGCTCTCCTCACTGCTGTCGTGGTGTGCCACGCGGTCAGCATGGCGATACTCCTCCGACACCTGCCACCAGCGTTGCGCCCGCAGGCGTCCGCAGTCCGGTGGCCGCTATCCAAGGTGACGATCGGACGCATCGCACGGGACAGTCGCGGCATCCGCACCATGGTGCTCGCCTTCGTGACAACGTTCGTCTACGCCCAGTTCTACTCGGCGTTCGCGCTGTCAGTCGCGAAGGAGCTGGACTCGGCGTTCGGCCGAGCGCTCCTCCTCTCCGGTCCGGCGATCGCGATCGTCATCGGGCAGCGGTTGATCACGGCGCGCGTCGGTCGACGCTTGGCGCGGGGCACGGCGCCGGTGGAGCTCCTGGCTTGGTCCGGCCTCGCTTTCGCCGCCGCGGTCCTCATCCTCGGTGTCGGCCTCCCGTTCCCCGTCGCAGCGGGCGCCGCGGTGGCGATGTTCGCAGCAGCGGAGATGGTCTTCACGCCGATCATGAGCACCGCGTTCGCGGCTCTGCCCACGGAGTCGAAGCTCGAGGCGATGAACCTACGGGGCATCTCCTGGACGATCGCCGAGTCGTCGGGCTCGTTCATCGGCGGCACGGTGTTCCTCGCCCTGCGGACCGATGGCCACGGGCACGTGTACTGGTTGGTCCTCGCCACCGCCGGCGCGGTGATCACGCTCGTCGCTTGGCCGAGGAGGCAGCGGGCCACACCTCCTGGACCTGCGGCTCAGCCGCGCGTGCCCGCGCCCACCGGTGTGAAGCCCTGAGCGAGGCGATGGACACCGATGGCGTCCCCGACCACGAGATCTGGGGCGGCGTCGAGGTCATCGATGTCGCCGTCGTTGTCGTGGCCGTCCCGGCCGGTTTCCCGGTGGGGCTGCACGCGGGCACGCGTTGGCCCCGGCTGCTGACCGCTGGCCGGGTGGCCGAGGTCATCGGCGATGCCCTCCACCGCCTGCGCGTGGCACGCCTGGAGCGGCTGGTGGGCGACGCAGCGGCCGTCGCCCGGGGGGTCGACGGGCCCCGGCTCCTGGCCGCGACCGCGTTCCGGCTCTCGACCTGCGACGTCGCCCGGCTGCTGACGGGCGTCGCCGTCCCACCGCCCGACCGCCCCCCGATTCCAGACCCCGAGGGGGAGACATGACATTCGACCGCAGCCGCTGGCTCTACGACGTGCCCTTGGAGGTGCTCGCCGGCAGCCGCTTCCAGCCCACCGGGTTCCCCGACCTGGGCGCGGCGACGTTCGAGCGTCCGGTCCGCGTCGAGAACGATGGCACCACGACCACGACCTGGCAGCGGGCGCTGCTGGTCGAGTCGGCGCAATCGATGGCCAACCGGGCCGAGGCGGTCGGCTGGGACCCGGCGGCGAACCAGCCCGTGGACGTGCTGGCCGACCTGCCGTGGGTGCGGGTCCTCGACCCCGACGGCGGCTACCTGACCTCCAGCCGCACCGAGGCGCACCGGTTGGCGTCAGCCTTCGTCAAGGACTCCACGCTCGACGGCACCGACATGGTGGAGGTCATCCGGGAGCGGCTGGGCCTCCAGGGCGACCGGCCGCTGTCACCCTCAGCCATCGCCCGGGCGATCTTCGCTCTCGACCCGCTGTGCCTGGTCCACGGGGTGTTCTTCGCCGACAACCGCTGGCCCGGCCAGCCCAAAGTGGCCCGGGTGCTGACCGGGCTCGTCGAGGCCCACGACGTGCGCGAGGCCGACAGCGGCGGCGTGAAGAAGGACAGCGTGCGGCACTCGCTAGGTGAGGTCCCCGGCGGCACGGCCGAGGGCTATGGGACCGTGCCGTACCACCGGCGGGAGTGGACAGCGGCGGAGATCGTGGCGTCGTTCACGATCGACCGGGCGCAAATCCGGTCCTACGCCCTGGGTGATGCAGCCACGGCTCTGCTGGAGGCGGTCGCCCGTTGGCAGGTGCGGTGCCTGGTCGACGAGCCGCTGCGCTTGCGGACCGCCTGCGACCTCGTGGCGATCGATCCCGACGCGGTGGCCGACGACCGGACCGGCGAGAGCCTTCCCGGGCGCGACGCGCTCGAGACCGAGATCCGGCACGGGATCGCTGGCTGCGCCGACCTCACTGGTGAGGGGAAGGCCATCGACGTCACCTGGGGTGGTGGCCGGGCCAAGTCGAAGCGCTGATGACCACGATCGCCATCGAATTCCCCTGGGGCCGGTACCACGGCACACCGTGGGGGAGGAACATCAACGAGGGCGTCGTCGACTGGCCACCGGAGCCGTGGCGGCTCGTCCGGGCGCTCTACGCCACGTGGCGGGCACGGGCGCCCGAGCTACCGGAGGATGTGGTGGTGCCGCTCCTCGACGCTCTCGCCGAGCCGCCGTCCTACGTGGTGCCACCACACCGGCTGGCCCACACCCGCCACTACTTCCCCGACGCCAAGCACGGCCCCAAGGCCGGCGGCACCGACAAGGTGTTCGACACCTTCGCCGCCATGGCCAGGGGAGCGACCCTGTGGATCACGTGGCCGGGCGCCCTGGAGAGCGACCAGCGGGCGGCCCTGGCGACCCTGTGCGACCGCCTCACCTACCTCGGACGCGCCGAGTCGGTGTGCATCGCCCGCCTGGCCGGCGACGACGAACCGACCGCGGCGCCGCCGGACCACACGAACGTGGCGGCCCCGCGGGCGACGCCCCGCTCCGGCGAGTCCGGTGACGCCGACGAACCGGCCCGCCAGGGAGCGCCGTGCTGGCCGCCGCCCGCCCGTTGTCGATCGACGCCTTGGAGGTGCGGCCCCAGCAGCTCCGGCGGTCGAGGCATCGCGAGCCGCCCGGCAGCCGGCGGGTGATCTACCCCGAGGTGGCAGAGGCGGAGGTCGTCCGCCCGGGGCGGCGGGTCGTCACCAGGCAGGCGACCGGCGTGCGGCTGCGGGTCACCGGCCCCGCGCTGCCGTCGCCGCGAGCGACGTTGGCGCTCACCGACGCCCTGCGGAACGCGGTGCTCAAGACCTTCGATTCGGTCCAGACCGGTCGCAGCTCCGTGCAGTTGTTCGGCAAGGACCGGGACGGCCGGCACGACGACGACCACGGCCACGCCCACTACCTGGCGTTCCCGTCGCCGGGCGCGACCCGGCGGGCGCTGGACACGCTGGTGGTCTGGGCCCCGGGCGGCCTCGACGGCCCGGCCGTCGAAGCGTTGTCCCGGGTGCGGGAGCTGTGGCCGCCCCGCACCGTCGGTGACTTCCAGCCCTGCCGGGTCGCGGTCGAGGCGGTCGGCGAGGCGGCCGACGTTGCCCCCGAGCTGTGCGGGACAGGGTCGCTGCCGGCTGTCCGGCCCGATGCCCGCCGATGGCGCTCGTTCACCCCCTACGCCCCGCCCCGCCACGTCCGGCGGCAACCGAGCTGGCTCGCCCACGCCGAGGCCTACCTGCGGCGGGACCTGGCCGCGGCCGAGAAGCCGCCGCCGGTGATCGTGCGACCGATCGTCGGGGTGGCCGGCGCGGATGCCACCGGACCGCACAACGGGCGCGGCGGAGGAGGAGGAGGGTCCTCCGAACCGTGGCTGGCGTTCCGCCGGCACCGCACCAAGGAGAGGCTGGAGAACGCCCGCCGGGCGACCGGCTTCGAGATCGAGTTCGCCGAACCCGTCGAGGGCCCGCTCTGCCTGGGGGCGCTCCGCCATCTCGGGCTGGGCCTCTTCCTGCCCATAGCGGACGACAACGGTTGACGCGTGAGCCCGCTCGACGCCGACGACTTCGTGCCGGAGCTCGTCCCGGCCCGCATGGTGAACGAGTTCTGCTACTGCCCCCGGTTGTTCCATCTCGAATGGGTGCACGCCCAGTTCAAGTGCGCCCAGCTGCTCGCCCGCCTGGGGATCGAGGTCACCGACGCCATCGGCGACCTCGCCGCGCTGGCCCGCGCCCCCGACCCCACAGCCACCCCCCGCTCCTGCGCTGACCCCCATCGGCCCAGCTCAGCCATTCACCCAAGTCCAACCGTCGCGCCCCGCCATCCAAGTACCCTCACCGACGACCCCGCCACCGCGGCAGCGTTGCTGGACAAGGCCATCGCCGGCTGCGCCACCGACGAGGTCGCCGAGATCCGCTCGCTCGCCAAGACCGTCGCGTCGTCCGGTCCGGCTCCGCCGCTCGTCTGACGCTCACGGTCGGGTGCCTTCTGCCTAATGGGGGACGCTCACCCCGGCGGTGGCGGCCCCTGGTGCCGGGCCCGGGTCGCCTCCTCGAGGCCGCGCTCGACGCCGGCGGTGAAGCTCGACAGCAGGTCGTACAGGTCCTCGGCGGCTTGCGTCGCCGGCGCCGACCGGCTGGCCGCCGGACGACCAGGGGTGTGCCCGCCGTTGCCGTTGCCGGCGGGTGGGCCAGGGTCGTCGGCGTCGTCCGGTCGGGGCACGGTGAGCGGCAGCGTGTTGGGCAGTTGCCGCCCCTGGACCCGGCGGGCCAGCGGCGGCGTGCCACGGTGCGGCGTCAGCGGCGGCGGCGCATCGGCACCTCGAGGGCCGGGCCCGCTGCCGGCCGGCCCCGGCGCCGGCCCCGGCTCCCACCCGTGGCCGTCGCCTCGACCGTCCGCAGCAGAGCCTGTCGCGGCGGAGGCGCCGGTGGGCCCGCCCGGCCGCCGCACGGCGGAGGCGCCGGGGACGGGCTCCGGGCCGCGCGGCCGTGCCGGCGACGGCAACGGCAACGGCGGCGCCACCCTGTCCCGGTGGGTGACGCGCACCAGCGACGCCAGCTGGTCCACGGTGGGGAGCAGGGGGCCCGGCCTCGCCCCGGCTGCCACGCCGCCCCGACCGGACCTGGCGGGCCCGCCGGGCACGGATGCCGACGCGGCGGCGGAGGCGGGCACGGCGGTGGGCCCGGCCGGCGAGCCCACCGGCCAGGCACCGGCGTCGGCCGGGCCGGCAGGCCACGACGGCCGACCCACCTCGGTGAGGAGGGCCTGGGGGAGGTCCACCACGGCGGTGATGCCGTTGCCGGGGGAGCGGGTGAGCCGGATGGAGATGCCGTGCCGGGCGGCCAGGTTGCCGGCCACGTAGTGGCCCAGGTACTTGGAGGGGGCCACGGTGAAGGACTCGGCACCGGCCAGGCGGCGGTTGGCCGTCTCGATGTCGGCCGGGTCCATGCCCAGGCCGGAGTCGATGACGGCCAGCGTGTAACCGTCGGCGGCACGGGCCCGGCCGCGGATCTCCACGCCCTGGTGGGGAGGGGAGAACACCAGGGCGTTCTCGATCAGCTCGGCCAGGACGTGGGCCAGGTCGGCGGCGGCCGAGCCCACGATGGTGGCGGGCTCGACGCCCTGCACCGTCACCCGCTGGTAGTCCTCCACCTCGCTCAGGGCCGCCCGGATCACGTCGGTGAGTTGCACCGGAGCCGCCCACTTGCGGGGCGGCTCCACACCGGCCAGCACGAGCAGGCTCTCGGCGTTGCGGCGCATGCGGGTGGCCAGGTGGTCCAGCCGGAACAGGTTCCCCAGGGTGTCGGCGTCGGCCTCGCCGGCCTCCAGCTCGGTGATGAAGTCGAGCTGGCGGCTGAGCAGGTTCTGGTTGCGCCGCCCCAGGTTCACGAAGCTGTCGGCGATGTTGCGGCGCAGCACCGCCTGCTCCATCGCCAGGTCGAGGGCGGCGTCCTGCACCGTGTTCAGGGCGTCGGCCACGTCGCCCACCTCGTCGCCGGCCCGCACCGTCACCGGCTCCACGTCGGGCACGGTCAGGTCCTCGCCCAGCGGCGTGTCCAGGATGCCCTGCACCACCTCCGGCAGGCGCTCGTCGGCCATGGCCGTGGCCTGGCCCGTCAAGGTCCGCAACGGGTGGGTGATCGAGCGCGACACGAGCCAGGTGACCACCATCGCCACGGTCAGCGGCACCACCGCCGAGACCACGAACCACCGTTGGCGGGCCGTCGCCGAGGCGTTGAGCTCGTCGGCCCGGTCCTGGATGGCGGCCCCCAGCCGGTCGCGGTAGTTGCCGTAGGCCTCCTGGGCGGGGATCTTCGACAGGTTGGCCACGTACTGCGCCACGTCGATCGAACCCGTGGTGAGCGCCTGGGTGGCCGCCTCGTCGGCGACGCGGTGGTACTCCTCGGAGAAGGACCGCTCGGCCATCGCCGCGTAGCGACCGGGGGGCGAGCGCAGCTCCGGGGCGTACTCGCGGATGGCGTCCTGCAGCTCGGCGATGGTGGCGATCTCCGTCCGGCTGTTGACCCCCGGCTCGTCACCCGGGCCCACCGCCATGAGCGCCGGCAGGGCGACGGCGTTGTGCAGCTCCTCGATCGTCTCCTTGTACCGGGTGAAGGTGGCCATGAGCTCGCCCCCCTGGCGGAGGTCCCGGTCGTCCACGGCGTCGGCGACGCGGCTCGTCCCGTCGAAGAAGGGCACGATGAGGGCGGTGTAGCTCTTGAACACCCTGCTGGTGGTGCCCATGTTGGTCATGTCCAGGACCGTGGTGCGGATGGCGACGTCGATGTCGCCACGGAGCTGTCGGAGCTTGGCCTCCAACCCGTCGAGGGCCGGCGCGTAGGCTGAGCGGGCGATGCCGACGCGGCCGTCGAGCTCGTCCCGGAACTGGACGAGCGCGGCGTCGGTGGCGGTCCGCGTCTGGTCGTAGCCCTCCACCTCCAGCTGCATGAAGTTGTCCACCCCCACCAGGTCGGCGGAGGCGAACGCCCGCTCGTCCTGGAGGGCGGACAGCAGGCTGTTGGGGCCCATCGTCACTGCCGCCAGCTCCGTTTGGTCGCGCACCTCACGGGTGTCGCCGGCAACGTCGACGATCTCCATCGACGTCACCAGGACGAGCGCCACGAGCGGCAGGGCGAGCGCCGCCGCCAGCTTCATGCGGATCGGTATGCGACGCACCTGCCGTCTCCTCGCGTCGTGACGGGCCGCGCCCAGCTCACGCGCCCGGCTCTCCCCGTGGCCATGATGGCAGACCATGGCCGCCCGTGACGGGTTGGTGGCGCGGCTAGGCCCTGCCGGCCTCCTCGACCACCCGTCGCGCCCATCCGTAGTCGGCCTTGCCGTTGGGGGCCCGCCGCACCTCGTCCACTACGACGACCTCCCTGGGGACCTTGTAGCCGGACAGCGATCCCCGCAGCCACGCCCGCAGGTCGGCGCCCGTGGGGCGACCGTCCCGGGAGCAGCCGGCCACGGCCACCACCTGCTGGCCGAACCGCTCGTGGGGCAGGCCGACGACCAGGCAGTCGTCGACCGCCTCATGGCGCTTCAGCGCCTCCTCCACCTCCTCGGGGTAGACCTTCTCGCCGCCCGAGTTGATGCAGGTCGAGCCCCGGCCCAGCAGGTCGACCGTGCCGTCGGCCGCCACGGTGGCCCAGTCGCCGGTGAGGACGTACCGCTCGCCGTCGATCTCCCGGAAGGTGCGGGCCGTCTTCTCCGCGTCCCCGTGGTAGCCGAACGCCGCCGTCTGGGTGGCGAGCAGCCCCGGCTCGCCGGAGCCGGGCTCGACGTCACGGCCGTCCTCGGTGAGGACCCGGGTCCCCGGGGCGAGCTGGAACCGTGCCGTCTCCACCCGGGTGCCCCCGGCGGCGGCGGTCACGCCGTAGCCGCCTCCCTCGGTCGAGCCGAGGGCGTCCACCAGGACGGCCCCCAGCCGTGCCGTCAGGCCCTCCTTCACCTCGGCGCTCCACATGGCACCGGACGAGACGACGGCCTCGACGCTCGACAGGTCGAGGTGCGTGCCCTCGGCCTCCAGCTCATCGAGGGCGCGGAGCATGGGGCGGGCGAAGGCGTCGCCCACGATCGTGATGCGGGTGACCCGCCGGCGCTCGCACACCCGCCACAGCTCGTGGGCGTCGAAGGACCGGTTCTCCAGCAGCACGACCGTGCCCCCGGACAGCAGCGGTGGCATCCCGCCCACCCACATGCCGGTGCCGTGCATGAGCGGCGGGCAGGGCACCGACACCAACCGGTCCCGCCCCGCCAGGGCGTCGAGGAACGGGGGGATGCCCTCCACCGACGTCGGCGCCGGCAGGCCCAGGAGGGCGAAGCTCAGGTACAGGCCCGCCACGAAGTCGTGGTGGTGGTACATGACGCCCTTGGGCATGCCGGTGGTGCCGCCCGTGTAGAGCATGTAGAGGTCGTCACCGGGTCGCTCGATCCTCGGCTGCGGCGCGTGGGCCGCCAGCAGGTCGTCGAAGGCCACCGCCCCGTCCACGTGGTGGCCACCACCGTCGTCGACCTCGATGAGCAGTCGCAGCCGGGGCAGCCGGCCGGCGACGGCGGCCACCCGCTCGCCCAGCGAGGAGTGGAACACCAGCGCCTCGCTGCCGCTGTCGTCGAGCAGGTAGGCCAGCTCGTCGCCCAGGTACCGGTAGTTCACGTTCACGGGCACCGCCCGTGCCTTGAACGCCCCGTGCTGGGCGACCAGGTACTCCGGCGAGTTGTACAGGTACAGCGACACCTTGGCGCCCGGGCGCAGCCCGGCGGCGGCCAGCGCCCCGGCGAACCGGGCGGCCCCGTCGTCGAAGTCGCGGTAGCTCACGTGCCGGTCGCCTTGGACGATGGCGTCCACGTCGGCGCAGGCGTCGGCCACGACCTCCCACGCGGTGGCGAAGTGCAGGTCCATCCCCCGTCCTCCCGTCCCCCCACAGGGCGCCGACGAAGTATGTCGCACAGGGCGCTGCCGCGCCGACGTAGGGTACGGGCGTGCGGTGGGGGATCGGGGCCGTGGAGGTGACCCGCGTCGAGGAGATGGTGGTCGACGGCGTGCCGCTGGGCATGTTCGTCCTCGACTTCGACGCCGACGAGCTCGACCGGCACCCGTGGGTGGCCGAGCGCTTCCTGGGCGAGGGCGCCACCATGCCGCTCAGCTTCCACACCTTCGCCCTCGCCGTCGGGGACCGCCGCATCCTCGTCGACACCGGGTGCGGCAACGGCAAGCCCCGCACCGGGCTCACGGCGTCGATGTTCGGGGACCTCGACACCCCCTACCTCGGCCGGCTGGGGGATGCCGGCTTCCCGCCCGAGGAGGTCGACACCGTCGTCTGCACCCACCTCCACGTGGACCACGTCGGGTGGAACACCACCCTGGTCGACGGCCGGTGGGAGCCCACCTTCCCCCACGCCCGCTACCTGTTCGTCGACCGTGACGTCGAGCACTGGGCCCGGCAGGACGAGGAGATGCACGCCGCCGCCTTCGCCGACTCGGTGCGGCCGGTGATGGAGGCCGGCCTGGCCGACCTGGTGCCGCCCGACCACGTGGTCTGCCCGGAGGTGCGGCTCGAGCCCACGCCCGGGCACACGCCCGGCCACGCCAGCGTGGTGGTCGCCTCCGGTGGGGCGTCGGCGGTCATCACCGGTGACATGGCGCACCACCCCTTCCAGCTCGCCGTGCCCACCCGCTCGTCGTTCGCCGACACCGACCCGGTCCTCGCCGCCCGCACCCGGCAGGACTTCGTGGACCGCTACGCCGACACGGGCACGCTGGTGCTCGGCACCCACTTCTCGCCCACCGCCGGCTACCTCCGGCGTGACGGCGGCGTCGTGCTCGCCGAGGCGCCCTGAGCCCGGGTGCCGGCCCGTCAGGCCCCCGGCGGCTCCCCCTCGGTCGACCGCGAGGCCACCAGCGCCGCCCGGTCCAGCGTCGCCTGGAACACCCGGGCCGTGGCCGCGTCGATCATCATCCCCCCCAGCCGGGCGGCGCCGAGGCCGGCGGCCTCCGCCTCCCGCACGGCGTCGACCGCGGCGCGGGCCCGCTCCACCTCGGCGGCGGTGGGGGCGAACACCTCGTTGGCCAGGGGGACCTGGGCAGGGTGGATGGCCCACTTCCCCACGCACCCCAGCGTGGCCGCCCACCCCGCCTCGCGCCGGTAGCCGTCGGAGTCGCCGAGCCCGGCGAACGGGCCGTCGACGGCGTCGAGGCCGTTGGCCCGGGCGGCCACCACCATGCGGTTGCGGGCGTAGTGCCACATGTCGCCGGGGTACCGGTCGGCGGCCTCGCCGATGTGGCCCACGCGGATGCCCTGGCTGGCGGAGAGGTCGCCGACGCCCAGGATGAGCGCCTCCAGCCGCGGCGAGCAGGCGGCGATCTCCTCCACCCGGGCCAGGGCCTCGGTCTCCTCGATCAGCACCTCGATGCCGATGCGCCGGTCGAGGTGGAGCTTCGCCTCGAGCTGGTCGAGCAGCGTCTCCACGAACCACACGTCGCGGGGCGCCTTGACCTTGGGGACGATCAGCACGTCGAGCCGCGGGGAGCCGCCGGTGACGACCTCCACCACGTCGTCGGTGCACCACTCCGTGTGCACGCCGTTGACCCGCACGGCCACGGTCTTGGCCCCCCAGTCGAGCTCGCGGAGGGCGGCGGTCACCACCGGCCGGGCCCCCGGCTTCTCGGCCGGGGCGACGGCGTCCTCCAGGTCGCAGAAGACCAGGTCGGCGTCGCTGGTCGCCGCCTTGGCCAGCATCCTGGCGCTGGTCCCGGGCGTGGACAGCTCCGAGCGCCGCAGGCGCGAGGGCGGCCCGCTCACGCCAGCCCCGCCTCGGCCAGGACCTCGGCCGTGTGCTCGCCCAGGCGGGGCGGGCGACGGTAGACGGTCGCCGGGGTGGCCGTGAGCTTGATGGGCGGCCCGGCCAGGACCACGGGCCGGGAGCCGTCGGGCTGGTCGACCTCGACCAGCATGCCCCGGGCGGCGGCGTGGGGGTCCTCGAAGATGTCGGCCGCGCTCTGCACCGGGCCGATGGGCACCGTGCCCGCCAGGGCCGCCACCACCTCGGCGGTGGTCCGCTGGCAGGTCCACGCCGACACCGCCTCGCGCACCAGGGGGGCGTTGGCCACCCGCTCGCGGTTGGTGCGGACCCGGGGGTCCTCGGCCAGGTCGAGGCGCCCGATGGCCGCGCACAGAGCCGGCCAGTGGCGCTCGGTGGGCGCTGCCACCGCGCAGGCGCCGTCGGCCGTGGGGAACAGGTCGAAGGGCACGAGCACGGGGTGGCCGTTGCCCGTGGGGCGCGACACCTGCCCCGTGTAGGAGTAGCGGTACACGATGGCCTCGCACAGCAGCAGGATGGCGTCGTACATGGCCACGTCCAGGAACTGGCCCTCGCCGGTGCGCCCCGCGTGGTGCACGGCCGCGGTGATGCCCAGGGCGGCCAGAGTGGCCGGGTAGATGTCCCCGGCGCTGGGCCCGCAGCGGAACGTCTGGCCGTCCTCGGTGCCGGTGATGCCCACCAGGCCCCCCATCGCCTGGGCCACGACGTCGTAGGCGGGCCAGTCGACGTAGGGGCTCTCGCCGGTGCGGGGGTCGCCGAAGCCCCGGATGGCCCCGTACACCAGCCGGGGGTTGCGGGCGTGGAGGGCCTCGTAGCCGACGCCGAGCCGGTCCATCACCCCGTGGCGGGCGTTCTCCACCACGGCGTCGGCCCCCTCGGCCAGGCGGAGGAGGGTCTCGCGGTCCTCGTCCCGCTTGAGGTCGAGCACGATGCTGCGCTTGTTGCGGTTGATGCTGGCGAAGTACCCGCCGTAGGCCCGCTCGGTGTCCTCGCGGGTGAACGGCCCGCCGAAGCGGGTCATGTCGCCGCTGGGCGGCTCCACCTTGACGACGTCGGCCCCCAGGTCGGCCAGGAGCATCGTGCAGAACGGCCCGGCCAGCGCCTGGGTGAGGTCGAGGACCCGCACGCCCACCAGTGGGCCCGTGGGTCCGCTCACGCCGGCTCCCCCGGGTGCCGCTTCTCGACGAGGACGCTGCGCTCGCCCTCGAAGACCACCTCGTCCCGCTGGTTGATCCCCCAGTGCCGGAACCGGACCAGGCCGGCGTCGGGGCGGGTCGTCGCGTCCACCGACAGCACCTCCGTCAGCGCGTACAGGGTGTCGCCCAGGTGGACGGGGGCGGTGAAGCGCACCCCGGTGAGCCCGACCTCGGCGACGGCGTGCTCGGCCGTGTCCTGCGTGGCCAGGCCCACGACGATGGACCCGGTGACCAGGCCGAACACCAGCCGGCCCTCGCCCAGGGGCGACCCGGCCATGGCGTGGTCGTTGAAGTGGGCCTGGGCCGTGTTCAGCACCAGCTTGGTGAGCAGCTGGCCCTCCACCTCGCCCACGGTCGTGCCCCGGCAGTGCCGCCAGCGGTCGCCCACCCGGAAGTCCTCGAGCCAGGTCACGTCGCCCGCCCCAGCAGCCGGTCCGAGATCGTCCGGCGCTGGATCTCCGAGGTGCCCTCGAAGATGGTGGTGAGGCGGGCGTCGCGCCAGTAGCGCTCGACCCGCCGCTCGGTGGTGTACCCGTTGCCGCCGTGGATCTGCATGGCCTCGCCGGTGACCCGGACGGCCATCTCGCTGGCGAGCAGCTTGGCCATGGCCGCCTCCCGCTCCACCGGCTCGCCGTCGTCCATGGCCTGGGCCACCTGGTGGTAGAGGGCCCGCCCGGCCTCGACGCCCGTGGCCATGTCGGCGACCTTGAACCGGATGGCCTGGAACGAGGCGATGGGCCGCTCGAACTGGACCCGCTGCCGGGCGTAGGCAAGCGAGTCCTCGAGCGCCCCCCGGGCCAGGCCGACGGCGCGGGCCGCCGTGTGCACCCGGGCGACGTTGAGCCCCGCCTGGGTGGCCCGGAACGTGGCCTTGGCGTCGTCCCCGGCCCCCGCGGCCCCGCCCGTGGCTCCCGCCGGCCGGCCACCGCCCACGCGGTGGGAGTCGGGCACCCGCAGGCCGTCGAAGCGCAGGTTCCACGTGGTCATCCCGAAGTAGCCGATCTTGTCGATCGGCTCGCCGGTGAGGCCCGGCGGGAAGGCGCCCCGCTCCTTCTCCACGACGAAGGTGGCCAGCCCCACGGCCCGGGGCTCCCCCGGGGCGGGGTCGCGGACCCGGGCCAGCAGGTTGATGAAGTCGGCGGCCAGGGCGTTGCCGCACCAGCGCTTCTCGCCGGTGACCACCCAGCCGTCCCCGTCGCGCTCGGCCCGGCACTGGACGTTGGCCAGGTCGGAGCCGGCGCCCGGCTCGCTCAGGGCGGCGGCGCCGATCCACTGGCCCCGGGCGCTGCGGGCGAGCAGCTCCCGCTGCCGCTCCGGGTCGCCGACCTGGGTGCCCATGCCCTGGGCACGGGCGATGATGCTGGCCACGCTCATCCACGCCCGGGCCAGCTCCTCGGCGACCAGGCAGTACTCGAACACGCCGAGGCCCATGCCGCCGGCCTCGCGGGGCACGGTGATGCCGAAGTAGCCCTGCTCGCCGATGCGGTCGAGGAACCAGCGGGGGATGTCCTCGTGCCGGGGGTCGAGCTCGTCGGCCAGGGGCAGCACCTCGTCCATGGCGAACCGGCGGGCCTCGTCCCGCAGCGCCAGGCGCTCGGGGGTGAGGTAGCGGTCCACGGTCACCGCCGCCCGGCCACCAGGTTGGTGCGCCGGTAGTCCACCACGAGGGCGCCGTGCTGGTCGCGCCCCTCGGTGTGCCAGGTGACCACGCCCGAGCCCGGGTGCGAGCGCGACGGCCGGGCCTCCACCACCGTGCTGGCCGCCCGGATCGTGTCCCCCGGGTGCACCGGGCGGTGGAAGGTGAGGTCGTCGATCCCCAGGAAGGGGCCGCCGGCCTCGCTGAGGTCCTCCACGCTCAGGCCCACCACGGTGCACAGCACCAGCATGGGGTTGACGACCACGTCGGGGTGGCCGGCCCGGCGGGCGTGCTCGGCGTCGAGGTACAGGGGGTTGTAGGCGTGGGTCACGGTGGTGAACAGGGCGTTGTCGCCGGCAGTGATCGTGCGCCCCCAGTGGTGGTCGAACCGCCGCCCGGGCGTGAAGTCCTCCAGGTGGTGGCCCCGGGCCCGCACCGGGAAGGAGGCGGGGTCGGGCGCGCTCAACCCAGCCCCGCCGTCAACGAGCGGGCGGAGGGCAGCGACGGCAGGCCGGCCACGGTGGCGACCAGCTCGTCGGCCCGGGCCGTGCCCAGGACCGGCCCCACCAGGGCACGGTGCTTGGCCTCCAGGCCGGCGAGCTGGGCGGCCAGGTCGGTCGCCGGCCGGCTGGTGTCGTCCTCGGCCTCGAGGCGGTCGCCGCCGATGGTGTGCACCACGACCTTGGTGCACGTGGGCGACCGGTCGGGATCGGGCACCACCGTCACCCGGTCGCGCAGGGCCACCAGCCGGGGATCCCGGGCGCGGCCGTCGTCGTAGGTGGCGGGGTCGGTGGTGTCCTCGCCCAGCAGGGCCAGGGCCGTGGTGGCCCGCAGGCTGAACTTCAGCTCCAGGCCGCTCGCCGGCTCGGGGATGGCGCACACGTCGAGCGACGACGGGGCGACGTGCACCTCGACGGCGGCCACGTCCCCGGCGCCCACCTGCCCGGCCAGCCGCCGGCCGGCCTCGATGGCGGCATGGGTGAGGTAGCAGGCGGCGTGGTGCTTGAAGAGCGTGTCCCGGACGACCCAGCGCCCGTCCAGCCGGTCGAGCCGGTCCAGCCGGTCCTGGTCCAGGTCGGCCCCGCCCGCCGCCCGGGCCAGGCCCTGGGGGGCCTCGAGCACGGTGGGCTCGGCGGTGAAGCCCCGGGCGGCCAGCCGGGCGGCGAGCACCCCGCCGGCGGCGGCGACCCCGGCGTGGAGGGGCTTGGCCATGGTCCCGAAGCTGGCCTTGAGGCCGGACGCCTGGGTGGCAGCCAGGGACAGGGCGGCCGTGAAGGGCTCGGGGGGCAGCCCGAGCAGGTGGGCCACGGCGGCCGCCGCGCCGATGGTGCCGATCGTCCCGGTGGCGTGCCAGCCGGCGGCGTAGTGCTCGGGGTTGAGGACGGCGCCCACGCGGCACTCGACCTCCACCCCCACGACCAGGGCGGTGAGCAGGGCCTCGCCCGTGGCGCCCGCCTCCTCGGCCACGGCCAGCGCCGCCGGGAGCACCGGCGCCGTGGGGTGCCCGGCCAGGAGGAGGTGGGTGTCGTCGTGGTCGAGGGCGTGCCCGGCGGCCCCGTTGGCCAGCGCTGCGGTGCGCGCCGGTGCCGAGCCCCCCGCGAGCAGGGTGGCGTCGCCCGGCCCCTCGCCGGCGACGGTGGCGGCCACGATGGCGGCGAGCGGCTGGCGGGCGCCGGCGACGGCGCAGCCGAGCCAGTCGAGCACGCAGTGCCGGGCCACCTCGGCGGCGTCGGCCGGGACGTCGCCGGCGTCCCGGCACGCCCACACGGACGCCAAGCGCCCGGCAACGGACTCCCCCCGTTCCATCTCCGGCGAGCGTAGCCTTGCCGACGTGCCGCGTGCGCGGCGGTCCGCCGGTCCCCTCCCGAGGTGATAGGCAGGTAGCGTGCCACGCCTCGACGAACTGGCCGAGAAGCTGGCTCCGCTGTTGAGCGAGTTCCTACCCCGGCAACGCTGGTACGCGGGCCACGAGCCGCCCGTGTCGGTGGTGGCCCGGCCCTTCGAGGTGCGCGACGGCGACCCGGCCATGGCGTGGTTCCTCCTCGACGTGGTCGACGCCGACGGAGCCCCCGCCACCTACCAGGTCGTGCTGGGCGGTCGGCCGGTCGCCGGGGAGGACGAGTTCCTCCAGGGCAAGCAGCGGGTGACCGTCGGCCAGGTCGACGGGTGGGTGTGGTACGACGCCCTGGTCGACGCCGCGCTGGCCCTCGCCGTCCTCGGCCGGGTCGCCCCCGACGAGGAGGCCGAGCTGGCCCGCCCCCTGCTCGTCGAGCAGTCCAACACCTCCGTCGTCTACGACGAGCGCCTCATCCTCAAGCTGTTCCGCCGGGTGCACGCCGAGCCCAACCCCGACGTCGAGATCACCGAGCGCCTCGGCGCCCGGGGCTTCCCCCACGTCGTCCCCCAGCTCGCCACCCTCCGCCACGGCCGGACGGACCTGGCCGTCGTTCGCCGCTACCTCCTGGGGTCGGTCGATGCCTGGGAGCTGGCCCACACGTCGCTGCGCGACCTGCTGGGCACCCGCGTGGCCCCCGAGGAGGCCGGCGGCGACTTCGGCCCCGAGGCGTTCACCCTGGGTGAGGTCACCGGCCGCCTCCACGTCGCCCTGGCCGACGAGTACGGCACCACCGAGGCCGACCCGGCGGCGTGGCTCGCCCGCTTCCGGGCCCAGCTGGCCCGCGTGCCCAAGCGCGAGGGCCCGGCCGCCCCCGTCGAGCCGCGGGAGGCCTCCGAGGTCGTCGACGTCGCCGCCGTGGAGGCGGCGCTCGTCGAGCTGGCGACCGTGGACGATCCCGGCCGGTCGCTCCGCATCCACGGCGACCTGCACCTCGGGCAGTTCCTGCTGTCCGACGCCGGGTGGTTCGTCCTCGACTTCGAGGGCGAGCCCGTGCGCCCCCCGGCCGAGCGCCGAGCGACGTCGTCGCCGCTGCGCGACGTGGCCGGCATGGTGCGGTCGTTCCAGTACGCCGCTCGCACCGGCCTGGCCGAGCGCGGCCGCGACGTCGACCCCGAGCTGGTGGGCATGTCCGACGCCTGGGAGGCCCGCGCCGTGGAGGCCTACCTGGCCGGCTACCGCCACGTCGAGGGGATCGACGAGCTGCTGCCGGCCAGCGAGGACGACGTCACCGACGTCCTGCGGGCCTTCGAGCTCGACAAGGCCGTGTACGAGGTGATCTACGAGCTGGCGCACCGGCCGGAGTGGGTGGACATCCCGGCCACCGCCGTGCGCCGGGCCCTGGCCGCCACCGGCCGATGATCGGCGACACGCCCTCACCCGAGCTGGGAGCCGCCCTCGACGCCGTGGTCGCGGGCACGTCCCGCGACCCCCACCGCGTGCTGGGCGTCCACCGCGTGGACGGCCGGGTGGTGGTGCGCACGTGGCGGCCGGGGGCGTCGGTCGCCACGCTGGGCGGGACACCGATGCGGCGCATCCACGACGCCGGCGTGTTCGAGGCGACGGTGGGGTCCGAGCCCGCCCCCGGCTACCGGGTCACCTTCGAGTGGCCGGGGGGCGGCACCCACACCGTGGTCGACCCGTGGAGCTTCTGGCCCACCCTCGGCGACCTCGACCTGCACCTCATCGGCGAGGGCCGCCACGACCGCCTGTGGACGGTGCTCGGGGCCCACCCCCGCTCCCACCAGGGAGCCGAGGGCACCGCCTTCGCCGTGTGGGCCCCGGCGGCCCGGGGCGTGCGGGTGGTGGGCGACTGGAACGGGTGGGACGGCCGGGTCCACCCCATGCGGTCGCTGGGGGCCTCGGGCGTGTGGGAGCTCTTCGTCCCCGAGGCTGGCGAGGGCCAGCGCTACAAGTACGAGGTCGCGGGGCCCGACGGCAGGACCCGGCTGCGGGCCGATCCGCTGGCTCGGGCCACCGAGGTCCCGCCCGCCACCGCCAGCGTGGTCTTCCGCTCGGCGCACGAGTGGAAGGACGACGGGTGGATGGCCCAGCGCGCCCGCTCCCGCCCGTGGGACGGGCGGGTGGCCGTGTACGAGGTGCACCTCGGGTCGTGGATGCGGCACGCCGACGGGCGCAGCCTCGACTACCTGGAGCTGGCGGAGAAGCTGGCCGACCACGTCGCCGACCTCGGCTTCACCCACGTCGAGATGATGCCCCCCACCGAGCACCCCTACGCGCCGTCGTGGGGCTACCAGGTCACCAGCTATTTCGCCCCCTCGGCCCGCTTCGGCGACCCCGACGGGTTCCGCACGCTGGTGGACCGCTTGCACGGTCGGGGCGTGGGGGTGATCGTCGACTGGGTCCCCGCCCACTTTCCCCGGGACGAGTGGGCGCTGGCCCGCTTCGACGGCACCGCCCTGTACGAGCACGCCGACCCCCGCCAGGGCGAGCACCCCGACTGGGGCACGCTCGTCTTCAACTTCGGGCGCCACGAGGTCCGCAACTTCCTCATCGCCAGCGCCCGCTACTGGCTGGAGGAGATGCACGTCGACGGGCTGCGGGTCGACGCCGTGGCCTCGATGCTCTACCTCGACTACTCCCGCCGCGAGGGCGAGTGGCTGCCCAACCGGCACGGCGGCCGGGAGAACCTCGAGGCCATCGCCTTCCTCCAGGAGATGAACACCGTCGTCCACCGCGACGTCCCCGGCGTGCTGACCGTGGCTGAGGAGTCCACCGCCTGGGGCGGCGTCTCCCGCCCGGTCGAGGACGGCGGGCTGGGGTTCAGCCAGAAGTGGAACATGGGGTGGATGCACGACACCCTGGCCTACTTCTCGACCGACCCCGTGCACCGTCGCTGGCACCACGACCTGCTCACCTTCGGGCTCACCTACGCCTGGAGCGAGAACTTCGTCCTGCCCCTCAGCCACGACGAGGTCGTCCACCTCAAGGGCTCGCTGCTCGGCAAGATGCCGGGCGACCGCTGGCAGCGCTTCGCCAACCTGCGCGCCCTCCTGGCCTGGATGTGGTCGCACCCGGGCAAGCAGCTCCTGTTCATGGGGGCGGAGTTGGCGCAGGAGCGGGAGTGGAGCCACGACCGGGAGATCGACTGGTTCCTGTTGTCCGACCCCGCCCACCGGGGGGTGCGCGACATGCTCCGGGAGCTGAACCGGGTCGAGGCCCACCGGCCCGCCCTGTGGGCCGACGACAACCGCCCGTCGGGGTTCACGTGGCTCGACCCCGACGACCGCGAGGCGTCCGTGCTCTCGTTCCTGCGCCACGGCGGCGGGGAGGTGCTGGCCGTGGTGGCGAACCTCACGCCCGTCCCCCGTCACGGCTACCGCCTGGGCCTGCCCCGGGGCGGTCGGTGGGTGGACGCCCTGAACACCGACGAGGCGCGCTGGGGCGGCAGTGGCACGGTCCAGCCCGAGGTCGTGGCGGACGGCGTGCCCTGGCAGGGCCAGCCGGCGTCGGCCGTGCTCACGTTGCCGCCGCTGTCCGTGCGCTGGCTGGTACCCGCGGGCTGAGCGCGGCCGGGGTCCCCCCGGGCCGCGCCCCGGCGGGGCACCGGTGTCGGTAGCCTGCGACGCCGTGGCGACCACCGACGTGCAGACCTGCTACCGGCACCCGGACCGGCGCGCCGGGGTGGTCTGCCAGCGGTGCGACCGGCCGATCTGCCCGTCCTGCATGCACCAGGCCTCGGTGGGCTTCCACTGTCCCGAGTGCGCCCGCACGGGTCGCCAGCGGGTGGTGACCGCCCGCTCGATGGTCACCCGACCGGTGGTCACCTACGCCCTCATCGCCCTCAACGTCGGCGTGTTCGTGGGCGACCTGCTCTCGCCACCGGTGGCCGGGGCCGCCGGCCTCCACCAGTGGGGCTCCGACGGAGCGCTGTGGGGGCCCGGGGTGGCGGCCGGCGACTGGTGGCGGCCCGTCACGTCGGGGTTCCTCCACGACGGGCTGATGCACGTCGGCTTCAACATGTTCCTGCTGTGGCAGCTCGGCACGCTGCTCGAGCCGGCGCTCAGGCGCCTGGGCTTCGCCGCCCTCTACGCGATGTCGCTGCTGGGCGGGTCGTTCCTCACCCTCGTGCTCGACAACGACACCCCTGCCATCGGCGCCTCGGGAGCCGTGTTCGGCCTCATGGGCGCGGCCTTCGTCGCCATGCGGTCACGCGGCATCAACCCCTTCCAGACGGGGATCGGCCCGCTGATCGTCATCAACCTGCTCCTCACCTTCACCATCCCCGGCATCTCCATCGGCGGCCACGTCGGGGGGCTCGTCGCCGGGGCGGTGGGGGCGTGGATCTTCTGGGAGCTGGGCCCCCGGCTGGGGCCCCGGTCACCGGTGCCGGCGGTGGCGTGCCTCGCCATCGTCGCCGTGCTCTACGTCGGCTGCCTGGTGGTGGCCCAACCCCTGCCCCTCCCCGGGCCGGTGCTCGTCCCCTCCTGACGCCAGCGCCCGTGACCGGCTCGGCGGCCACCCGGGCGGCGAGGCGGCGCAGGTTGCCGCGCCACACGGCCCGCAGCACGGGACGGGCCGCCGCCCCTCCCGCCGCCCCGCCCATCCACCACGGGAACCGCAGCACCTCCTCCCACACCACCCGGGTGCGCCGCCGACCGACCCGGCGGAGGGCGAACCGACCGGCTCCTCCCACCAGGCCCGCGTGCCGCACGGCCAGGGACCGGCGCGGGCGCCACTCGGTGACCTCCATGACGTCGAGCGTGCGCAGCGGGCCG
This sequence comes from Acidimicrobiales bacterium, assembly GCA_036279475.1. Lineage (GTDB taxonomy): Bacteria > Actinomycetota > Acidimicrobiia > Acidimicrobiales > VFJN01 > ZC4RG19. The sequence continues at coordinate 11,419 of DASUJB010000073.1, read as the reverse complement.
ACCCGGGTCTCGCACTCGAAGGTGGTGCCGACCCCGGCTCGCCGCTCGGTGCGGAAGCGGATGGCGACGGCGTCGGCCATCCACGACACGTGGTCGGCGACGTCGGCCAGCCGTCGCCACACGGCACGGGGTGGGGCGTCGACGACGGTGCCGACCCGGATGCGGGTCACGGCCCCCAGGATGGCACGGGGGCCCGGCGAGGGACGGTTGGGCCGCCTGGCCGCGGCGTGGTGGCCAGGTGCTCGAGGATCCGGGGCACCAGCCACTCCGCCACCCGCCCGGACGCCTCGACGCTGAAGTGCACGCCGTCCCGGTCGGCGGGGTCGAAGGACTCGTGGGGCCACGTCTCCAGCCACGACGCCAGGTCCACCACCCGGATGGCCGGGTGGGCGGCGGCGGTCTGGCGGATCAGCTGGTTGAACCGGTCGACCTTCCACGGCTCGTTCACGGGGATGTCGTGCCACGGCCGCGTGGGGTCGTCGGGGTCCACCACGCGGACGTAGGGGAACGTCAGCCAGAACGTGGGCGCCCCCGAGGCATCGAGCCGGCGGGCCACGTCGTCGAGCTGGGCCAGCAGCCAGCGGTCGTAGACGGGGTCGCCCAGGGGGCGCCACCTCCCGGCCACCTCGCGGCCGTTCAGGTCGGCGAGGCCCATCACCACGACGGTGGCGTCGACCCGGTGGTGGGCGATGAAGGCGCTGACGTCGTCACGGAAGGTGCCGCACTCGGGCCAGGTGGGCAGCTCCTCGAAGATGACGTACCGGCCGGGGCCGCCGATGGGGCACCCGAAGGGCGTGACAGCCCCCAGGGTGAGGGCGCGGTCCGGATGTTCCTGGGACCACTGCTGGAAGCCCGGGATCAGCGTGAACGCCACCGAGTCGCCGGCGATCAGCACGGTGCCGGCGTCCACCGCGCCCGGCGGCGGCGCCACCGTCTCGGAGCCGCCGGTGGCGCCGCCCGACCCCACGTCGGTGACCCGGGTGGCGCCGAGGTCGAGGTCGGCGAACTGGGCGGGGTGCTGTGGCGCTACGGCGGTGAGGACCACCACGGCGGTCACGCCCGAGGCGACCACGGCGGCGAGGCGGGGCCGGGGCATCCGCAGCCCGGTCCGGAACGGCTTCTCCACCAGCCAGTACGAGGCGGCGGCCGCGGCCATGGTCGCCGCCACCCGCACGGCGAACAGGGCACTGCCGTCGAGTCCGGTGCGCTGGGTGCTGAGCAGCAGGAACAGCGGCCAGTGGAAGAGGTAGGCGCCGTAGCTCACCCTCCCGACGGTCCGCAGCGGCCGGGCGCCGAGCACGGCGTCGAAGCGCCGGGAGCCGACGGCGGCGACGATCACCACGCAGGTGAGCAGGGAGTTGACGACCGTGCCCCCGCGGAAGACCCGCTCGTCGCCGATGGGCATCAGGGTCCACAACCGGACGAGCCCGGCCACCGCCACGAAGCCGGCCGCGGTCAGCACCCACGTCCGGGTGGCGGGCCGGCCCGGCGACGCCGGCGCGCCGGCGGCGTGGTCGCCGTGCCGGGGCGCGGGGCGGCCGCGCCACGCCGCCAGCACGAAGGCCAGCGCCACCCCCACCAGCAGCTCGGAGGCCCGGGTGTGGGTGCCGTAGTAGGTGATGCCGTCGTTCCCGGCGGCGGCGGCCGACCACCACGCCACCGCGAACGAGGCGGCGGCAGCCGCCCCCGCCACGCCGGCGGCCGCCCCCAGGCGGCCGCGCACGGCGGCCATGAGGCCGACGAACCCGAGGGGGAACAGCAGGTAGAACTGCTCCTCGATGGCGAGCGACCAGAAGTGCACGACCGGCGAGGGCGACGAGAACAGGTCCGCGTACTCCCCGCCGCCGGCGGCCAGCCGCCAGTTCGTCACGTAGCCGATGGCCGAGAGGACGTCGCCACGCAGCCGCGGACCCGAGGCGATCGACGCCCACGACGTCAGGGCCACCACGGTGGCCAGCGCCACCATCGCCGCCGGGAGGAGGCGCCGGGCCCGGCGCTCCCAGAAGGCCGCCCACGACAGGCGACCGGTGCGCTGCCGCTCGCCGATGGCGAGGCTGGTGATGAGGAAGCCCGACAGCGTGAAGAACGAGGAGACGCCGTAGTAGCCACCCCGGGCCACCGGGACCTGGTGGTGGTAGAGCAGGACGAAGAGCAGGCCGATCGCCCGCAAGCCGTCGAGGGCGCCGATGTAGCCCAGCCCCGGGGCGGCACCCACGGGACGCCGGGCGGTGGCGGGCGGCGTGCCGCCACCCGATGCGTGGTCGTCGACCTCCGGGCCGAGCCGCGCGGGCGGGCCGTCCCCCATGTGCCCTCCCCACGGGCCCGGTCCTGGAACGGCCGGGCCCAGCCGGGACGCTAGCAGCCCGGCTGGGCCGCCCTCGCCGTCCGGGGGGGCCGGCGGGCGGGTCACGCCCCGGCGCCGGCCGGGACCGGCCGTGCGGTGGTCGTCGGGGTGGGAGGGACGTCCGCCGGCCCGTCACCGGTCCCCGTGGCCACGCCCGCCGCCTCGAGGAGCTGGGGCACCAGCCAGGACACCGCCCGGCCGGCGCCGGTGGGGGTGAGGTCGCGCCCCTCGGCGCGGTCGTCGCGGCCGAACTCCCCCCGGGGCAGCCGCTGGGCCCAGTCGGCCAAGTCGACGACGGTGTGGCCGGCGCCGGCCGCCGCCGCCCGGACGATCTCGTTGAGGCTGTCGACCCGGGCGGGGTCGTTGTCGGGCACGTCGGTCCAGCCGGTCCCGCCGTCGCCGGCGGGCGGCAGCCGCACGTGGGGGGTCGTGGCCCACACCACGGGCACGCCTGCCCGGCCCAGGACGCCGGCCAGCTCGTCGAGGCGCTGGCGGGCCCACGTGTCGAACACGGGCTCGCCGGGGTGGACCCACCGGTTGTCGACCTCGCGCTCGCCGAGGTCGCCCACCCCGGGGACGACGACCACGACGTCGGGATCGGCGGCGTCGAGCAGGTGGGGGAGGCGGGGGCGGAAGCCCCGGCAGGCGGGATCGTCGCCGATCGCTCGCCCCACCAGGCGGACGGGACCGGCCCCGGTGAGGGGGCAGTCGGCGGCCACGTGGGTGGCCAGCCGGACCTGACGGTCGGTGGCCGCCCCGTTCCAGGCCTCGAACCCGGGCACCAGGGAGCCGGCCAGGGAGCCGCCCACCAGCGCCACCGAGAGCGCCTCCTGGCCCGAGGGCACCACCACGTCGAGGTCGCCCGGTCCTGACCCGTCGTCGACGGTGAGCTCCACCCCCCAGGGTGGCTGCTGGGGCAGGGCGACCACGGTGACGGCCACCGCGGCCAGGGCGGCGACGAGGCCGACCGCCACGCGGGAGGGCGCCAGGTCCCGGCGGTGGCGGATCAGCCGCTCGAGCCCGAGCGTGAGCACGGCCGCGGCCACCAGGGTGGAGGCCACCCGGGCGGCGAAGAGGACGGGGCCGTCGAGCCCGGTGCGGTCCTCGTCCAGGAGCAGGAACAGCGGCCAGTGGGCCAGGAACGCGGCATAGGCGACGCGGCCGACGAGGCGCAGCGGGGCGCGGCCGAGCACCGAGGCGAGGGCACCGGGCCGGGTGGCGGCGAGCACCACCCAGGCCGTCAGCACGGCGTTGAGGGCGGTGATCCCCCCGAAGAGGTTGGCGCTGTAGAGGCCGGTCGAGCACCACAGCACCGCCAACCCGGCCACGGCCAGGGGCGTGCCCAGGCGCAGGGCACGGGCCCCCGTGGGGGAGGCCGTCGCCCGCCGCAGGCCGGGGCTGGCCACGGCGTAGGCGAGCACCACGCCCACCAGCACCTCACCCACCCGGGTGTGGAGGCCGAAGTAGGCGAGGCCGTCGTTGCCGGACCGGCCGGCGGTGGCCCACGCCGCCGCGAAGCTGCCCCCCGCGGCCAGGGCGACGACGGCGCCCGCCCGCCACCAGTGGGCACCGGTCAGCCGTGCCAGCCCCAGCAGGGCCAGGGGGAGCACCAGGGTGACCTGGGCCGACAGCGAGACGACCCACAGGTGCTGCACGGGGGACGGGTCGGTGAAGACGCGGGCGAAGCCCCCGCCGTCCACGGCGTAGCGCCAGTTGAGGGCCTGGCCCAGGGCGGCCAGGACGTCCCCCCGGTAGGCCGGCCCCGATCCCACCCGCAGGGTGACCTGGAGGGCCACGACGGCGGCGACCACGACCACGAAGGTGGGGGCCAGCCGGCGGGCCCGGTCGGCCCAGAAGCGCACCAGCCCCAGCGATCCGTCGCGGGCCCACTCCGCCAGCACCGTGGTGGCGACCAGGAAGCCCGACAGGGTGAGGGCGCTCGACATGGCGAGGAACCCACCTCGGGTCAGGGCGAAGCCCTGGTGGAAGGCGAGGACGGCGGCCAGCCCCACGGTCCGCAGGCCGTCGAGGGCGGGCACGTCGGGCAGCTCGGGGCGGGGGCCGGCCACCGGGGGCCGGCGCCGGGCGCGCCCCGGCCTGCCGTGGCGGGAGAGGTGGGTCGGGCCGCCCTCGGGGGCGGTGGGGGCCGGGGCGAGGGCGGCGCCCACCGGGAGGTCGGCATCGCCGTCGCGGTCCGGCGCGGGCGGCTCCCGGTCGCCGCGGCGTCCGGTGGGGCCGGCCGAGCGATCGTGGCGGCCGGTGGGCGGTGGCGCCGGCCGCATGTCGTGGTCGGGCTGGCGGTCGGCGGTCCACCGCGACGCCTCGTACCAGTCGGGCCGCGGAGGATCGACCTCCGGCCGGCCCGGAGCCCGCTCGGTCGGGGGTGCCCAGGCCCGCATCTGCTCCCATCGCCGGTCGGCGTCGCGCCGGTCGCCTCCGCCGGAGCGGTCGGGCGACCACGGGGGAGGAGCGCCACGATCCTCCGACGGCCACCGGTCGTCGCCGGGGTGCGGGGCCGCGGGCCGCCGCGGTGGCACCGGGCCGGGGCCCGGCGGGGTGCGCCCCCGAGCCGCCGGGTCGTGCCCGACCGTCCGGTCGTGCCCGGCCGTTCGGTCGTGTCGAGCCGTCGGCCAGGGATCGTCGTCGCGGGCGTCGGCCGCCGGCCGGTACGACCGCGCCCGGGAGGGGTCGGGCCGTGGTGGCGGCACCCGGCCCACCCCCGCGGTGTCCCGCCCACCGTGGTCGCCCGCCCCCTCGTGGGCCGGTCCCCCCGAGGGGGCGGGGCCCTCGGCCTCGGTCCCGGGCCGGCGTCCCACCGACCGGCGCACCCGCTGGCGCTCGCGCTCGGCCCACTCGCGTGCGGCCTGCTGCTCGGCGGAGCGGTCGCGCGGCGGTGGTTGCGATGGGCTCAGCGGTCGATCCTCCACGTCAGTGTGGGCGCGGGCGTGGCCGCGGACCGGTTGCGGGCCTCGTTCGCCCCGGGCCCCAGCAGCACCTCACGGCCACACTATCCGGGGGCTCGCGCCGCCTGTCCACCGCGGCGGGCGGTCGGCGGGGGCCACGGTCGGGCGCCGGCGGGGACGCAAGTAACCTCTGACGGTGGCCCGGTTCTACGTGACGACGCCGATCTACTACGTGAACGACGCCCCCCACATCGGGCACGCCTACACGACGGTGATCGCCGACGCGCTGGCCCGGTGGCACCGCCTGCTGGGCGACGACACGTTCCTCCTCACGGGCACCGACGAGCACGGGCTCAAGGTGCAGCGGACGGCGGAGGCCAACGGCGTCACGCCCCGCGAGTGGGCCGACCGCACCTCCCGGCGCTTCCGCGAGGCGTGGGAGCTGCTCAAGATCTCCAACGACGACTTCATCCGCACCAGCGAGCCGCGCCACCACCGGGCCGTGCAGGAGATCCTGCAGCGCACCTACGACAACGGCTACATCGAGCCCGGCACCTACGAGGGCCTCTACTGCGTGTCGTGCGAGGCGTACTACACGACCGACGAGCTGGTCGAGGGCTCCCTGTGCCCGATCCACCGCCGGCCCGTGGAGCACGTCAAGGAGGACAACTACTTCTTCCAGCTCTCGCGCTTCCGCCAGCCGCTGCTGGACTGGTACGCGTCGCACCCCGGCTTCGTGCGCCCCGACACCAGGCGCAACGAGGCGCTGGGCTTCATCCGTGGGGGCCTCTCCGACTTCTCGATCAGCCGCAGCTCGATCAGCTGGGGCGTCCCCCTGCCGTGGGACCCCTCGCACGTGGCGTACGTCTGGTACGACGCCCTGGTCAACTACCTCACGGCCGTCGGCTTCGGGTCGGACGAGGAGCGTTTCGCCACGTGGTGGCCGGGCCACCACGTCATCGGCAAGGACATCCTGCGGTTCCACTGCGTGTACTGGCCGGCCATGCTGCTGGCCGCCGGGCTCGAGCCGCCCGCCGACGTCACGGTCCACGGCTTCCTGCTGGTGGGGGGCGAGAAGATGAGCAAGACGGCACTCAACCAGATCGCCCCGGCCGACCTCGTCGCCGACCTCGGGGCGGACGGCTTCCGCTACCACTTCCTGCGCGACACGCCGGTGGGCCCCGACGGCGACTTCAGCTACGAGCGCATGGTCGAGCGCTACAACAGCGATCTGGCCAACAACTTCGGCAACCTGCTGTCGCGGGTGGCCACGGTGGTGGGGCGCAAGTGCGGCGGGCTGGGGCCGGCGCCACGGCCCGACAGCCCGCTCGCCCCCGTCGCCGCCGCCTCCTACGCGGCCGCCTCCCGTGCCTGGGAGGACGCCGCCCCCTCGGCGGCGCTCGAGGCCACCTGGCGGCTCATCCGCGAGACCAACGCCCTGCTCGAGGCCAACGAGCCCTGGAAGATGCCCCCCGGCGCCGAGGTCGAGGCCGTGCTGGGCGACGCCCTCGAGGCCCTGCGCATCGTGGCCGTGCTGGCCAGCCCGGCCATGCCGGGGACCTGCGCCGAGGCGTGGCGGCGCATCGGCCTCGACGGGTCACCGGCCGACCAGCGGCTCCCCGCCGCCGTGGCCTGGGGCGGCTACCCCGGGGGGCGCACCGTCACCAAGGGGGCACCCCTGTTCCCCCGCCTGGCGGGCTGAGGCCCCTGCCGGGCGGGGCCCCAGGCGCCCGCCGGCGGCCCCCGGAGGGCGTGGCGGTGGCGCCGCTAGCCTCGGCCACCGTGCCGCTGCGCTGGACCGATGACCACTGCCACCTGGGATGGGACGGTGACGACCCCGTCGACCCCGCCGCCGCCGACGCCGCGGTCGCCGACGCCACCGCCGCGGGGGTCGAGCGGCTGGTCACCGTCGGCACCGACCGGCCCCGGTCGGCCGAGGCGGTGGCGTCGGCGGCGCGCCACCCCGGGGTCGTGTGGGCCACCGTGGGCCTGCACCCCCACGACGCCCGCCTCGGCCTCGACGGCCTCGACGAGCTGCTGGGCGAGCCGGGCGTGGTGGCGGTGGGCGAGTGCGGCCTCGACTACCACTACGACCACTCGCCCCGCGACCAGCAGCGCCGGGTGTTCGCCGCCCAGGTCGGCCTGGCCCACGAGCACGACCTGGCGCTGGTGGTCCACACCCGGGAGGCGTGGGACGACACGTTTGCCGTGCTCGACGCCGAGGGGGTGCCGGCCCGCACGGTGTTCCACTGCTTCACCGGGGGGCCCGGGGAGGCCGAGGCGTGCCTGGCGCGGGGCGGGTACCTGTCGTTCTCGGGCATCGTCACGTTCCCGTCGGCCGGCGACGTGCGGGCGGCGGCCGCCGCGTGCCCGCTCGACCGGGCCCTGGTGGAGACGGACAGCCCCTACCTCGCCCCCGTGCCCCACCGGGGCCGGCCCAACCGCCCGGCCCTGGTACCGGTGGTGGGCGCGGGCCTGGCGGCGGCGATGGGCGTGGCCGTCGACGAGGTGGCCCAGGCCACCTGGGCCACGGCCGAGCGCGTGTACCGCCTGGCATGAGCCCTGCGGTGGCCTGGTCCCCGTGACGTTGGGCCCTCGGCAGGTGCGCGAGCTGCTCGCCGCCCACGGGATCTCGCCGAGCCGGGCGCTCGGCCAGCACTTCGTCGCCGACCCGAACACGGTGCGGCGCATCGCCCGGCTGGCCGGGGTGGGCGAGGGCGACCGGGTGGTCGAGATCGGCCCGGGCCTGGGATCGTTGACGCTGGCGCTGGCCGAGACGGGGGCGCAGGTCACCGCGGTCGAGCTGGACCGGCACCTGCTGGCGCCCCTGCGGCAGGTGGTCGAGCCCCACGGCGTGCGGGTGGTCCAGGGCGATGCCATGCGCCTCGACTGGGACGCCCTCCTCGGTCCGCCCGACCCGCGGGCGCCGTGGTCGCTCGTCGCCAACCTGCCCTACAACGTGGCGACCCCGCTGGTGCTCGACCTGCTGGCCGGGGTGCCGGCCATCGCCCGGATGCTGGTGATGGTGCAGCGGGAGGCGGGGGAGCGGCTGGCGGCCGGCCCTGGGGACGAGGGGTACGGCATCCCGTCGGTGAAGCTCGCCTACCGGGCCGAGGCCGAGGTGGTGGGCCGGGTGCCGCCCACCGTGTTCGTCCCCCCGCCCCGGGTGGAGTCGGTGCTGGTGCGGATCGTCCGCCGTCCCGCCCCCGCGGTCGATGCCGATCCCGACCGGCTGTTCCGCCTGGTCGAGGCCGGCTTCGGGCACCGGCGCAAGATGCTGCGGCGGTCCCTGGCGGGGCTGGTCGACGCCGCCGCCTTCGCGGCCGCCGGCGTGCGCCCCGAGGCCCGGGCCGAGGAGCTCGACGTCGCGGCGTGGGGGCGGCTGGCCGGCGCCGCCCCCCGGGCGTGAGCCGCCTCCGGGCCGTGAGCCGCCCCCCGGGCGTGAGCCGCCTCCGGGCCGTGAGCGGCCGGCGGGGCGTGGCGCCGCCCGGCAGCCGCGACGGTTGGCCCCCTCCCGGGCGAGATGGGAGGGTGGCGGTGTGACCGACCCGCACGACCCCGCCCGCGTCCCCGTCGGCGCGGCAGCCCGTGGGCGCGTGGGGCCCGGACAGGCGGCCGGGCGGCCGGGCGCCACTGTGGGTGGTGGCACCCCTGCCCGCAGTGTGACGCTGGCGGCGCCGGCCAAGCTCACGGTGTCGCTGCGGGTCACCGGCGTGCGCGGCGACGGCTACCACCTCGTCGACGCCGAGATGGTGAGCCTGGACCTGGCCGACGAGCTGGTGCTGACCCCCGGCCACGGCCTCGAGGTGGTGGAGGGCTTCGACCTCGGCCACGTCGACCCCCTCGACAACCTGGTGGGCCGGGCCCTGCGGGCGGTGGGTCGTGAGGCCCACGTGGTGCTGCGCAAGCGCATCCCCGCCGGCGGCGGGCTGGGCGGCGGATCGTCGAACGCGGCCGCCGTGCTGCGGTGGGCCGGCTGCGACGACATCGACGTGGCGGTGCGGCTGGGGGCCGACGTGCCGTTCTGCCTGCGGGGCGGGCGGGCACGGGTGACCGGCATCGGCGAGGTGCTGGAGCCGCTGCCGCACCAGGAGCGGACGGTGACCCTGGCCATGCCGCCCTACGGTTGCTCGACGCCGGCGGTGTACGCGGCCTGGGACGACCTCGGTGGCCCGGTGGCCGACGGCCCCAACGACCTCGAGCCCGCGGCGCTGGCGGTCGAGCCCCGGCTCGCGGCGTTCCGCGGCGCGCTGGGCGACGCCACCGGCGAGACGCCGCGGCTGGCGGGGTCCGGCTCGACGTGGTTCGTGCCCGGCGCCTTCCCGGGCGCGGGCCGCATCGTGGCCCGCGCCGTCCCCGCCTACTGGTGACGCCCGGCGCGCGACGAGCGCCCCGTCATCGGGGCGCTCGTCCACGCAGCCGAGATGTGGCGGCCGCCGGCTACTTGCCCGCGGCCCGGCGCTGCCAGCGGGTGCGCTTCAGCATCTTCTTGTGCTTCTTCTTGCGCATGCGCTTGCGGCGCTTCTTGATGAGAGAGCCCATGAGGCGAGACACCCTACCGGCGCCCGCCGGCCCCCTCCAACCCGGGGGATGGGGCCCCGGGCGGGGGGACGGGTACGGTGAGGCCGCTCCGTCGGGGGTAGTTCAACTGGTAGAACGCCAGCCTTTGGAGCTGGTTGTTGCAGGTTCGAGCCCTGCCCCCCGAGCTCGCGTCGGCGCTGGATGTCCTGCATGGGCATGACGACTCGGCGTCGATCCGGGGTGAGCGTGTCGCTGGGCGCGGCCTCGGGGTGCAGTACAGCTGAGGCTGCCGACCATTCCGGGTCGCTCGTCATGGGGTTCGCGCCCGGACGTCGCGCCGCAGGAGCGAGGCGAGCTCCTCGACGTCGTCGACGAGGTGGGTGGGCCGGGCGCCAGCCAGGTCGGCGCGTGCCTTGTTCCCCCATGTGACGCCGATGGTGGACGCGCCCGCCGCTCGTCCCATCTCGATGTCGAACTCGGTGTCGCCGACCACGACTGCGTCCTTGGGGAGGCGGCCGTCTCGTGCGCACGCCGTGAGCACCATCTCGGGGTGGGGCTTCTTGTTCTGGACGTCGTCGTCGCTGATCACTCCGGCGAAGTGGCCGGCGATCTCGAGCCGGTCGAGCATCATCACCACGCCGGCGCGACCTTTGCTGGTCGCGACGACCGACGTGACCGCCGCGTCGCCCAGCTCGGCGAGCAGCGCCTCGATCCCGGGGAACAGGCTCGTGTGCTGGGGGCCAGCTGTGACGAACTCCCGGCGGTAGGTCGCGGTCAGGGCGTCGATGAGCCGGTCGCCACCCTCGGTTCCCACCAGTCGTGCGAAGATCCGCGGGAGGCTCAGCCCGACCGATGAGCGCAGCGTGGCCTCATCGGCCGGCGGGAGGCCGTGCACGGCTAGCGCCCGCTCAGAGGCGACCCGGATGGCCGCGAACGTGTCGGCGATCGTGCCGTCGAAATCCCAGATCACCAAGGGTCCGGGTCGTCCGGTGGATGTGTCGGTCGTTCCCAGGTGAGACCCAACTCCTGTCTCGATGACCGCTCGAACCGCCACGGGTTGCATGACAGCTCGGCTCACTGGGGGACCCGCTCGCGAGTCGGAGGTTCGTGTCCCCTCTATCCCACGGAGGTCGGTGGGAGGTCAAGTGCACCGATCGGGCGTCAGGAGCGGCTGGCGAAGGTGGCCGGGTTGACCGAGGTGTGGCGCTTGAAGTGGCGGGTGAGGTGCGCTTGGTCGAAGACCCCGACGGCGGTAGCGACGTCGGCCGGCCGGGCGCCGTGACTGCACCTTGCGGTTGTTCACCCTTGATCAGCGGGGGATGGACGAGCTCGAGATCGTCGTGTCGAGCCCGTTCCGTTCGGAACCGCGCCCCCTCGATTTCGGTCTGCATGCACTGTGCGTTGCGGTCGTGCTGACCTGCTTCGCCCATGCGGAGCAAACAACCCTCGCCGTCTACGGGGTGGACGCCGAGGGTACCGACGCGGCTCTGGCTGACATCCGTGGCTACGGCCGGCACCTGACCGACGAGGGTCCTGATCTACTCCGAGAGGTCTCGGACTCGGTAACAGCCGCGGCTGAGGCTCTGCAGGTCGACCTGCAGAGCCTCAGCCGCGGCTGTTACCGAGTCCGAGACCTCTCGGAGTAGATCAG